>JAHCJK010000200.1 GCA_026184295.1 Planctomycetota bacterium
CGCGTCTTTGCGTCTTGGCGCGAAAATAGTTCCGTTGATTCGTGCGTATTCGTGGACCCGAGCCGTTCGCATCAGTCCTTAAACGAGACGCTCACCGAGTCGCCCTTGCCGAGGTTCAGGGCGGCGGCGGCGCTGGCCTCGCGGACGGCGATCTCCAGAAAGCCGAAGCTGCCGATCAGGGCCAGCGGGACGCCGCGCGGGACGGCGGCGTAGTGCCCGGCCCACTTCAGGCGGCGTCCGCCGATGCGCACGACGGGGGTGCGGCCGGGGGGCAGGTCGCGTTCGTGGATGTTGGTGATCAGGTTGCCGAACGGATCGACGTAGACGATGCGCGCGCCGAGTGCCCAGCCCGAGCGCACCAGCGGGTGCCAGGGCGAGGGCGCGAGCGCGGTCGCTTTAAGGCGCGGGCCGGCCTTGGCGGCGGGTTCGCCCAGGGCGAGCCGCGCGGCGGTGGGCGCGAAGGCGTCGCGGCCGTGGAAGACGGGCGAGACGCGCCGGTGGAACCAGGCGCGGCGGGTCACCGCATGGATCGAGACGGGCCTGACCGCCGCGATCCACGGGGCCAGCAGGCCGTTGTCGGGGGCCAGCGCGACGAGGCCGCGCGGAAAAGTGACGGCCAGCAGCGCGCGTTCGGAACCGACGCCGGGATCGACGACGGCGCAAAGGACCGCGGGCGCGGGGAGGAAATGGCGCGCGCCTTCCAGCACCAGGGCCGCGGCGGCGACGTCGTGCGCGGGCAGGTCGTGGGCCAGATCGACGACCGGGACGCCCGGCGCGGCGCGGGCCAGCGCGAGCTTGATCTGACCGACGTACACGCTGCCGGGGCCGAAATCGGTCATCAGGACGACGGGGCGGGGCGGCGCGGTTCGGCGGGCAGGCATGGCAGTCTCCGGGGCTGAGGCCCTGCGCGTATTTTAAGCAAAGGCGCGGCGAGGCCAAGCGTTGGCGCCGGTTCTTGTCAAAGTACGCACATAGTGGTACGTACGTAACTTGTATCCGCGATTCTTACAGGAGGCCGCCATTGGCCGGATTTCTGGGTGAACTTGTCGTCCTGAACGGTCCGTACAAGGGCCGGCGCATTCCTTTGACCAAGGAACAACTGCGCATGGGCCGCGACGCGAGCTGCGACGTCTCGCTCGACGACGAAGCCAGCAGCCGCCGCCACTCCGAAATCTTCGCCAAGGAAAGCAAGCTTTTCCTCAAGGACCTGGAAAGCACCAACGGCACCTACCTGAACGATCAGCGCATCGGCGGCGAGATGGAACTGCAGAACGGCGACCGCATCGGCGTCGGCGACACGGTTTTTCTGCTCCAGTTGCCGAACCCGTCGGCCAAGCCGGTTCCGCCGCTGGTCTTTTCGGAAGACCCCAAGAGCGTGACCACGCGCCTGGCGCTGAAGGTGGACGAGAAGGGCTACCTCTCGCTCGAGGAAGGCACGACCATCCCCGACGCGCAGCGGTACTTCACGATCCTGCACGAATTCATGGTCGCGATCTCGGGGGTGCTCCACAAGCCCGCGCTGCTGGACCGCGTCATGGACCATCTCTTCAAGGCCTTCCAGGCCGACCGCGGCGTGATCCTGCTGCTGACGCAGGAAGGCGAACCCGGCGAGAAACTGGTGCGCCAGCGCGAAGGGCTCTCGGCCAAGCACGAAATCTCGATCTCGCGGACGATGGCGCAGCAGGTGCTGCACAAGCAGGAGAGTTTCCTCTCGATCGACGCCGAAGGCGACGCGCGCCTGGCGGCCTCGGAATCGATGCACCGCATGAAGGTGCAGTCGGTCATCGGCGTGCCGCTGAAGCTGAAGGACCGCGTGCTGGGCATGCTGTACCTCGACAAGATCAGCGGCGCGGTGCCCTTTACCGAAATGGACCTGCGCCTCTGCACCGCCATGGCGCTGCAGGCCGCCGTCTGCCTCGACAACGCCTCGCTGTACAGCGAACTGCTCAACGCCGCCGAATTCAACAACTCGGTGCTGCGCTCGCTGGCCAGCGGCCTGATGGTGGTGGACGTGAACGGGCGCATCATCCGGGTCAACGACGCGGCGCTGGGCATCCTCAAGATGGAAGAGAGCGCCCTGCTGAACCGCATGATCGCGACGATCGCGGAACTTTCCGATTTCCACAAGGTGGTCGAGTCCACCATGTCGTCGGGCAAGCCGGAGGACCGCTACGAGATCCGCCTGCGCGTGGGCGGCGCGACGGTGCCGGTGGGGCTCAGCGCGTCGGTGCTGAGCGACCACACGGGCCGCACGGTGGGCGTGGTGGTGAACTTCCGCAGCCTGACGCAGATTCGCAAGCTGGAAGAACAGGTCCGGCGCTCGCACCATTTGGCCGCGCTGGGCCAGATGGCCGCCGGCGTGGCGCACGAAATCCGCAACCCGCTCAACAGCATCCGCGGCTTCACGCAGCTCATCCAGGAAGCGGTCTCCAAGCCCGAACTGAAGATGGACAAGTACGCCGAGTACACGCAGATCGTGCTCGAAGAAGTGGACCGCATGAACCGCATCGTCCAGGACCTGCTCGACTTTTCGCGCCAGCGCGAACTCACGCTCGTGCCCGTGCGCCTGGAACAGCTCCTGACCGAACTGATCCGCGAGATGGAGCACGACTTCAAGAGCGTGCAGGTGACGCTGAAGCTCGACGTGCCCGCGGAACCGCTGCCGGGCGTGCTGGGCAACAGCGACAAGCTCCGCCAGGTCTTCCGCAACATCATTTTGAACGCGCTGCAGGCCAGCAAGCCGGAGTCCGCCGTCGAGATCGCCGTCGGGCTTTCCGAAGGCAGCGTGCTGAAACAGCAGGGCGAGGGCGCGCCCGAGGAGATCCGGCGCCGCGAACTGACCGCGTCGGTGATCGACCACGGCGTGGGCATGGAACCCGAAGTCGCCGCGAAGGTCTTCGACCCGTTCTTCACCACCAAGGACGTCGGGACCGGCCTGGGCCTCTCGATCTCGCTCAAGATCATCGAACAGCACGGCGGGCGCATCGAACTGCGCAGCGAGCCCGGCAAGGGCACGGCCTTTACCGTCTATCTTCCGGCCGTCTGATTCACGGGCACGAACGCGCGCGTTCGCGGGGGGACTCCATGAAGCCGGGCATCACGCAACTCTGTCTCAAGCGCCAGAACCTGGACGAAGACCTGCGCCGGACGAAGGAGCTCGGCTACGAAGCCATCGAACTCGTTTTCGGCGAGGACGGCCAGCCCGGCATCGACGCCACCGCGCAGGACCTCCAGCAGGTGAAGAAGGCCTGCGGCGCGCTGGGCCTCGAAATCTGCTCGCTCATCGCGACGCGCAAGGACGCGGGTTCCCTGCTTTCGCCGAAGAAGGAGGAACGCGAGAAGCGCGTGGCGATCCTGCGGCGCGGGCTGGAGATCGCGAGCGCGCTCGGCGTGAACGGGATGCTGCTGCATCCCGGGCAGCTCGAGGCGACCGACACCTACGAGCGCGCCTGGAACGACTGCGTGGCGGCGCTGAAGGGCCTGGCGCCCGCCGCCGAAAAGCACGGCTGCGCGATCGCGATCGAGAACGTCTGGAACAAGTTCATCCTCTCGCCGCGCGAAGGCAGGCAGTTCGCCGACGAGGTCGGTTCGCCGTGGGTCGGCATCTACCTCGACACGGCCAACCTGATCCACTACGGCTTTACCGAAGTCTGGATCCGCGACCTCAAGCACCGCATCAAGAAGGTGCACGTGAAGGACTACAAGCGCCGCCCGCCCGAATGGACGCAGCTCATGGACGGCGACTGCAACTGGCCCGAGATCATGAAGGAACTGCGCGCGATCGGCTTCGACGGCGCGCTGGTGAGCGAAGTGGGCGGCGACGACGACCGCATGCGCGAGACCGCGCTGCGCATCCGCAAGATCATGGCGCTTTAGCCAGGAAGGACGCTCCCATGAAGTACGGCAAGGTCGAAGGCATCCAGCCGCAGGTCTCCCGCGCGGGGCTGGGTTCGATGGTCTTCGGCACCGATCCGGCGGCGCTGGCGAACACCTTCGCGCTGATCGACGCCTTTCTCGAGGCCGGCGGCAACCTGATCGACACCGCGCACGGCTACGGCGGCGGCAAGAGCGAAGAGGCCATCGGGCTCTACCTCGAAAAGCGCGGCAACCGCGACAAGCTGCTCATCGAGACCAAGGGCTGCCATCCGTACTCGCCCGAACCGCGCGTCACGCCCCAGGCGATCGCGTCCGACGTGAGCGACAGCCTGCGGCGCATGAAGACCAGCTACCTCGACCTGTGGCTCTTCCACCGCGACGACCCCAAGGTCGCCGTCGGCCCGCTGGTGGACGAACTGAACGCGCACATCGCCGCCGGGCGCATCCGCGCGATCGGCGCCTCCAACTGGAGCACGCAGCGCATCGACGAATTCAACGAGTACGCGCACAAGAAAGGCCTGAAGGGCTTCGTCGTCAACAGCCCGCACCTGAGCCTGGCCGCCGCCAAGGAAGCCATGTGGGGCGGCTGCACCATCGCCGACGAAGCCGCGAAGAACTGGCACCGCAACAACCGCATGCCGCTCTTCGCCTGGTCCTCGCAGGCGCGCGGGTTCTTCTCCGGACGCTTCGCCCCGGACAAGCTCGACGGCGACAAGGACGTCATCCGCGTCTACTACTCGCCCGAAAACTTCGAACGCCTGCGCCGCGCCACGGAACTCGGCGCGAAGAAGGGCCTGACCGCGATCCAGATCGCCGCCGCCTACGTGATGTCGCAGAACTTCCCGACGTGGTGCCTGATCGGCCCCGCGAACGTGGACGAACTGAAGGTGAGCGTCGCCGCGCTGGACCTGGAACTCTCGCCCGAAGAATGCCGCTGGCTTAACCTCGAAGCGTAATCACGCGCCGATTCACCCCTCTCCCTCGAAGCGTAGTCCCCCTCTCCCTAGAAGAGGGGGGGGGGTGGGGGTGCCAGAGGAGCCCTCTGCGCGGCCACTGGCAAGTGAAGTCCACCGCCCGATAACGCCAGTCCCCTCAATCCACCTCAAAAACCCGCTGCACCGCCGGCGTCCCGTACTCCGCGCCGCCCGTCAGCACCGTCACATTCGGCAGCGGCGCGTACTCGCCCGACCCGTGCGTATGCCCGCAGAGCACCGTGATCTTCTTCTCCGGGAATTGCCGGGCGGCCTCGAGGATCGCGTCGCCGGAGGCCTTGCTCGAAAAGAACGGCAGCCAGTCCTTGTTGGACGGCCGGCCTTCGTGCCAGGTGGCCTCCGCGAAGGGCGGCACGTGGACGGCGCAGATCACGCGAGCGTGCGAGGCCAGCGCGGCGGGCAACACGGCGCGCAGATGCGCCGCGCCGGCGTCGGCCAGGCCGCGCAGCATCTCCGGATGCCGGTCCGGAGGCGCGTTCTTGAAGTCCTCGATGAGAAAGAAGTCGTTCAGCAGCACGGGGGAGTTCGCCAGGTCGCCCAGGCGTCCATCGGCCCAGGTGTCGTGGCCGACGAGCGCCGTGCAGGGCGCGAGTTCGACGGGTGGGGCCTCGTTGAGCCAGATCAGGCGCGGCTCTTTCGCGGCGAGGGCCTTCACGGACGCGGCCACCTGGGCGAAGGAACTCCTGTAGAAGTCGTGGTTGCCCAGCACGAAATAGAGCGGCCGCGCGAGCTTTTCCGCCATGCAATTCAGGTAGCCGGGCGTCGAAGGGCCTTCGCCGATGTCGCCGGTGACGAGCACCGCGTCGGCGCCGGTCGCGGCGACCTTTTCGAGGAAGGCGCGGAACGCCGGGGGCTTCACGAAGTTGACGTGCAGGTCCGTCAGCCAGGCCAGGCGCACCCTTGGGCTCCTTGCTCCCCGCGCGTATCCTACCCGTCCGGCTGAAACGGCAAGGGCCTACCTGAGTTGACAGCGCGAATACTAGTGATAGCGTGAGTTCCATGAGCAAGGCATGCCGCTTTTACTACGGCTACTTTACCTGCGCCTGGCCACGGCCAGGGCTGAGGGACGCTGCGTAGGCGGTTGGAACGCAAACGAAGACGACCCGAGGCCCTGAGCGAAGACTCAGGGTTTTTTGTTTCGGGGCAGGAGGCCCCAGCATCATGACCAAGCGCGAGCAGCTTGAGAACCTCAACATCGAAGAAATCCGCCCGCTGGAATCTCCGGCGCAGGTCAAAGCCAAGCTGCCGCTCACCGAGGCCGCCGCGCGGACGGTGGCCGAGGCGCGCCGCGAAGTGCGCGACGTGGTGCACGGGCGCGACCGCCGCCGGCTCTGCGCCATCGTCGGGCCCTGCTCGGTCCACGACATCGACGCCGCCTGCGACTACGCGCAGCGCCTGAAGAAGGTTGCCGACGCCACGCGCGGCGAACTGGTGGTCCTGATGCGCGCCTATTTTGAGAAACCCCGCACGACCGTCGGCTGGAAGGGGATGATTAACGACCCGCACTTGGACGGCACGTGCGACATCGGCCTGGGCCTGGAAAAGGCGCGCGGCCTGCTGCTCAAGATCAACGAACTGGGCATGCCCTGCGCCACCGAGTTCCTCGAACCGATCACGCCGCAGTACATGGCCGACCTGGTCTCCTGGACGGCCATCGGGGCGCGCACGACGGAGAGCCAGACGCACCGGCAGATGGCCAGCGGGCTCTCGATGCCCGTCGGCTTCAAGAACAACACCGACGGCACGCTGCAGTCGGCGCTCAACGCGCTGGTCTCGGCGCGCCACGCCCACAGTTTCCTGGGCATCAACAGCGTCGGGCTGACGGCGCTGGT
Organism: Planctomycetota bacterium; assembly: GCA_026184295.1. Classification (GTDB taxonomy): domain Bacteria; phylum Planctomycetota; class SZUA-567; order H5-PLA8; family H5-PLA8; genus JACQFI01. Next base: position 6,701 of record JAHCJK010000200.1, read on the forward strand.
CAAGACCAAGGGCAACCCGGACTGCCACATCGTCCTGCGCGGCGGCGAAAGCCGCACGAACTACGGCGCCGAAGACGTGAAGCGCGCCGCGGCGCAGGCGGCCGAGAGCGACGGCGCGCGGCCGGTGCTGGTGGACTGTTCGCACGGCAACTCGGGCAAGGACTACGCCAAGCAGTCGATCGCCTGGCGCGACGTCGTCCGCCAGTACGCCGAAGGCCAGGAAGCGCTGATGGGCATCAGCCTGGAGAGCAACATCAAGCCGGGCAAGCAGACCTGGAAGGAAGGCGCGAAGCTCGAATACGGCGTCTCGATCACCGACGGCTGCATCGGCTGGGAAGAGACCGAGACGCTGCTGATGGAAGCCGCCGCCGCCGTGCGCGCGCGGACGCAGTCCGCCGCCAAGGCCTGACGGGTCATTCCGCCGGGGGCCGCGCGTAGAAGCAGAGCGCGTGCGGCCCGTCGGTCCAGTGCCGCGCGAGCGCCAGGCCTTGGGGCTGCGGCGGCTCGACCTTCTTTTCCGTGCGCAAAACGATGCGCGCGTACGCTTCCGAAAGCAGGGTGCCGGCCAGGGCCAGTTCGGCCTCCACGTCCTGGCGCGTCGCGTCCTCGCGGCTGAAGGCAAAGGGCGGGTCGTAGAGCACCAGATCGAAGGGCGCCAGCGTGCCCGCCGCGCGCTGCTTGGCCAGATGTTCCAGGGTCAGGCGCGCGTCGCCCAGGCGCACTTCGGCGCGGTCGTCCAGGCGCGTCTTGGCCAGGTTCTCGCGCAGGAGCACCACCGCGTCATTGCGCCGTTCCACGAAATAGCAAAAGGCCGCGCCGCGCGAGAGGGCCTCGATGCCCTGCGTGCCGGTGCCGGCGTAGACGTCCAGGATGCGCGTATCGACGAGCAGGCCGGCGGCGTCGAGGATCGAGAAGAGGCTCTTCTTCAGGCGGTCGAGGATCGGCCGCGTGTTGAAATCGGGAACCGTTTTAAGCGGGACGCCGCGGGCGGAACCGCCAAGTACGCGCATGGTGCAGGCCTCGGCCAAATCTTTTCACAAGAGCCGCACACTTATAGCCTTTCGGACACTATTTTGTATTGGAATGTGCGGGCAACCTGCGTCACAGTCGGGTCCTATGCGTGTGCCGAAGCAATCCCGCTCACCTGCCGTGAAAGGACCTGTTCGCATGCCGATGATCCGGTCGTCCGTGCTTGTCGTGTGCGCCGTGCTGGCTCTGGGAACCGCGAGCGCGCGGGCTTCGAACGTGGAAGGCAAGGTGCGCAAGGCGCGCGACAAGGTCTTTCCCGCGCTGATCAACGTCCAGCCGATCCTGGAACTCTACCGCAACGGCGAGAAGGTCGTGACCGGGCAGGCGACGGGCAGCGGCGTGATCTTCAGCGCCGAAGGCTACGCGCTGACGAACTTCCACGTCGCAGGGCACGCCGAGAAAGTGATCTGCACCCTCGGCACCAAGGAACGCGTCCACGGCAAGGTGGTCGGCAGCGACCCCTGGACCGACCTCGCGGTGCTGAAGCTCGACCTGGAAGACTGGCGCCGCTACCACGCGAAAGACCCGCTGCCCTTCGCGGAACTGGGCGACAGCGACAAGTTGGAAGTCTGCGAGCCCGTGATGGCGATGGGCAGCCCGCGCGGGCTGGCGCGCAGCGTGACCATGGGCATCGTCTCGAACACCGAACGGTATCTCGGGGACGAGTTCTACCTGCCGACGGGCGAGAAGACGGGCACGTTCAACACCTGGCTCCAGACCGACGCGGCGATCAATCCGGGCAATTCCGGCGGCCCGCTGGTGAACCTGGAAGGCAAGGTCGTGGGGATCAACAGCCGCGGCGTCGGCGGCGCGAACAACCTCGGCTTCGCCGTCCCGGTCAACCTCGCCCGGAAGGTCGTGAACGCGATCCTTTCCGAAGGAAAGATGACCCGCAGCAGCATCGGCATCAAGCTTCAGGAGATGCGCGAGCTGGAAGACCACTTCAAGATGGACGCCTTCCGCGGCGTGCTGGTGGCCTCGGTGGAACCGAGCAGCCCCGCCGAGGAGGCCGGCGTGAAGGCGGGGGACCTGATCCTGCAGATCGGGGGCAAGGACGTTTCGGCGCGCTTCGAGGAAGACCTGCCGGCGATCTACAACATGGTCGCGCAGATGCCCGTGGGCAGCAAGCAGGCGCTCAAGATTCAGCGCGGCGGGCGCGACCTGGACCTGACCGTCGTCACCGAGGAACTGACGCAGGTGCGCGGGAAGGAACAGGAAGTCGCCGAATGGGGCCTGACGGTCCGCGACCTGACCGCCGCGCAGAAGCGCGACCTGGAAGTGAGCGACGGCGTCTTTGTCACCGGCACCAAGCCCGGCAAGGCCGCCGAACGCGGCAAGCTGGAGCCCGGCGACGTGATCCAGCAGGTGGGCGATACGCCGACGCCGAACTTCGCGGCGTTCAAGGCCGCCGTGGAAGCCGCGATGGCCAACAAGGACAAGGTGAAGGTCGTGGGCCTGAAGATCATGCGCAACAAGGGCCGCTACACGCGCGCCGTGCGCCTGGTGGACGAATAGCCGCTACGCTTCGCGAAGGAGAACCGACCGCATGCGATCCGCCGTCCTCATCCTGACGTTCCTGTTCTGCGTGGCCGCCGCGCCGGCCGCGGAGCCCGGTCCCGTCGTCGAAAAGGTCCGCCCCTCGGTGGTGCAGGTCACCTTCAGCGAGGTGGCCGAGAACGGGAGCCACAACAAGCGCATGGGCGTCGGGACGATCGTGGACAAGGACGGCCTCGTGGCGCTCTCCGCCGACCTGCTGCCGCGCAACGTTCCCGACGACAAGTTCGTGGACTTTAAAGTCAAGACCGTCGGCTGGGACGACCCCGAGGAACTCGACGCGGCCCTCGTCACGCGCGACAACGACCTCTCGACCGCGCTGGTGCGGGTCACCGGCAAGCCCAAGGCCGGCCGCGCCTTCGTGCCCGCCGCGATGGGCAAGGCCAGCGAGCTGAAGCTCGGCGACAGCCTGATCGGCCTGGGGCTGCTGCCCGGCGCGTACCAGTCCACGGTCACCTTCAACGTGGGCAGCGCGGTGAAGTACCTCGACAAGCCGCAGCAACTGCTGGTGGTGACGCGCGACGTCAACGTGGTGCTCTTCGGGCCCGTGGCCAACGCGAAGGGCGAAGTCGTCGGCTTCAGCGTGCAGGACCCGCTCTTCAACGCGCAGGCCTTCCGTTCGCGCGTGCCGGGCAGCGAGCCCGCCAACACGGTGCTGCCGTTCACCCGGCTGGCCGACCTGCTCAAGGAGCCGCTCAAGACGCGCAAGCGTTCGTGGGCGGGGGTGAGCGACCTGCAGTTCCTCAGCAAGGACCTGGCGCTGGTGATGGGCATGCCCGAAGACCACGGCGGCATCCTGATCGGGCGCATCCTGGAAGGGCAGCCGGCCGAAAAGGCGGGCCTGAAGGCCGAGGACCTGATCGTGAAGCTGGAAGGCGAGGACGTGAAGGCCATGGACGAGAACGGCCTGCGCACGTTCCAGGAACGCCTGAAGAAGTACGACGTGGGCCAGAAGGTCAAGCTGACGGTGCTGCGCGGCAAGGAATCGAAGGACTTCGAACTCGAGATGGGCGAGAAGCCGAAGGAAGAGAGCGAGGCCGCGCGCTACGAAGACAAGGAACTGGGCCTGATCCTGCGCGAACTGACGTATTACGACACGCTCGCGCGCGACCTGCCCGCCGAATATTCGGGCCTCTTCGTCCAGTACGTGAAGTCGGGCTCCTGGCCCGAACTGGGCGGGATGCGTCCCGGCGACATCCTGACCCGCATCGAAGAGACGGATCTGAAGGGCAACCAGGCCGAGACCTTCGAGCAGTTCAAGAAGATCGTCGCCGACCTGGCCGCGCAGAAGAAAAAGAATTTCGTCTTTTACGTCTCGCGCGGCAAGCGCGGGCAGAATGCCGCGATCATCAAGATCGAGGCCGACTGGAAATAGCCGGGGCGCCGCAAGCGGCCCGGGCAGGAGCCCATCCCCATGAACCATGCGAAGCGAGGCGGGCGCGTGCCCCCGGTCCTGGC
>JAHCJK010000201.1 GCA_026184295.1 Planctomycetota bacterium
ACGGCCGTGCTGCTCGTCGCGGGCGTGGTGCTGATCGGCGGCGGCATCTTCCTTGCGATGCGTTCGGGCGGCGAGAACTTCGAGGCCCTGCGCCAGAAGGCGCTCGACGAGGCCCGCCCGGCGCTGAAGGAGAGCGGCGCGAAGCTGGCCGGCGCGACCGGCGCGCTTCAGTCCTTCGTCCAGCACAACGCCGACCGCAGCATCGCCGACCTGCAGCCCGTCACCGAACTGCTCGAGCAGCTCAAGACGCGCGGGACGGCGCTCGCGCAGCGCGAAGCGAACTTCAAGGAAGACCTGGCGGAGGCCGCGCGGCTGGGCAAGGAGCAGAAGACCCTGGCGCTGGAGAAACTCGGCGAAGCCGAGGCGCTTGGGCACGCGGACGCGTCCAAGGGCTATCCCGATCTGCTGGCGGGCCTGGCGCCGAGCATGCAGGAACGCCGCGCGGAACTGGAGGGCACGGCCGCGCCCGCGCAGCCGTCCGGCCCGGCCGACCCGCTCGCGGAGGCCCGCTACAAGGGTGAGATGGAAGCCGCGGAGCGTTCGTTCGGGAGCCGCAATTACGAAGGCGCCGAGGCGCGCTTCCAGGCCGCGCTGCGCGAGAAACCCGGCGACGCCGCCGCGGCCGAGGGGCTGAAGAAGATCGCGGCCGCCCGCGAAGCACTGGCCAAGCCCGATGCCAAGACCGTCGCGGCTCCGAAGAACATGCTGGCCCTGATGGCGCAGGTGATGGAAGCCAAGCGCGCCGGCAACTGGCAGCGCGTCTCGGACCTGCTCGAGGAGGCCTCCCACCGCGGCAACCTGTCCGACGAGGCCGAGCGCCTGCTCGCGCAGGCGCGGACGAATCTGCGCAACCGCGGCACGCTCGACGACAAGCTGAAGGAAGGCGAGGCCGCGCTCGCGCGCAGGGATTACGACGGCGCGCTGGCGGCCTTCAAGGCCGCGCAGGCTTTTACGCCCGACGAAGAACAGGCCGCGCGCCTGAACAAGGGCATCCAGCAGGCGAATGCGGGGCAAGCGGATGCCAAAGTCGCGGCCGAGATGGACGCCGCGAAGGCCGCCATCGACAGCCGCAACTTTGCGGGTGCGATGAAGCACCTGCAGGCCGCGCTTGAGATGCGGCCCAACGATCCCGTGATTCTGGATGCGATCGCGCGCACCAAGCAGGTCATGCAGGGCAACGCGGGCGGCGGCGAAGAACCCGGCGGCGGTCCCAACGGCCCCGGCGGCCAGGGTCCGGGCCCGAACGGCCCCGGCCCGGGCGGCCCGCCTCCGCGGCGGCGCTAAGCGGCGGCCTCTCCTTTAATAGGGTGCGCGCGCCGGTCTTCCACTAGTCCTTCGTCACGTTGGGTAGGTTGGCAAGGTCGAGGACCTTGCGGACCTTGCGCGCGAGGCGCTCGGGCGTGAACGGCTTCTGCAGAAACGCGGTGCCCGCGGGCAGCATGAACTGCGCGGTCGCGCCGGTCTCGGTATAGCCGCTGACGAAGAGCACCTTCATGTGCCGGCGTTCGGGCATCAAGGCCAGGGCCAGGTCGCGGCCGCCCATCTCGGGCATCACCACGTCGCTGACCAGCAGGTGGATGTTCTCCTTGAAGGCGCGCGCGACCTGCAGCGCCTCCTTGCCGTTGCGCGCTTCCAGCACGCGGTAGCCGTTGAACCGCAGGACCTCGCTGATCAGGCCGCGCACCTCGTTTTCGTCCTCGGCGAGCAGCACGGTTTCCGTGCCGCGCACGAAGCGGATCATCGTCGTGGGCGTCTCGGCCTGCACGGGCTGGTCGTCCACGCGCGGTAGGTAGACCTTGAAGACCGTGCCGTGGCCGGGCTCGCTGTAGGCCCACACGTTCCCGCCGCTCTGCTTCACGATGCCGTACACGGTCGAGAGCCCCAGGCCGGTCCCGCGGCCCTTGGGCTTGGTCGTGTAAAACGGTTCGAAGATGTGCCCGAGCACCTCCGGCGGCATGCCCGTGCCGGTGTCGGTGACGGCGAGCTGGACGTAACGGCCGGGCTTGACGCCGATGTGCCGCATCGCATAGGCCTCGTCCAGGTCCATGTTGCGGGTCTCGAAGAGCACCGTGCCGCCGTTGGGCATCGCGTCGCGGGCGTTCACCGCCAGGTTCATGATCACCTGTTCGATCTGGCCGGGATCGGCCTTCACGCGGCCGACGCCGCTCTGAAGGTCCAGGCGGACGGCGATGTTTTCGGGGATGAGCGGGCGCAGCAGGCGTTCCATGTCGCGCACGACGGCGTTCAGGTCCATGATCTTGGGCTGGAGGAGCTGCCGGCGGCCGAAGGCGAGGAGCTGGCGGGTCAGGTTCGCGGCGCGGTCGGCGGCCTTGACCACCTGCTGGATGTTCGAACGGTTCGGGTCGCGGTCCTCCATGCGGGTCAGGACGAGCTGCGAGTAGCCGGTGATCGAGGTGAGCAGGTTGTTGAAGTCGTGGGCGATTCCGCCGGCGAGCTGCCCGATGGCCTCCATCTTCTGCGACGTGCGGAGCTGTTCCTCCAGGCGCTTGCGCGCGGTGGCTTCGCGCACGATCTGGATCAGCGCGCGGGGCTGCCCGTCCGCTCCGCGCACCGACGAGATGCTCAGATCGGCCGGAAAGCGCCCGCCTTCGCGGCGCAGCAGCGTCAGTTCCAGGTGCTGGGCCTCCTCCGATTGCCGCGCCTGGTGCATGGCGTGCTCGACGCGTTCCCAGTCTTCGGGCGCGACGAAGGACTGCATGTCGGCCCCGGTCATCTCGGCGGTGCTCTTGAAGCCGTGCATGCGCGCGGCCTGGCGGTTGCCCAGAATCATGCGGTGGTCGAGCCCGAAGATCTCGATCGCGTCGGGCGAGGACTCGATCAGGCTCCAGTAGCGGTCCTCGCTCTCGCGCAGCGAAAGCTTGAGCGTGGCGCGTTCGGCGCGGCCCTCGGCGCGGCGCAGCGCGATCTTCATGCGGGTGCGCGTGTTCTCGACGCCGTATTCGAGCACGATGTAATCGTCGGCTCCGGCGGCGATCGCTTCGCCGGCCATCGCGATCTCTTCCCGAGGGAGCACCGCGACGACGAACGTGTCCTCGCCCCAGGGGCGCAGGCGCAGGTCGCGGCAGAGCGGGATCAGGTTGCCGCCCGCGGCACGGACATCCACAAACAGCATGGGGACGGCCTCGGCGTTCAAAATGCGCTTCAGCTCGTCCGAAGTTGCAACCTGCCGCACCTGTTGGCCCAGGTCGGTCAAGAGTTTGCCCAGGATCGGCCCGGACTCTTTAACATCTTCGAGAATAACGATTTGCATGACACACCTCGATCGCATTCCCCACTCCGCCTGCGGGGCGGCCTTCGCTCCAGAAGTTTTTGCCGCACCTGACATGCCAATCCCTTCGGCTATGGATGCAAACCCTGACGCGCGTGGTATATAGCTTTACATATGCCTACCGCGATCCTGCTCCTTTCCGGCGGCTTGGACAGCGCCACGGCCGGCGCCTGGGCCCAATCCAAGGGCATGCGCCTGGTCGCGCTGACCGTCCGCTACGGGCAGCGCCACGCGGCCGAACTCGAGGCCTCCCGCCGCATCGCCCGGCATTTGAAGGTCCACAAGCACGTCGAAGTCTCCGTGGAACTCGACCGCATCGGCGGGTCGGCCCTGACCGACCGCGCCATCCGCGTGCCGAAGGCGCGCTCCTGGAGCGCCATCGCGCACGGGATTCCCGTCACCTACGTGCCGGCGCGGAACACGGTCTTCCTGGCGCTGGCCCTGGGCCTGGCCGAAGTCCACCGCGCGAACGACCTCGTCATCGGCGTCAACGCGCTCGACTACAGCGGCTATCCGGACTGCCGCCCCGCTTTCGTGCGCGCCTTCCAGGACCTCGCGCGCGTGGCGACCAAGGCCGGCGCCGAAGGGCGCGCGCGCTTCAAGATTCACACGCCGCTGATCAAGCTGAGCAAGGCGCGGATCGTGAAGCTCGGCGCGAAGCTGGGCGTGGACTTCGGGCTCACGCATTCCTGCTACGACCCCGTCGCCGCGCGCAAGGGACGCCGCGCGCGCTGGCTGGCCTGCGGACGCTGCGACTCCTGCCTGCTGCGCAGGAAAGGCTTCGAAGAGGCGGGCCTGGCCGATCCCGTGCCCTACGCCTAGCGCCGGGTTCCTCCGCTTGTAACCGTTCCGGGCCGCGCAAGACTTTTACGCAACACTTCGGAGCTTCCATCCATGAGCGAATCCCGGGGCGCGGCGCGCGCCGAAATCCTCTCCATCGGCGACGAACTGCTGCTGGGCGAGATCGTAGACACCAACGGCCCGTACATGGCGCAGCGCCTGGTGCCGCTGGGCCTCAGCGTCGGGCATTACCAGACCTCGGGCGACGACATGGACGCGATCGTCGCGGCCTTCAAGCTCGCGCTCTCGCGCGCCGACGTGGTGATCGCCACCGGCGGCCTGGGCCCCACCGACGACGACCTGACCATGGAGGCCGTCGCGAAGGTCTTCGGCGTGCCGCTGGAACACCGGGAGGAAGTGCTCGACCAGATGGCCGCGCGCCTGAAGCGCCCCAAGGACCATTTGACCGGCAGCAACCGCAAGCAGGCCATGCTCCCCGCCGGCGCGCACGTGCTGCGCAACGACTGGGGCACCGCGCCGGGCGTGCGCTACTCGACGCCCGAAGGCAAGCACGTCTTTCTCATGGCCGGCGTCCCGCGCGAAATGAAAGGCATCTTCGGCGCGTGGGTAGTGCCGTTCCTGCGGGAACACTACACGCGCGGCGAGACGATTCTGCTGCGGCACTTCGCGGCGTTCGGCATCCCCGAATCGCGCATCGGCGAGCGCCTGAAGGACATGATGGGCCCCGGGCACAACCCGGACGTGGGCACGCGCGTCAGCGGCGGGGCGTGCGTGGTGCGCATCGTCGTGCGCGCGAAGTCGCAGCCCGAGGCCGAGGCGCTGATGCAGCCCGCCGCCGCGCGGGTTGCCGCCGCGCTGGAAGAAGGGCTCTTCTCCGACCGCGACGAGACGCTCGCCATCGCCGTCGCGCGCATGCTGATCGAAAAAAAGAAGACCGTGGCCGTGGCCGAAAGCTGCACCGCGGGCCTGATCGCTTCGCTGCTGGCCGAGACCCCCGGCATCAGCGCGTCGCTGCTGGAAGGCGCGGTGGTGTACTCCAACGACGCGAAGGTGCGCACCTGTGGCGTCCGGCCGGAGACCCTGGACGCGCACGGCGCGGTCTCGGAAGAGGCCGCGCGCGAACTGGCGCAGGGCATCCGCGCGCGCGCGAACGCGGACGTGGGGCTGAGCGTCACGGGGATCGCCGGGCCGGACGGCGGGAGCGAGCAGAAGCCGGTCGGCTTATTCTATGTAGGCCTTGCAACGAAGGATACGACCGCCGCGCACAAGTTCGTCTTCCACGGACTCGACCGCAACATCTTCCGCGAACGCGCCGCGCACCAGGCCCTGGACCTGCTGCGCCGGCAGATCGGCGCGTAGGCATACGCAAGGCGTATTTGGAACATATGAAACACGTGCAACATTTTTCGAGAAGAATTCCAAATTCCCGTTGAACGCGCCCGTCCCGGCACGATTATTACCCACACGCAATACGTATCCGGCTCCTGGAAACGCCGCAGCGCAGAGGAGAGCCGCGTGGAACCCGAAGTACCTTTCCTTCAGCCCCAGCCGGCCCCTCCCGCGCCCAGCGACGCGGAGGCCAGCCGGGTGCTCGCCGGCGCCCTCTCCGTGGATTTCAACAACCAGCTTACGGTGATTCTGGGCCGCGCGCAGATGGGCCGCATGTTCGCCTCCGGCGACCCGCGCCTCGCCGCCGTCTTCGATCAGATCATGGCCGCGTCCGAACGGGCCTCGGCCGTCGCGCGGCAGATCTTCGCGGTCACGCAGACCGGCGACCCGCGCGGCGTCACGCTGAACCTCGATCAGCTCGCCGAGGAGATTCTGCCGAAGGCGCGCAGGCTGCTCGGCGCGCGCTTCGACGCGCTGCTGCGCCTGCCCGCCACCAACGCGCGCGTCAGCGGCTCGGCCATGGAACTCGAGCAGCTTCTGCTGCTCCTGCTGCTGCACGTCCGCGAGATTCTGCCCGACGGCGGCATCGTGGAACTGGCGCTGGACACCGTGGACGCCAAGGGCGGCTTGCGTGCCGGGCGCTTCGCGCGCGTCTGCACGCGCTACCGGACGGAAGGCTGCCATCCGCTGGAACCGATCGGGGCGCTCGCGCCGTACCGTTCGTCGCACCAGCGCGGCAGCGGGCTGAGCCTGACGGTGGCGAGCCTGCTGGCCGCGCGCCACGGCGGTTCGCTGGAAGTGAGCGGGACGAGCTGGGGCCGGACGGCCATCGTGCTGCTGCCGCTGGCCGCGCCTCAAAACGCCGAGTGCCTAACGCAGGGCGCCACGGCCTAAGCGATGTACGTCAGGATTTTCTGGCGGGGCCGGTCAGCACCGCGGTGCAGGCGTCGGCTTCGGTCTCGTGCATCGCGAGAATCTTGGTGACGCCCAGGATTTCGAAGACGTCCTTCGGCAGGCCCGCCACCGAACAGCAGGCCGCGCGCCCGCCGGCCTTGCGCACTTCCTCGGCCAGCATGCAGATCAGCCCCACGGCCTCGCTGCAGATGTACGAGACGGTCTTGAAGTTCATCACCAGGCGCGTGCCGGCGCTGGGCTTGATCAGCGCCACGGCGTTGTGGAGTTCGCGCACGCCGAGGTGGCGGTCGAGTTCCCCGTCGAGGTCGAGTACCACCACGCCGCCGTCGAGATTTCGAAAGTGAAAGGCCACGCTGCGCTCCCGTGCCGTCATAACCCTTGTCCGACCAGCATAGCCACCGCCCCGTCTTCATCAAGACGGCCCCGAAACAAAATCCTTTGGTAAGAACCCGGCGCTACGCTAAGATGGGGCGGGTTCGGGAGTCTGGAGACCAACCGATGGCCAGCATGGAGGGGGCGGTACCCCGCGACCCTCGCCACGCGCTCGATGCCAACCCCGAGCACGAGGGGCTTTGCACGCAGTGCGGCAAGTGCTGCTACAAGAAGGTCATCATCGGCAACACCGTCTTCATCACGCCGTTCCCCTGCGAATTCCTCAATACCGAAACGAACCTCTGCACCGTCTACGAAGAACGCTTCGAGAAGAATCCGTACTGCCTGGCCGTGGACCAGGGCATGCAGGTCAGCGCCTTTCCCGAGGACTGCGGGTACGTGCCGAAGCTGGCGCCGCCGGGCTACGAGCCCGCGCGCGAAGGCTGGACGTGGAAAGGCCGCTGGCACCAGTTCGACGATTACGCCGACGACCTGGACGTGACCCAGGAGACGCGCGACAAGATTCGCGCGCTCGGCCCGCAGGGGCAGCCGCTGTGGATCGAAGCCAACGAACGCATCAAGCAGGAACGCGAGAAGCGCGGCCTCGGCCCCAACGACATGGTCATCTGGGGGACGCCGCAGAAGAAGACCGTCGATCTCTCCAAGCCCGCTCCGCCGCCTTCCGACATCCCCAAACTCTCGGATCTGCTCAAGCGGAAGAACCCGTCATGAGCGCGCCCTCGAGCCGCTCCAGCGCCCCGTCGAATTCCTCCTCGCGCCGGCTGCTGCCGATCCCCGCGTCCGCCTCGCTCGCCGAAAAAACCCAGGTACAGGCGCAGGAGATCGAGAAGCTGCACCTGCTGCTCGACACCGTGCGCGACCTGGGCACCGAACTCTCGCTCGACCTGCTGATGGGCCTGATCGTCGAACGCGCCTCGAAGATGATGAACTGCGAACGCTCCACGGTCTTCCTCGTGGACCGCGCCCGCAACGAACTCTATTCGCTCGTCGCGCAGGGCCTGGACTCCAGGGAAATCCGCGTCCCGATGAACGCGGGGCTGATCGGCGAGGTTGCGCGCTCCGGCGCCAAGCTGAACGTCCCCGACGCCTACGCGGACCCGCGCTTCAACCCCGAAGTGGACCGGCGCACGGGCTTCCGCACGCGCTCGGTGCTGGCCATGCCCCTGCACGACCGGCGCGGCGACCTGCTGGGCGTGATCCAGTGCCTGAACAACCGCAACCGCCGCGGCGACTTCGTTCCGTTCGAGGCCAGCGACGAGACCTTTCTTTCCGCCCTGGCGGGGCTGGCCGAAGTCTTTCTCGAAAACGCGAAGCTCTACCGCGACATGGATCACCTCTTCGAATCCATCGTCACGGCCGTCAGCCTGGCGATCGATTCGCGCGACCCGTGCACCAGCGGGCACTCGCGGCGCGTCACGCAGTACTCGCTGAACCTGGCCCGCGCCGTGCATCAATGCAGCCGCCCGCCCTTCGAACAGGTCACCTACACGCGCGAACGCTTCCGGCAGCTCCGCTTCGCCGGGCTGCTGCACGACGTCGGCAAGATCGGCGTGCGCGAATACATCCTCTGCAAGGCCGACAAGCTCCCGCCCGGCGGCGCGTCCCTGATCCGCGCGCGTTTGGAACTGATGCTCGCCAAACGAAAGATCGAAGTCTACGAACACGCCCTGGCGGAAAAGGCCGACCCCGCCGCGCGCCTGGCCGCGGAGTACGAACCGCTCGCGCAGGAGATCCACGGCGCCATCGAACTCGTCGAGGCCAAGAACAAATGCGGCTTCGTCTCCGACGAAGACCTGGCGGCGCTCAAGGGCCTGCTGGAGCGCGGCTGGATCACCGAGACCGAACACATCAACCTGTCGGTGCGGAAAGGCAACCTGACCGAAGCCGAATGGGTGGACATGCGCAGCCACGTGACCAAGAGCTACGAGATGCTCATCCGCATCCCCTGGCCGAAGGAACTCGCCGAACTGCCCGAGGTCGCGTACACGCATCACGAAAAGCGCGACGGCAGCGGCTACCCGCGCAGGCTGAAAGGCGACGAGATTCACTTCGACGGCCAGGTGATGTGCGTGGCGGACATCTACGACGCGCTGACCAGCAGCGACCGCCCGTACAAGAAGGCCATGCCCCACGAAGTCGCGAAAAAGATTCTGACGGAGGAGGAAGCCGCGAAGTTCCGGATTCTCCCCGAACTCGTGGCGCTCTTCTTCGAGCAGGAATGCTACAAGATCGTCCCCGACCACCCCTTCCCGCCCAGCGGCGCCTACCCGACCGCGAAGGAGTAGTTCATTCCTCCGCGTCGCGCGAGACGTCACTCACGTTGGCCAGGCTAAGACGCATGCGCGGGTACGGCTCCGGTTCGGATACGGGCGCGTATGCTACGTGCGGGAGGCGCAGGATTCCAGGCCGGGCGGCCTCAGGCTTCGCTCTTTGCGGGCTCTTCGCCGCCGGCGGGCGCGTCGGCGCTGGAGGGCAGCGTGGTGAGCGGGCGCGGGTGAGCCTTGACGGGGAACATCAGCGAGACGGCCACCGAGGCGCCCAGGATGCCGCCGACGATGCCGAGCGAGACGACGCTGTCGATCTTCAGGTCCAGGCCTTCGTGCAGGAACATCTTCGCGCCGATGAAGACGAGCACGATCGCCAGCGCGGGCTTGAGGAAGCGCAGGTTGCCCATCGCCCCGGCGAGCAGGAAGTAGTACGCGCGCAGGCCCATCACGGCGAAGATGTTCGAGGTGTAGACCACGAAGGGGTCCTTGGAGATCGAGAGGCACGCGGGGATCGAATCGACGGCGAAGATCAGGTCCGTGCTCTCCACGATCATCAGCACCAGGAAGAGCGGCGTGGCCATGCGCAGCCCGTCCTGCATCACGAAGAACTTTTCCTCGTGGAACTTGTCCGTCATCCGCACGTACTTGCGCGTGAACTTGAACGCGAGCGTGTTGGAGGGCTCGAAGGAGTCCTCCTTGCTGAAGAAGAGCTTGATGCCGGTGATGACGAGAATGCCCGCGAAGAGGTACAGGATGGGATGGAAGAGCGCGATCAGGCCCACGCCGGCAAAGATCATGATCCCGCGCATGACCTGCGCTCCGATGACGCCCCAGAAGAGCACGCGGTGCTGAAAGATCGTCGGGACGCCGAAGTGCTTGAAGATCACCAGGAAGATGAAGAGGTTGTCCACCGAGAGCGCCTGTTCGACCAGGTAGGCGGTGGAGAATTCGACCGCGGCCTGCCGGCCCTTCCAGAAGTACACGCCGGCGTTGAAGGCCAGCGCCAGGCCCACCCACACGCCGCTCCACACGGCCGCTTCCTTGACGCCCTGGACGTGCGCGCGCCGGTTGAAGATCAGCAGGTCGGCGACCAGGATGCCCAGCACCAGCGCGCCAAAGACGACCCACGCAACCGCGGGGGTCTCGGTCAACGGCGCGGCGGATGGAACGGGAGGCATGTGTGCATGCTCCGGCTTCGAAAAACGAATCAGGAAACGGTTGGCGTGCGAACGGCGAACGGCGGCTTTACTGGCGCGCGAGGCGGCCGGGATCGAGGCCGGGCAGGGTCATTTCGAGGCGGTGGATGAGGCCATCCATGGACGCATCTTAGCCAAGGAAACGAATCCCGGCAACCTCTTCCGAAAGGCTTTCGTCCCCTCGCGGAATAGAATGAGGGCCACGAATCGACTTGGCGAAGTTCCAATCACCAATTAGGTTGGTGGTTGCGACGAGCGACACCCGGGAACACCAGGAGGCACCAGCGGCGGCATGGTCATGCATGAGCCGGTCACCTTTTTCAAACAGACGCTGAAAACCTTCCGAACCACCGGCGCCCTCGCGCCCAGCAGCCCTTTCCTCGGGCGCGCCATGGTCAAACAGTTGCCCAAAACCGGGCACTTCCCGCCCGATTTCACGGTGCTCGAAGTCGGCCCCGGCACCGGACCCATCACCGAAGTGC
>JAHCJK010000202.1 GCA_026184295.1 Planctomycetota bacterium
CCGCGGCCAGCGCGAAGTCGTGCGCGGGGGCGCGGCGCGCGGCCACGTCAGGCGCCCTCGGCTTCGCGGACGTAGCGCTTGAGGTTCTCGAAGCCGGCCGCGAGGCCCTTCAGCGGGTCTTCCATGCCCTCGAATTCGATCGAGAGCACCCCGTTGTAGCCGGTCTTCTTGACCACGCGCAGGCACTGCGCGATCGGCACCTCGCCGTGCCCGATGATCGCCCCGCGCAGGTAATTCCCCGCGCGCGACTGGAACCAGCCCGTCCCGGGGTTCGGCGCCGTGCCGGCCTTGACGTGAAAATCCTTCGCGTGCACGTGGAACGCGTACGGCATCAGCCGCCCGACGGCCTTCGCGGGGTCTTCGTCGGCGCAGAGGAAATTGCCCATGTCGATCAGCACGCCGAAGTTCGGGTGGTTCACCGCGTTGATCAGCTTCTCGACGCGTTCGCTGTCCTGGCAGAAGAACCCGTGGTTCTCCACCATCGTGCGAATGCCCTGCTCCGCCGCGAATTCGGTGACCGCGCGGCAGCCCTTCGCCAGCGTCGGCAGCGCGTCGTCGAAGCCCTTGGGGCCGACGTGGGTGTTCGCGAAGCCGCGCGTGGCGTCGTGCCGCATCCCCGGCGCGCCGAGAATCTTCGCGACGCGGACCTCGTCCTTCAGGCGCTCGGCCTCCGCCTTCCAGTCCCCGTTGCTCCCGTTCAGAAAATCCGCGCCGATCGTGTAGTTCACGACCGGCAGGCCCACGCGGTCGGCCTCTTCACGCAGCCGCGGCGCGAACGAGAGCGGCGTCTCGCCCTGCGGCAGCGCGATCGTGGAGAACTCGATGCACGCGAACCCGATCTCCTTCGCCTTCGCGATCACGTCCGCCTGCTTGAGCGCCCCGGAGCGCACGAGCTGCGAGAAACTGTACGAACTGACGCCCAGCCGCATGGTTTTTCCCTCGATGTTTTTTTCACCACGGAGACACGGAGGCACGGAGAACGGCCCGCATTTTAGAGAGGACTAATCTCTATTGCGAATAGCAATTCCAGAGGCCCAAGACAGTCCATTCATCATTCCATTCTTGATGATTGAACCAAGAAACCAATCATAGTCTCTTCACGCCATCCGATGTTATTGATTCCGTCTAAGGCAGCCAACCTACAAAGCGAGAGGCCCGAAGGGCCGGCCTGTCATAGCCAGGGCCGTAAGGCCCTGGACCTCGGCGCCCCAACGACGAGGCCCGTAGGGCCGGCATCAATCCCAAACATACCGTTCGTCAAACGGCACCTGATATTTCGCCAACATCCGGCGAAATTCGTCCTCGAAACTCGTCTTGCGGTGATGTTCCTTCTGGCGAGCGATGTATTTCTTCATGGCCGGCTCCGCAGACCGGCCGATGGCAAAAGCGCCGTATCCGGATTGCCACGCGAAATCGTGGTAGGCCGAACCCTTGACCTTTATCCACCGGCTGGAATTCGCCTTGAGCTTTTCCACGATTTCCGCAACCGATTTCGTACGCGAAAACGAACAGAGCACATGGACGTGGTCCTCGGTCCCGCCGATTGCGCGCACCGGGCATTCCAAGCGTTCACAAATGCCGGCCATGTAGCGATGCAATTCCAGTTCGATACCCGCGTCGATCGATTTCCGACGGTTCTTGGTGCTAAACACCAGGTGAATCAAGAGGCACGACAGGGATTGCGGCATAGGCCACGGCCTCCGTTTGATTCATAGGTCGGCCTTTCAGGCCTCGGGCTTTGTGGCCGCCTACCAGGGCCTTACGGCCCTGGCTATGTCAGGCCGGCCCGTTGGGCCTGTACTGCGAACAACAGCGACTGCGAACACCAAGCACCTGCAATCCATAAGTGTCTGCAATCCACAAGCACCTGCAATCCACAAGCACCTGCAATCCACAAGCACCTGCAATCCACAAGCATCTGCAATTCACAAGCGCCTGCGATTCACAAGCACCTGCAATTCACAAGCGCCTGCAATTCACAAGCACCTGCAATTCACAAGCACCTGCGAACAACAACCGCCTGCAGTCCACAAGCGATCTGCGCCGGAACAACCGTCTTGAACGTATTTCAAGAACTATAGGGACCCTATGAAATTCGATTCGTATCCGCTGGGCCGGATCCATACTACAATTTTCTTGCCGTGCTCCGTGTCTCCGTGCCTCCGTGGTGAGAAACGAGACTACTTCAACCGCACGTACGGCTCCGCGCCGTACTCGATCACGGCTTCGCGCGCGCCGTTGGTGATGGACAGGCGGCCGGCTTCGATCACCAGTTCGTTGTACGAACTGTTGCCGGGGGTGGCCATCAGGCCTTCGCAGTCGTACTGCGCGAGCATCTCCTTGCGCTTGGCGAGCGCGTCCTTGGGCGAGAGGCCCGCGGTCGTGCGTTCGATGCGCGCGATGGCCTTGGCGATGTATTCGATGCTGCGGAACCCGTAGCCGACGGGCTCCAGGCCTTCGCCGCCGCGCCAGATGAGCTGGAAGTAATCGGGATTCGTTTCCATAAAGGCCGTGTCGCCGGGATCGCCGCCCTGCTTCAGCGTCCCGTGCTTTACGCCGCGGAACTGGTCGCTGTGCCACATCATCCCGCCGCCCGACGGCCCGTCCATGTGGAGCACGATGCCCTGCGTGTTGCCGCCGGGGCCGTCGTCGGGGTACCCGAACCCGTTGATGACGTTCAGGCTCGCGCCGTTTTCCCACAACACCCGCGCGTCGGTCCACAGGTAGCCCATCTTCCCGTTGGGCCAGGGCTGCGGCTTGCTGTACACGCTGACGCTGACCGGCAGCAGCCCGGTGACGAACGCCACCAGGTCCACGTAATGGCAGCCGATGTAGGTAAAGGCGTCGGAGTTCTCGCAGGTGCACCAATTCTGGAAGTTCGAGTGCTGGTAGTAGTACTTTTCGATCAGGTGGGCCTGCCCGATCTTGAATTCGCCGAAATCGCCCGCGCGGTAGCGCTTGCGCGCGATCAGGGCGCGGTCGTCGAAGCGCTTGTGGTATTCGATGCCGACCAGGAGCCCGCGGTCGCGCGCGAGGCCTTCCAGTTCCACGGCTTCCTTATAGGTGAGCACGAAGGGTTTGACGGTCAGGACGTGCTGGTCGTGCAGGAGCAGCTCCTTGATGACGGGGTAATGCATCTGGTCGGGCAGGCAGACGACGGCGCACTGGCGCGGCGGGAGTTTTTTCAGCACGGCCTTGTACGCGTCGGGCGCATCGGGCTCGTGCTTGCGGAAATCGGGGACGGGCGTGAACGACTGGCCCGGGAACGCGCGCTTGTGCCCGGCGTCGTCGAAGAGCGCCTTCAGCGAGGTTGCGCGCGTGCCGGCGACGGTGATGGGCCCGAGCACGCCCTGGCGCTGCAGGTGGTAGAGGCTGGGCAGCACCTGGAGCTGCGTGATCATTCCCGGACCGAGGACGAAGACCTGAAGCGCGTCGGACATGGAGTTCTCCCGAAATGGACGTGGTTCACCCACGGCGTGAAGGCGGGTATGCTAGGCGATGGCGCGGTTTTCGCAAAGCGCCGCCGGGGGCCGCGCGATTGGCGTCTTGCGCACGCAGGTTCGGGAGGCAGAATACGGGCATGGACGAATCCAGTTCGCCGCAAGCGGCGGCCAACCAGCGCATCCCCTTCAGCCTCGCGTACCTGCTGGCCGTGGTGCTGGGCGCGGCGATGAACGCGGTGGTCTTCGCGCTGCTGGTGCGCAAGCTGCTCGCCCCGCAGCTCGAAAGCGGGACGCTCTTCGCGATCACGGCCTTTTTCGGCATCGTCTTCGCCGGCGGCTGCAACGTCTCGGCGCAGTCGCTGGCGCGCTGGTTCAACCGGCGCAGCGCGGTGGACCGGATTCTCTTCTTCGCCGTAGTCACGCTGCTGGGCGACGTGGCGCTGGTGCTGATCGTCCCGCTGGTGGTCGCGCCGTTCCAGTAAACCCGCCGTGGCCTAGCCACTTGCCGCGCGCGAATTTTCACGATAGGGTAACGGCATGGGCAAAAGCGCGGAACCCCGCAGCGACGATACCGCCGCCATTCCCAAAGGCCCGCCGCCGGTCATCGCCGTCAGCATGGGCGACGCCGCGGGCGTGGGCCCGGAACTCTGCGTGCGTTTGCTCAACGAACCCGCCTGGCCCGAAGGCAGCATGCCGCTGGTCTTCGGCGACGCGCGCACGCTGGAGCGCGTCGCCAAGGCGATCGACCTGCCGCTGAAGGTCCCCCGCATCACGCAGATGCCCGAGCCGTTCGTCGGCCCGGCGATCTTCGACGTCGCCGACGCGCTCGCGGGCCTGGACGTCCAGCCCGGGCGCAACCAGGGCCCCTGCGGCAAGGCCTCCGCGCGTTTTATCGAAGCGGCCGTGCGCGCCTGTCAGGCCGGGCAGTGCCACGCGCTGGTCACCGCGCCGATCAGCAAGAAGGCGCTCAGCCTGGCCGGCATCGAATTTCCCGGGCACACCGAGATGATCGCGAGCCTGACCGGGTGCGAACGTTACGCGATGCTCCTTTACAGCGAGGCCGCCCGGCTGGCCGTCGCGCACGTGACCTCGCACCAGCCGCTCAAGAGCGTCCCCGAAAGCCTGACGGTGGAGCGCATCGTCCAGGTCGCCGCGCTGCTGAACCAGCACCTGAAACTGCTCAACGAAGGCAGCACGCCGCGCATCGCCATTCTGGGCCTGAACCCGCACGCGGGGGAAGAAGGCCTCTTCGGCGACGAAGAAGAACTGCTCGTCCGGCCCGCGGTGCAGCGCGTGCGCGCCCTGGGCATCGAAGCCGAGGGCCCGCTGCCGCCCGACACGGCCTTCGCGCCGCGCGCGCTGGAACGCTACCAGGGCCACGTGGCGCTGTACCACGACCAGGGCGGGATTCCGTTCAAGATGCGCGCGTTCGACACGGGCATCAACGTGACGATGGGCCTGGAAATGATCCGCACGTCGCCCGACCACGGCACCGCGTACGACATCGCCTGGCAGGGCAAGGCCAAGCCCGACAGTTTCTTCTCCGCCTACGCCTTGGCCGCGAAACTCGCCGTCGCCCACCTGAAAGGCACGCCCAACCGGCGGCCGTCGAGCCGGCGGATTGTGTTGAAGTAAGAAGGCGGTGAAAGGCCGGCGGCTACTTTTTTCGACCCAAAAGAATCCAACTCGGCTTGATCCAGCCCAGGAGATCCAGGCTCTCCTTCAACTTGGCGCAGTGCTCGTGAATATAGGAACAGACCCCGCGCGGCGAATCACAACGCTTGAGCGTTTCGGCGTCGGGGCAATAGTCGTGCCACATGATCAACCCGCCTGAACGCACCAGTCTGAGCGCCTTGGCGGTATCGTTGGCGACCACCTCATGCGTGTGCCCGCCGTCAATCAAAGCCGAATCGAAGAAGCCTTCTGGATATTGTTCGGTGGCCCACTCCTTCGAATCACAATACATCTGGCAAACACGGTGGCCGAACCCTTTTTCCAGGTATTCTCTGCCGATAAATCCGATCGAATCCGTGCGTAGATTTTCCAACGTGCACGATTTCTCTTTGCCTTTCAGCCCCAACTTCGACCATAGGCCGCTGCTCGTCGGGTTACCAGACTTCTCCACCTTCATGCCAATCTTCTCAGCCCACGATAACACAGACTCCAACTCGCTATCATAAAAGGAGTACACTCTATCGCCATCAGGCGCGTTTTCTCCAAACAGCAGATTGAGGGTCCAAACCACTGCCTGGCATTCCTCGAGGCAATACACAGTCCCCGTGCCCTTCCATGTTCCAAATTCGAGGTGCCGCTTCGGCTTGAAATTTCGATAAATGAATCGAAAAATCGGCGCATCGTCCGCCTCCATGCGCCAATCCCAGAGCTGCTTTTTCCTTGAGGCCTCCCCGATTTCCAGCCGCTCCTGAAATCCCAGGAGGGCATGAAGATTCTCGGCTGGGAAATGCTCTGGGCTTTGCACCGGTAAATTCAAGGATTGTTCCTTTCGTGGAATATTCCTTCCTTACATATTGTTTCCTCCAATTCAACGGCAGAATCCGACGCTCTCCAACTCCATGTACGGCTAAGGTCCTTTCCTTTTACTTTTCCCCGCAAGCCCGTACGATCCCCTTCCCTGCTGATCCGAGAAACGAGCCCGCCGCATGGCGATCAAGAAAGCACCGTCCGATTTCCAGGTTGACGAAGTCCTCGCGGAAGCCGTTCGTGAGCGCCTCGCGCCGGAGGGCCCCTTCGCGCTCTACCGGCTTGCCAAGGAAGGCCTGGCCACGCCGGAGGCCGCGGGGCTCGCGGCGCGAACGCTGGGCGCGGGCGGCGGCGCGATCGCCTATGCGGGCCTCAAGGACAAGCACGCGCGCACGACGCAGCACGTCACGCTCAAGCTCGCGGGCCTGAAGCAGCCCCCGCCGGAACGCGCGCAGGGCCCGCACTGGTCGATGGAACGCCTCGGCTTCCTCGCCGAACCGCTCACCGCCGAAGCCATCGCCGCGAACCGTTTCCGCATCGTGCTCCGCAACCTGACCCGCGAAACCTGCGGCGACATGGACCAGGCCGCGGAACTCTTCGGGCACGGCGAAGCCGGCGCGTGGTCGCTGCGGGTGGTGAATTACTTCGGCGACCAGCGCTTCGGGTCGGCGCGGCACGGGCAGGGGTTCCTGGCCAAGCACCTGATCAAAGGCGATTTCGAACGGGCGCTCAAGCTGGCCATTGCCACCGAAAGCCGCAAGGACCGCCGCGAGGACAAGGACGCCAAGCGCCTGCTCGCTTCGCGCTGGGGCCAGTGGGACGAGATCGCGAAGAAACTTCCGCGCCGCAACTCGCCCGAACGCCGCGCCGTCGAACGGCTCGTGCATTCCAGCCGCGATTTCCGCGCCGCCTTCGCCGCGCTGCCGTACTTCCAGCAGCAGCTCTGCGTGTACGCGTACCAGTCGCACCTCTGGAACGCCGTCGCGCGGCAGCTCGTCGCCGGCCGCTGCGCCGACGCCGGCCCCGTACTGGAAGCCGAAGACCCCTTCGGCGCGATGCTCTTCCCGGCGCTCGCCGCGATCCCCGAGGACCTGGCGGGCCTCGACCTGCCCCTGCTCGGCTACAAGACCGAACCGGCGGGCGCGTGGAAGGACGCCGCCGAAGAAGTGCTCGCCGCCGAAGGCATCACCACGGCCGAACTGCGCATCCCCGGGCTGCGGCGGCCGTTCTTCGGCGAAGCCCCGCGCGCGCTCTTCGTGGAAGCCGCCGGCTTCGTCATGGATCCGCCCGCGCCCGACGAGACCGCCGAGCCGCAGAAAGAACGCAGCCGCAAGGCCGCGCGCTTCAAGCGCGTCGTCTCCTTCGAACTCCCACGCGGCGCGTACGCGACGGTGGTCCTGCGCGCGCTCGGCCAGTAGGCTGCCGGCCGATGCCCTACGTCTTCTTCATGCTCATCTGCGCGATCTGGGGCGGCAGCTTTCTGCTGATGAAGAAGGCGCACCTCTGCTTCGGCCCGCTGAGCATCGGCGGGTGGCGCGTGATGTCGGGCGCGCTGGTGCTGATGGTGGCGTGGCGTTTCGCCGGCGGCGGCTGGCCGTTCAAGCGCGCGCACCTGCTCCCGCTGCTCGGCACCGTGCTGCTCGGCTACGTCTGGCCGTACTGCCTTCAGCCGTACCTGGTGGGAAGGCTCGGCAGCGGGTTCGTCGGCATGAGCGTCAGCTTTACGCCGCTGATGACGGTGCTCGCCTCGATCCCGATGCTGCACATCTACCCCAGCCCGCGGCAGCTCGCGGGCGTGCTCGGCGGACTCGCGTGCATCGGGGTCGTGCTCAGCGGCGGGCTGGCGTTCGACGCCACGCCGCTCGACCTGGCGCTCGCGGTCTCGGTGCCCGCCGCCTACGCGGTCGCGAACACCTACGTCAAACGGCGCTTTACCGACCTGCCCGCGCTGGCGCTCACCTGCGCCGCCCTGGGCCTGGCGGGCGCGCTGATCCTCCCGGTCACGGCCTTTCTGCCGTCGGAATCCGTCCGCTCCACCGAGCACCTCGGCCTCGCGCTGCTCTCGCTGGGCGTGCTGGGCGTCTTCGGCACCGGGCTGGCGATGTTCATGTTCTACAAGCTGGTGCAGGACCAGGGCCCGCTCTTCGCGGGCATGGTGACCTACCTCGTGCCCATCGGCGCGCTCGCGCTCGGCTGGCTGGACGGCGAGACCGTCAGCGCGCGGCAGCTCGCGGGCCTCGCGGGCATCTTCCTGATGGTCGCGCTGGCGCAGAGCGGCCGGAAGCCGGCCGCGAAGCCCGCCGCACCGCCGCGCTGAAACGAACGCCGCCGGCGCAGGGGCCGGCGGCCTTCGTCGATCGGTGCGGCGCGCGGGCGCTTACGACTTCCCGTACACCAGGTTGTAGGTGATCTGCCCGAGGAACGGGATCTTGAAGAGCATCCCCTGATTGGCCTTCAGCGCCATTACGACCACCAGGATCAGCATCCCCAAGGAGACCAGAAGGCTCACCCCCAGCCAGATGAAATACAGGATGGGGTGAATCATGAGCGTGACGAAGGAGACGATCCAGGCCACCGGGAACCAGACGATCGTGAAGGCGATGGCCATGAACAGGTACTGGAGGCTGTGGAACTTCACGAAGTTCGACTTCGGCCGCAGCACCAGGCCCAGGATCGGCCCGATCCAGCAGAAGAGGCCCAGGATATTCGCGAGCATCCCCCACAGGCGCTCGTCGTCGGTGACGGGCTGCGGCGGAGGCGTCGTGCCCCAGCTTCCCTCCGCCGGCTTGGCGAACATCGGCGCCGCGGGCTGACCCGCGGGCTGCACGGACGGCTGCACGCCCGGCTGCGGCTGCTGCGTCTGCGGGATCGGCGGCGGCATCGGAGGCGGCACGGGCTGCGAGGGCGGCAGCGTGGGCGGCGCGGGCGGCGGGTTCGACGCCGGGGCCGGCTGAATCGCCTGCGTCTTGGTGCGCTGGCGCTTGGGCGTCAGCAACTGATCGACGGGAATATCGCCGCCGGCCCCGGCATCCGGCGGCTTGGGCGGCGCTTGCACCGGCGGCACGGGCGTGGGGATCACGCCGGGAGCCGGGGGAGTCTGTGGCGGTTTCTGCACGTTCGGCTGCGACGAGAGCGCGTTGAAGCCTCCGATCGCGGCCGGCGAGACCGTCACGCCCGCGTCGAACGCGATCGCGGCGATGTCCGGCTTCCCGTCCGGCGTGCGCGGCACCGGCGGAGCCGCCGGTTGCCCGGCCGGCGCGACCGGCGCGGATCGCGGCGGCGAGATCAGCGTGGGCTCGAACGATTCCATCGGAACGTTTGGCGGCGGCGGCGGTGCTTTGGGCGGCGCAGGCTTGGGCGGCACGGGTGCCGCGGGCGGCTTCGGCGGCGTCTCGCCCGGCTTGGCCGATCCGCCCAGGAACGGTCCGCGCACCGTGGCGAGCAGCGCGGACTCCGATGCGCTCGGCTGCGGGTTGCCGGTGATCGACACGAGTTCCGTCTTCGGATGCGCGGGCGCGGCCTTCGGCTTTTCCGCGGCGGCGGGCTCCGCGGGCTTGGGCGCGGGCGGCGCGTCGAGCTTCGGGGGCGCGGGCGGTTTGGGCGGCAGCGCCTCGACCTTCGGCGGCTCCGGCGGCTTGGGAGGCGCGGGCGGTTCCAGCTTAGGTGGCGCAGGCGGCTTCGGCGGCGGCGGGGCCTCGATCTTGGGGGGCTCCGGCGGTTTCGGCGGCGCGGACGTTTCGATCTTGGGCGGCGCGGGCGGCTTGGGCGGCGGCGGCAGTTCGAGCTTCGGAGGCGCGGGCGGCTTCGGCGGCGGGGGCGCTTCGACCTTCGGCGGCTCGGGCGGCTTCGGAGGCGGCGGCGCTTCGACCTTGGGCGGCTCAGGCGGCTTCGGCGGCGGCGGTGCTTCGACCTTGGGCGGCTCCGGCGGCTTCGGAGGCGGCGGTGCTTCAACCTTGGGCGGCTCAGGCGGCTTCGGCGACGGGGGCGCTTCGACCTTCGGCGGTTCCGGCGGCTTCGGAGGCGGCGGTGCTTCAACCTTGGCCGGTTCAGGCGGCTTGGGCGGAGCAGTCGGCGCAGCGGCCGCGGCGGGCGCGGGCGGCGCGTCGGGTCCCTTGGCCAGCGCGGCCTGGTGCATCATCTGGAGCTGCTTCTTGATGTCCTCGTTGGTGACGACCATCGTCATCTCGCTGTCCCCTTCCTGCGGCGGGGCCGGCAGCGCGAATCGGAGCACCATCTGGCCGACGCTGATCTCGTCGCCGTCGTTGAGGAAGTAGCTGGCGATTTTCTTACCGTTCACGTACGTGCCGCTGGACGAACCCAGGTCCTGGAGCTGGTACGCGTCGCCCATCTTGACGATGGCCATGTGCTTGCGCGAGACCGTCGGATTGTCGAGGGTGATGTCGTTCTCGGGCACGCGGCCGATGATCACGCGATCCTTGGTGATCTCGTATTTCTTCAGCTCCTGGCCGTTCAGGAACAAAGTGAGCGTCGCGGGCATGGAAATCCTCCGCCAATCAAGAATTAGGCTGGAAGCGTTTTAGCAATAGATGCGGGGTTTGAAAGGCCGAAATTCGTAAGACGAGGGGGTAAAACGTAATGCATAAAACGTAATGCGTAAAACGTAAAGGGGCTCATCGAGCGAGCGCGCGCAACGAGACCCGTAGGCCTGGTGCGCCGGATTATGTTTTACGTTTTACGTTTTACGTTTTACGCTTTACGTTTTACGCAACCGCGAGGCCCACAGGGCCGGCCTGGCATAGCCAGGGCCGTAAGGCCCTGGACGCCGACGCCCACGA
>JAHCJK010000203.1 GCA_026184295.1 Planctomycetota bacterium
CACGCCGGCTCCCGCGGCCGGAGGCGCGGGCGGCGCCGGGGGCTGCGGGCGCTGCTGCTGCGGCGCGGGCGGGGTTTCCTTAGCGGCGAGTTGCGCCTGCTTGGCCGGTTCGCCCAGCAGCGTGCGCATGCGTTCGGCGAACTGCTGCGTGAGCTGGTCGATGTTGTTCTGCTGCGCGTCGCCGGTGCCTCCCAGCTTCTCGTAGCGCCGCTTGATTTCTTCAAGCTGCGAGCTGGCCTGCTTGAGCTGCTGGATCAGCGCGCCGTTGTCCGCGGCGAGCGCGGCCATGCCGCGCTTGAACTCCGCGGCCATGGTGTCCATGCTCAGCTCCGCCGTCTCGCGGTAACGCGTGTACTCGTGCTGCAGCTTCTGGACGTCGGTGGTGAGCTGCGCGACGCGGGCCTGCGCGTCGTTGCGTTCGCGCAGGACGCCTTCCTTGGCTTCCTTCTCGGCATTGAGGTGGGTGGTGACGGTCGCGATCTTGTTCTGGAGGTCGCGGACCGAGGCCTGCAGGCCTTCGCGTTCCTGCTGCGTGCGGACGTGGGCGGTCTTCTCGCCCTGGAGCAGCGTCTTCAGTTCCGCGTTCTTCGACTCGAGTTCGCGGCGCGCGATGGCCAGCGCGTCGCGTTCCTTCAGGGCCTTTTCCTTGGCTTCGGTCTCGGCCGCGTGGCGGGTTTCGAGTTCGGAGAGCTTGCCCTGGACCGCGTTCAGGCCCTCGGCCAGTTCGCCGGCGCGCTTGTTGGACGTCTCCTTGGCGGTGCGTTCCAGGCCGAGCTGCGCTTCCAGGTCGGCGGCGCGCGCGTCGAGGATGCGCTTGGCTTCGGAGAGTTCGTTGCGGCGCGCGGTGACGGCTTCCTTGGCCTCGCGCTCGCTGTGGAGCTGCGCCGAAAGGCTCGTCACCTTGGCGTCCAGGTCGCGGCGGATGTCCGAAAGGTCGGCGACGCGCTTGTTGGCGGCCTTGTTCGCTTCGGTCTCGGCGCCCAGGCGCTTGTCGAGTTCCGCGACGCGGGCTTCCAGTTCGGCGCGCGCGTCCGAAAGCTGCGCCTTCTCCTTAAGCGCGGCTTCCTTCGCGTCGCGCTCGCTGGCCAGGCGCACGGTCAGTTCGGCGGTCTTGGCGTCGAGTTCGCGCCGCGCGCCGCTCAGTTCCTCGCGCAGCTTGCCCTCGGTCTCTTCCCATTCGGCCTTTTCCAGGTCGAAGAATTCCTGCTGCTCGCGCAGCTTCTGGTCGCGTTCCTCGCGCAGCTTGCCTTCGCGCGCTTCGGTCTCCTTGCGGTCCTTCTCCTCGCGCTGCTTCTGTTCGCGGGCCTCGGTCTCGCGGCGTTCGCGTTCTTCGCGTTCGCGCTGCTCGGCGCGTTCGGCGTCGCGGCGTTCCTTCTCGGTGTACTCCGCGTTCATGCGCTCGAAGCGTTCGCGTTCGCTCTCGAGCTTGGTCTCGAGTTCCGCGAGCTTGGCTTCGAGTTCGCGGCGCACTTCGGCCATCTCGGCGCGCTTCTTCAGAGCCGATTCCTTCGATTCGGACTCGACCGAGAGCCGCTTGCTCAGTTCGGTGACCTTGATCTCCAGCGCCGAGCGCGCCTCGGACTGCTCGTTGCGTTCCTTGAGCGCCTGCACCTTGGACGCGCGTTCGGCCGCGAGCACGGATTCCAGCGCGGCGGTCTTGGTGTCGATGTCCTTCTGAAGCTCCGCGACTTCCTCGCGCAGCTTCTTCTCGACCGTCTCGCGCTCCTTTTTCTCCTTCTCGAGCGCGTCCTTCATGGCCTTTTCGCGCTCGGACAGTTCGCGTTCTTCCTTCTCGGCCTTTTCCTTCTTCTCACGGCTCATGCGCTCACGCTCCTTTAATTCCTTTTCCGCGCGCGCCTTTTCCTCGCGCTCGCGGGCATCCCGGTGTTGGCGTTCGGTGTCGATGGTTTCCTGGGCCTTCTTCAGCAGGGCATCGCGTTCCTGCCGTTCCTTCTCGAGTTCTTCGGCCTGGAAGAGCGCCTTCAGTTCGCGCTCTTCCCGCAGCTTGTGTTCCAGATCCTTTCGCGTGGCCCTTTCCTTCTCGAACTGCTCGTGGGCGCGCAGTTCGCGGGCGCGCACGGCGGCTTCGGCGCGTTCGCGGCGCTCCTCGGCCAGCCGTTGTATCTGCTCCAATTCGGTCTTCAACTGAGCCGTGACGCGGCGCGCTTGGGACTCCTGGTGCGCCTTCGCGTGCGCCTGCCAGGCGGACAAGGTTGCCTGGATCGCGGTCTCGAACTCCTTGCGCGCCGCCTCGGCGCTCTTCTTGCGCGCCTCTTCGACGAACATCTGCTCCAGGTCGGCGGCGTCGTGGGCGGCCTGTTCTTCCTTGGCGCGAACTTCGGCGGCCATGGCCTCGATGCGCTTCAGTTCGGCCTGCATCTGCGCCTGGATCGCCGCGGCGACGCGCTGCTCCTCCGCGGCCGCGGCGGCCTTCTCCGCTTCGATCTGCTTCAGGATCGCGGCGGCTTCCGCCTCGCGCTTCTTCGCGGCGGCGGCGCGCTTCTCGGCCAGTTCGCGCTCCAGCTTTTCGGCGGCCTCGCGGTCGCGCTGTTCCTGTTCCTTGCGCGCGCGTTCCTCGGCGGCTTCCCGCGCCTTGCGTTCTTCTTCTTCCTTCGCCAGGCGCGCGGCCTCTTCCTGCGCGGCGCGTTCGGCCGCTTCCTTCGCCTTGCGTTCCTCGTCGAGCTTGGCCTGCTTCGCGGCCTCCTCGGCGGCCACGCGTGCGGCCTCGGCCTGGGCGATCTGTTCGGCGTGCTCACGTTCTTTGCGCGCGTTGGCGTCGGCGATGTCCTTCAGGCGCTGCTCGTGGGTCTTGCGGTCGTTCTCGACGCGCGCCTTCTCTTCGGCTTCGGCCTTGGCGCGCTGTTCGGCCGCTTCGCGTTCGATGCGCGCCTGCGCTTCGCGGAGCTGCCGTTCGGCCTCTTCCTCGGCCTTCTTCAGCGCGGCCAGCCGGGCCTTTTCGGCCAGTTCGACGTTGCGGAGGCGTTCTTCCTCTTCGCGCTTGCGCTGTTCCTCGGCTTCGCGGGCCTCGCGCTCGGCCTTTTCCTTCGCCTCGCGTTCGGCGCGTTCCCTGGCTTCGCGCTCGGCTTTCTCCCGCGCTTCGAGTTCGGCCTGCTCGCGGGCCTCGTGTTCCGCCTGCTCCTTCGCTTCGCGCTCGGCGCGTTCGCGCGCTTCCCTGGCCTCGCGTTCCTTCCGTTCCTGATCCTCGCGCTCTTTGCGCGCGCGCGCTTCGATCCCGGCCTGCTCGGCGGCCTCGCGGCGCTGGCGTTCGAGCGCTTCGCGTTCGGCGGTCTCGCGCTGGGCCTGGGCGGCTTCTGCTTCCCGGCGCTGAGCGCCGGCGTCCTTGCGGCGCGCCTCGGGCGGGTGCGCGTCGGCGTAGTGCTTCGCCGCTTCCTCGACCTTCACGGCTTCCATCTTCACCGTCGAAGACGGGCGCGGCATGACCTTGGTCCGCTCGTCGGACTCGTCCTCCTGGCCGCCCTTGCGCGAGAAGATCCCGAAGACGCCCGTGGCCTTGTCCTTCAACTTCTTCATCGCCGATTCCTGGGCCTTGCGGTCGGCGGACTCCTTCGCGGCCTTCAGGATCGGGGCGAGCTGCTGGTGCAGAATCTTCGAATTCTGCATGCGCTCGTCGGCTTCGAGGTAGCGGCGGTCCTGCTCGGCCTGCCCGATCTCGTCGAAGGCCGGTTCGCGCGGATCCGCTTCGGCCGGCGCTTCGGCGGATGGTTTCGCGCGGGCCTCGGGCGCCTGGGCGGGCGCGGGTTTTTCCTCGTGGGAAAAGCGCACGCCGGCCTTGTCGCGCAGCCAGACGACGAAGTCGTCGAGGTTCCCGGCGAGGCGCTCCTGGAAGCCGGCCTGGTCGGGGAAGTGGGCCTTGTGCGAATGGAACGGCGCGGGCTTGGGCAGGTCGGGGAAGGGCGCGCGCAGGTCGCTCATCGCCGAACGCAGTTCGCGCAGCAGGTCGTTGGTGTTCGAGAAGCGGTCGTTCGGGCGGCGCGCCAGGCAGCGGCGCACGACCTTCAGCGTGCCGGGCTTGAGGTCGCGGCGGAGCGCGGCGAGGTCTTCGAACGTGCCCGCGCGGGCGGCTTCGACGGCCTGCGCGAGCGCCACGTCGCCGTAGAGCGGGCGGCCCGAGAGCATGCGGTACAGGCAGGCGCCGATGCCGAAGATGTCGGTCTGGCGCGAGAGCTTGGCCGAACCTTCGGTCTGCTCGGGCGCGAGGTAATCGACGAGCCCCAGAACGGTGACGTCGCTCAGGCGTTCGCGCGCGGCGGTGCTTTCGAGCGGCAGGCAGAGCGGCGCGTCGGAGAGCGCCAGGCCCTTGGCGTGTTTGACGAACTTGTTCAGGCCCGTCGTCAGCAGCAGGAAGTTGGCCGCGTGCACCGCGCCGACCAGGCTGGCCATGTGCATGGCGAGCGCCAGCGCGTCGGCCTCGGCCAGCGCGCGGCCGTCGCAATCGTCGTCGAGCGCCGGGCCCTGCACGGTCGAGACGATGGCCACCAGGCCCTCGGGCGCGGCGGAGACTTCCAGAAGCTTGGAGATGCGGGGGTGATGGACGCGTCCGCAGAGGACGAGTTCCTGGAGCAGGCGCATGCCCGCGCCCTGCGAGATCTCGCCCAGCGCGAAGACGCGGACGGGATCGCCGGTCTTGCGGTGCTTGCCCTTCAGCGATCCGGTTTCGAGGTCGGCGAGGCCGGCGTCGGCGGGCAGCGCGAAGTCGTAGCGCTCTTGAAGCGCGGACCATGCGCTCCTGGACGGCTCCAAGCTTTTCTCTTGGCGCGTACCTGACACAACAGGCTCCGATGGACCTCGAAAGGCCGGGACTAATGCATCCCGAAGTTTATGTAGAACGGCGCGAGTGTACAGGAGTTATCCCTGAGGCGGCGCGCAGATTCAAATACTAAGAAACCATTTTACAAATGGTGCATCAACTCCTTGCGAATGCATATGATATACGCATGGCGGGACGCACGTCGAAGCGTGCGGGGGCGGGCAGGAATTACGGCTTTGCTTTAGCTTCTTGCGCCATCCGAACTTCGTGAATCTGCTTCCATTCTTCGAACCACTTTTTCCAGGCGGCCGGATCGGCGCCGACGTCGCGCCGGGCGATCTCGCGGAGCGCGATCACCCCGTACACCGCGATGGACGTGCTGACCGAACGGAGTTCGACGTCGGGGAGTTCGACGGGCAGCGAGATCGGAATCGCCGGGTTGCTGATGGTCGCGGTGCGCGCGGGCACGGTGAACTCGGTGGCCGTCCCGGTGCGGATGTCGTAGCTCACCATGGTGACAATGGCGGCCACGAGGTTCGGTTCGTCGAGGCGGCGGACGCCCTGGGCGGCGCGCTTGCGCTTGGCTTCGTCGAGCTTGGGGTGGACCGCGGCGGCGACGAGCGACTGCTTGGCGTTGGTGTCCTTCAGGTCGTGCATGGCGTCCACGGCCGCGTTGCGCACGTTCTCGTCGTCGTCCACGAGGGCGCTGCGGAGCAACTGTTCGCTCACGTCCTTGGGGATGGGTGTGAAGCGGGTCTGCGCCAGGCGCTTCAGGCCTTCGGCGCGGCCGGAGGCGGCGGGACCATCTTTGATGGACTTCAGGACCACGGGCAGGTCCTTGGGCTCGACGGCCTTCGGCGCGTCGGCCGGGGCCTCCGCGCTGGCCGCGGCGGTGGACGCGGCCGCGTGGGCCTCCTTGGGTTGGATGTTCAGGCCGTCGTCCTCCGCCCGCAGGACGAAGGGCAGCATGCCAAGCACAAGACCCACGGAGGCAAGGCGACGGATCATCATGGTTCCCCTTTACCCGAAAAGCCCGTTCCAGGCCAGACATAGGTAGGAGGCCTTTCGGGGCGGGTTTCTTAGGCCAAAAGCCCCGTTCGAAATATGGCTTTAAATGCGCGCAGAATCGCGAATGAACTTGACAGAAAATGGTGCATTAAATATAAACGTAATACCAAAGCTCGAAGGGCATGGGTGTTTGTAAGGCGGGAGGGCGCAAGAGCTTGTATCGTACCTACGGGTCGCCCTGGTGCTCAATTTGAGCCTGAATCGCACGCCAATTTCTCCCATGGGTGTGGTTGAGGCTGGTGGGATGCCGTGCCCGACGATCCGGGTGGACGATTGCCATGGCTGATGCGCTGAAGAACAAAGTCAAGACCCTGCTGCCGCTCCTTGAAAAGCGCTTTGGCCGCTACAAGCCGCCTACGTTCCTGCCGCCGCCGTCGTCGGCCGACGCCGCCGCCGCGCAGGCCGTCGCGTCGAAGAACTGCGAACTGGTCGTCGGCGCGGTGCTGGGGCTGCACGGCCCGCCGCAGGCCGGGTTCGAAGCCGCGCGCAAACTGATGACCCTGTACGTGGACTGGAACGAGGTCCGGGTCTCGAATGCCGCGATCATGGTCAAGGCGCTGGGCAAGGACCACCGCGGCGCCGAACGGATCGCGCTCCTGCAGCGCTTCCTCGAAGCCTTTTTCCTGCGCCAGCGCAACCTGAACCTCGACTGCCTGGTGCCCATGCGCCCGGCCGAACGCCGCCAGTTCCTCCAGGATCTTGAAGTTTTTTCGCGCGAAGAGATGGCCGCCCTGCTGCTCACCTGCTTCGGGATGGACGTCTTCCCGCCGTCGGAGGCGCTCCACCGGGTGATGCAGCGCAGCGGGCTGATCCGCCCCAAGACCACGGTGCTCCAGATGGCCAAGGAGTGCGAAGACAAACTCGAAGAGGACCAGTTGCTGAACCTCTACGCCGGTTTGTACGGGGTGGCCGCGCAGTGCTGCTTTGTGGAACAGCCCAAGTGCGCCGCCTGCCTGCTGAAGCCCCGCTGCCCGGCGGCGAAAACCTTCGCGAAAGGCTCGAAAAAGTAGCGATTCCGCGCGCCGCGCGCTTCCTCATTTGATTGCGGCACGCCGCGGCGCTATACGTACGTCATGCGCTGGCTCCAAAAATTTCTACCAGGCAAAGGCGAGAAACCGCAGCCGGACGGCGACGCGGCCGCGGCGATCTGTTCGGTCTGCGGGCTCAGCCAGGTGCGGGTGAAAAGCCTGATCGCCTGTCCGGGCGGGCAGTACCTCTGCATCGGCTGCGTCGATAAACTCGCCGGCACCTTCGGCGCGGGGGCTTCGTCGGGCTTCTCGAGCGCCATCGAGGGCCCGTGCTCGTTCTGCGGGCGCAAGGGCCACGCGCGCCCGCCGGCCATGCGCACGCGCACGGGCCTGCTGTGCAAGGAGTGCGTGCGCCTGGTCTCGCAGCTTTCGTATGAACGCAAAGCGTTTCCGGCGGAAGAGTTCGCGCGACGCCGCAAGCTCTGGAAGCAGGGCATCTGCTACTTCTGCGGCGAAGACAAGGCCAGCATCCGCGGGGAAGGGCAGGCGCTGCTCTGCTACACCTGCTACGACGCGATGGCCCGCGTGGGCAAGAACAAGCCCATCAAGGAAGACGTGCGCTGCGACATCTGCATGAAGAAAATGGCCGGCGAGGAAGGGCAGCAGGGCGTAAAGGGCGGGTACATCTGCAAAGCGTGCCTGGAAAAACACGACACGGTGCCCCCGCCCAAGGTGCGTTAAGGCCCGCGCCGATAACGAGGCGGCCCCTCATTTTGACCCGCCGTCCGGCCTTGACAACCCCGTCCCCAACGCAGACATTCTAGTACAGAGCAATAAGTTAAGGGAGACGGCATGATCGACAGCGAGCTGCTTAAGATTCTCGCGTGCCCTTGGTGCATCACGCGTCCGGAACCGCCTCCGCCGAACGTCGAAAAGGGCGCCCTGGAACTGACCGGGCCGGCCGACGCTCCAAACGCTTTGCGTTGCAGGCAGTGCGGGCGCCTTTATAAGATTGAGGATGGCATTCCCAACATGCTGGTGGAAGACGCCGTGCTGCCCGAAGCCGCGAAGTAGCTCTGCGTGACGTGCTCGAAACCCACGAGAGACCCGGGATGGCCAACGATTACGGAACGGAAGCAGGCACGGCGACCGAGGGCAATCCGCGCGCGGCCGCCGAGACTTTCCTGCAACGGGGCCTCGACCACTACGACCGCCAGGAGCTGGAGGCGGCCCTGACCTGCTACCAGCAGGCGGTTTCCACCGATCCCACCTTCGCGCTCGGCTACAACAACCTCGGCATGGTCCTGATCGACATGGAGCAGTACGACCAGGCGATCCAGGCGCTCTATTACGCGATCCAGCTCGCGCCCGATTACGGCGAGGCCTACAGCAACATGGGCTTTGCCCTGCGGCGCATGAAGCGCGATCTCGACGCGATCTCCGCCTACGGCAAGTTTCTGGAATTGGAGCCCGACGTCGAGGAAGGCCCGCGCATCCAGCAGTGGATCGATCAGGTGATGCAGGCCAACGGGCTCGCCGAGATCCCCCCGATGAACCTTTTCGGCGAGGCCGACGCTGGCGCGCAAGCCCAGGCCGAACAGGCGTACGCGCAGGAGGAAGCTCCCGCGCCCGAGGCGCCGCCGGCCGAAGCCTACGCCGAGCCGCCGCCGGCCGAAGCTCCGCCCGCCGAAGAACCGCCCCCCGCCGAAGCGCCGCCGCCGGAAGATCCGCCCAAGATCAAGAAGATGGCCGCGTGGGAAGCCATCTCGGCCCCGCAGGCCACCGTCGCCGCCGTCAACGCGATGGGCGAGTACGTCGATCAGGCCCAGGCACCCGCGCCCGCGGCGGCCGAAGCGCCGCCGCCGCTGCCCAGCGAACCGCAGGACGCGGTCGGCCTGATCGAGAAGGGCATGGACCTCTTCGCCGAAGACCGGCTCGACGAGGCGTACGCGGCCTTCGAGGACGCCGCGCGCTTCGATCCCACGCTGGCCGAAGCGCGCACGAACCTGGGCAAGGTGCTGATCCGCCAGGAACGCCTGGAAGAAGGCATCCAGGTGCTCCAGGACGCGGTCGGCCTGGACCCCGGCGACCCCGCGCCGTACTACGTGCTCGGCTTCGGCTACCGCGCGCTGGGCAACAACGCCGAGGCGATGCAGGCGTACGAGCAGTTCCTGCAGCGGCACCCCATGGCCGAAGACGCCGCCAAGATCCGCCAGTGGATCGCGCAGGTGCGCGGCCCGGCTCAGGAGGCCGCGCCCGCGCAGGAGAACCCGGCCTCCGTGCCGACGATGCTCGAGCCCGCCTCGGCCAAGCGCTCCGGCGGCGCGGCGGCCGTGGACACCTCGCCCGACGACCAGGCGCTGCTCCAGGAACAGGAACAGAACCTCACCGAGTCCGACAAGAAGTACCAGAAGACCCTCGGGCTCTTCCAGGAAGGCGACATGGACGGGGCGCTGCGCGGCTGCGTGAAGCTGCTCAACGAGGACCCCGCCTACTTCCGCAGCCGTGTCCTGCTCGGGCGCATCTACCTGCGGCAGAAGCAGTACCCGCTGGCCGTCGAACAGTTCGAAGGCGCGCTGGTGACTTCCCCGGATTACCCCGAGGCGCTGTACTTCCTGGGGCAGACGTACGAGAAGAGCGGGAACCACGAGAAGGCCCGCGAGACCTACCAGCGCTGCCTGGAAGTCGCGCCGCAGGGCCCGCGCGCCGAGCGCCTGCGCGAATGGCTGAACACGCAGACCATGGCCTTCGCCAAGGGCAAGGCGGCCCAGGCCCAGTGCGAACTCTGCCTGCGCTTCTTCCCGTCCGAAGAACTGAAGATGCACGACGGCAAGAACACCTGCAACGGCTGCCTGGCCCTGATCGGCGGCGCCGCGCTGCCTTCGGCCGACCCGCTCGCATCCGTTTCGCCTTCGCAGGCGGACGTCTCGCAGCCCGCGTCGGTGGAAGAGATCGAGCGCGGCGGACGGCGTTCGCGCGGGGGCGCGCTGGTGGGCGTCCTCCTGCTGGTGCTCGTGCTCGGCGGGCTCGGCGCGGCCTGGAAGTTCACCAAATTGCCGGAACTGGTCGGCTTGCGCAAACCGCCGCCTCCGCCGCCCCCGCCTCCGCCGCCTCCGCCTCCGGTCGGCCCGGTGGAAGTGACCTTCAGCGGCGAGAAACTGGCCTTTGCCGAGGAGCCGCCCAAGTTCGTCTTCCCGTTCGCGCGCTGGACGTTCACGCCCAAGGTCACGGGGGTGGAAGAGGCGCCCAAGGGCATGTCGCTCGTCTTCGCGCTCAAAAAGGGCCCGGAAGGGATGACGGTCGATCCGGCGACGGGCGCGGCGGAATGGACCCCCAAGCCCAAGAAGGCCGAAGACCTGTTTGCCGGCGCGGTGGTCCCGATCGAGATCGAAGTGAAGGGCCGTTACAAGCCCGAAGAAGGGGAAGAGAAGGACCTCTTCACCTCGATCAAGGCCTTCCAGCTCAACTACCAGTTCGGGTACGTGGCCGGGCAGGAGGTGGACGTCGGCCTGGAGGACGGGGACCGGCTGGCCTGCGTCTCGGGCGACTTCAACGGCGACCGCCACGCCGACCTGGCGGTGGGCGCCGGTCATCTGGGCGTCGGCGACATGCGCTTCTACTTCCAGACCGTGGACAACCCCTTGCCCGCGCCGATGGTGATCGAAAAGTTCGGCGCGAACCGCACCGGGCGCATCAGCGCGCTGGCGACCTGCGACGTGGACGGCGACGGCTTCGACGACACGATCGCGGCGAGTTACTACACGGGGCGCGTGCAGGTGGTCCTGCAGAACAAACAGCATCTCCCGGCCGTCGGCGCGTCCTTCCTGGCCGGACAGGGCCCGGTGGCCGTGGCCGCGGCGGATTTCGGCGCCGACAAAAAGCTGGAAGTCGCCGCGCTGCTGGGCCTGGGGCAGAA
>JAHCJK010000204.1 GCA_026184295.1 Planctomycetota bacterium
CCGATGCAGACAGGCGAGACGCCTGTCCCACAAACGGCACGCACCGGCACGCACTGCGCGCGCTTGGCTACTTCCGGCCGCAGCGCAAGGTCATGCGGCTTTGCGTAATCGTCCTGATTGACTAGCAGGCCTTTGGTTCTTGGTTCTTTTGTATTTGTGGTTTGCCGTTCGCCGTGGGTTATTGGGCGGCGGGGTCGCTTTCCTGGACCTTCTTGCGCAGGGCGTCGAGTTCGGCCTGGATCGTATCGACTTCCATCTTGGCGGTGTACTCCTTGCGCAGGGCCTCGGCGAGCGACTTGCGCAGTTCGGCCTCGAGGGCTTCGGCGTCCTTGCCTTCGGTCTTCTTGCGCGTCAGGTCTTCGAGCTGGCGTTCGAGCGCGTTGCTGAAGAGCATCGTCTCGGCGTGGTGCTGGCGCGCGGCGCGGAGCTTCTCGGAAGCGGCGCGCAGGGCGGCCAGTTCTTCCTTCAGCTTCTTCATCCATTCGTCCGCATCGGTCTTCTCTTCGGGCTTGGGCGCCTCGGGGCGTTCGCGCTCCTTCACGGTCAGTTCGCCTTCTTCGGGCTTGGGCGCGGCGGGGTTGGCGGCGTCGGGCTTGGCGGGCGGGGCGGCCTCGGGCTTCTTGCCTTCGACGACCTTGGGCGGCGCCTGGGCGGCGGGAACCTTGGGCATCACTTTTTCTTCGACGCTGGCCCACCACTCGCGCCAGGCCTTCAGTTCGCGGCCGTAGTTCTTGCCCGAGAGCGCCCCGAGCAGCGCGTAGATTTCGTCGTTGGGATTCTTCTCGCAGGCTTCGATCAGGCGCGGCACGGCGATGGGGCCGACGCGGCGGATCATGTCGGCGGCGTGCGCGCGGACGCCGGGCACGGGGCCGTACATCTGCGGGACGAGGAAATCGACGAGCGGCGGGCCGCAGGCGACGAGCAGGTCTTCCGCGAGGGCGATGAACTTGGCGGTGCGGTTGTTCGCGCCGGCCTGCGCGATCATGCGGTCGAATTCGATCTGGTCGAGCTGGCTGCAGATCTTGTCGTCTTCGTCGGCGAGCTTGGTCTTTTCGGGTTCGGGCGGTTTTTCGTTCAGGCGCAGGCGCACCACGCGGAGGCGTTCCTTGAACTGTTCCTTCTGCGCGTCGAGCTGGCCCACGCGCGCCTGCGCGGCGGGCCCGCTGAACCGAATCTGTTCCTCGACCTTCTGCCACAGGTACGCGGTCACTTCCCTTTTCGGCAGGTCCTTCAAAATCTCGAGGAACTCGGCGCGCATCTGATCCAGGTTGCAGCGGAAGATCGTGCGCAAATCCTTGGTCTGGTTGACGACGCTGATGGCCAGCAGCGCGTCCACCACGTCGGCGATGAAGGCCTTGCGGCGCAGCACGTAATCGTTGACGTTCTCCTGATGCTTGCGGGCTTCGCGGTTGAGTTCCGCTTCCTTGATCTGCTTTTTCAGTTCGATCTTCTGCTGGGCGTCCTTGCTGCCCTGGTATTCCCTGATCAAATCCCGGATGCGCTGCTTCAGGTCGTCGTCGCTGGGCAGGCCGTTGGGCTTGTCGTTCTGTTCGCTTTCCAGCCCCAAATCCTTCTTGATGCGGTCGTAGAGTTCGCTCGGGCTGGCGAACGGCGGCGGCGGCGCGGGCGTGGTCGTCGTGACGACGGGCGGTCCGTAGGGCACGCTGCTCGAACGGGTGTAGGGGCCGTCGGCCAGGACGCCGGTGCCCAGCAGCAGGCAGGCGGCAACGCCCGCAAGGAAGCTGCGCCCGGAGAGGTTCGCGAAGGTCGTCTTCATGCCGTTCGCCTCGGAGCCCCAGCCTGCCTGGAGCAGGAAAGAGACTACCTTACCGCCGCCGGTCTTAGATAAAAAGCCGCCCCGGCGTGGGTTTTCAGGCCGCCGCGGGCATGGGCATAACTCCTGGCTGCTTCTTGGCTTCCTCGATATCGCGGAAGCCTTCCTTCAGGGTCGCGAAGGTCAGGTACCAGCCGACGATCGAGATTACGATGTACTGGAAGTAGAAGGTCGTCACCAGGTCCATGTCCCAGAGGCTGTGCAGGATCACCGCGGCGCTCCAGCGCCGGATCACCACGGGGGTGAAGAGCAGGTTCACGTTGAAGGGTTTGTCGCCCTTCGCCTTCCAGATCGCGGCGCCGATGATCGCGGTCCAGATCACGTGCCCGCCCGGCGCGAGAATCCCGCGCAGGCTCAGGCTCTGCGTGATCGCCTCGAAGCTCATATTGTACTTCAGCATCGCCTCGAAGGCGTACCCGGCGGTCTCGAACCCGGCAAAGCCCGCGCCCACGGCCGCGCCCAGCAGCGCGCCGTTCAACTGCCAGCGGTAGCGCGCTTCGCGCACGATCAGCAGCAGCGCCAGCGCCTTGGCGCTCTCTTCGACGATGCCGACCAGGATCGCTCCGACGTACGGATTGCTCATGCCCACTCTGAAATTCTGGAAGAAGAAGAGCGTCGAGAGGATGCCCAGGATGCCGCCGAGCACCAGCATCTTGCCCACCTGGTAGGTGCTCACGTTGCGCGGCGTGTTCATCTCGAAGAAGAAGACCACCAGCGAGAACGGCACGGCGAACGCGCCCAGCACCATCATCCCCGGCACGCACTTCTGATTCTGGAACTCCGTGAAGCCCAGGCGCATCAGGTAATACGCGCCCAGCGAGACGAAGAGGATGCGCCAGAAGACGCTCGGGCGCGGCCAGCCGGTCTCGATCTGCGCCAGGGCCGGCGTGTTGCCCAGCGTCCCCGCCGCGAAGGTCTCCTCGATGTCGAGCTTTTTCGTCGCGCCGGAAAGCCCGCCGGTCAGGATCTCCTGCACGGGCACGTCGCCGATGGTCGGCAGGCCCGCCGCGTCGCTCAGCTTCTGCCCCATCTGCTTGAAGAGGCCCTTATCCGGCACGGGCGGCACGGCGCCGGCCGCGGGCGCGGGCGCGGGCGCGGATACGGGCGCAGGCGCCGGGCCGGGCACGGGCACCGGCGAAGGCAGGGGATGCGGCAGCGTGGCGGGGATCGTGTCGGCCTCCCGGAAGATCAGGCCCTGGATGCTGCCCGCGGTGACCCACTGCGGCCAGCCTTCCTTCCATACCAGCGCGTTGGGCGGCAGCGCCCCCTGCGAGGCCATGCGCTGGACGGTGGCAAAGTCCACCGCCTCGCTGCGCGCGCCGTTGACCGCGTAGAACCAGACCTCCGCCATGGCCGTCCGTCCTTTCAGCGTGTTGGGTAATGATGTAGCCACCGTGTGCCTCCCGCGCAACCACCCGAGATGGCCGCGCATATCTGCCGCGCTTCAGCGCGCGGGCTGCGTTCGAGACGCTTCGAGTTCGCGGAGCCGTTCCGCGAGGGACTTGCCCTTCGGCTGCCAGGCGCCCGTGGGATCGAAGTAGGGATCGGGCGCGGTCTTTTCCGCGCGGGGCTCGGGCTTGGCGGGCTCGGCGGACTTCTTATCGAGTTCCTTCAGCAGTTCCGCGGCGCGCGAGCCCGGGGTCAGGGGATTGCGCCCGAAGGCCGACGGGTCGAGGTAGGCGGGCCGCGGATAGAGGAAGACCGGCGTGGGCGGCTTGCCGTTGATCCATTCGTCGGCCTTGGCCTTGAGCAGCTTGACGCCTTCCAGGCCCAGCGCGAGCACGACCAGGAAGATCGCGATCTGCACCGGGATCAGGAGCCACTGCGCCCAGCTCATGCGTTCGCCCGCGCGGGCCAGGTCGAGCCGCAGGTCGGCCGGGCGCATGCCCTGCACCAGCGCGGTGCAGGAGGCGTGGCGGTTGCGGCGGTCGGCCTGGAAGGCCTTGCGCAGGGCGTTCCACGCCAGGAGCGGCAGGTGTTCGACGCGGCGGGGATCGGCGGCGCGGACGGCCTTGTAGAGCGCGATGCGGTCGCCGGCCTCGAAGGGCTTCCGGCCCGCGAGCATCTCGTAGACGATCACGGCCAGGGCCCACTGATCGACGCCGGGCGTGAGCGCGCGGCCGTCCCACTGTTCGGGGGCCATGTAGTACAGGGTCCCGCCGCCTTCCTGGTTGTGGCTGGCGATCGAGTGGCCGTGGATCGCGGCCTGGGCTTCGGCGGCGAGTCCGAAATCGACGATGCGCAGGTAAGGAATGCCTGGGGCGAACTCGCGGCCGGCCTCCACCATGATGTTGTCGGGCTTCAGGTCGCGGTGGAGCACGCCGAGCGGCCCCGTGCCCGAGGACGTCGGCTGCTGGTGCGCGTAGTCGAGGGCCGAGGCGAGTTGCCCGGCGAGGCCAAGGACCAGATCGAGCGGCAGGGGCTTGTCGGAGCCGCCGAGTTCGCGGCGCTTGGCCTGGAGCCACTTGGTCAGCGTGGTCCCGTTCACCAGGTCCATGATCTGGTAGGCCTCGCCTGTGACCGGATCCTGTTCGAAGAAGCGCGTGGTCGCGATGTGCGGGTGCGTCAGGCGGCTGACGAGCGCGAAGTTGGCCTGGATGCGCTTGGCCTGGTCGCCTTCGACGCTGAAGAAGGGCGCGCGCTTGAGCGCGTACTCGAGCCCGCTCTGCAGGTCCTTGACCTTGAGCACCTCGCCCATCGCGCCGCTGCCCAGCCGCCCGAGGACCTCGTAGCGGTTCAGCAGGATGCGGTTCGTTTCCGAGACCGCGGGCATCGCCTTCGTGTCCGCGATCGTCCGGGCCAGGTTCTGCATCGTCGTCGTACCCATCGCTTCGTTCCTCCCACGCCGCCCGATTGCGGCCACGAAGGAGAACATGGCGAGGTCCATGCCAGCCGCCGAAGCGAACGTTGCTTTCGTGCAATATGTTGAATTGATTAAGATTATGCGATGAACTACTGGACTACAGGCCGGCCCGGAAGGGCC
Organism: Planctomycetota bacterium; assembly: GCA_026184295.1. Taxonomy (GTDB): domain Bacteria; phylum Planctomycetota; class SZUA-567; order H5-PLA8; family H5-PLA8; genus JACQFI01. Next base: position 4,818 of record JAHCJK010000204.1, read on the forward strand.
TCGGTTTCGGGAGGCCACCGGAATCCGGTGGGGTCCGGGTGTTCCCTGAGCGAACACTCCGGCGCGCGGCCAGCGCGCCGGGTCCGTGGTAGCGCCGGCCTCTGGCCGGCCGTGTCGCCGGCGTCCCGCCGGCAAGGGGCGCGCGAAGGACGTTGCCTTCGGTGGGCCGGCGAGGACGCCGGCGGTACTGCCGGCCGGAGGCCGGCGCTACAAACGGCCGCTGGCCGCTTAGGGAATCGGAGGCTGCTGGATTTTGGAGGGACTTCTACTGCGGAAACGGGTGGGCTGCTGCTGCGGCGGCGGCAGAGGCGGCTACTGCTCTTTGATCGTCTCCAGCTTGCCGCCTTCGGCTTCCTTCAGGCGCACGGCGAAGGCGTGGGGGTCGTGGTCGAGCAGCACCAGGGCGTTGTCGCGGAGGCATTCCTTGAAGAGGACGCGCTTGGCTTCGAGCGTCTCCAGCGGGTACATGTCGTAGGCCATCACCCACGGGAGGTGGCGGTGCGCGGTGGTCGGCATCATCTCGCCGATAAAGATCGCCTTCTGCCCGCCGGACTCGATGCGCACGCAGCAGTGCCCGAAGGTATGCCCGCCGGTGCGGAAGACCGTCACGCCCGGAACGACCTCGACCTGGTTCTCGAAGAGTTCGAAGTCGCCGTTCGCGTCCAGCGGCGCGATGTTGGGGGCCAGGTAGGTGCCGCGCTGGAGTTCGTTGGGGCGGCGCGCGATGTCGAGTTCGCGGCGTTCGACCAGGTGGCGCGCGTTGACGAAGACCGGTTCGAGTTCGCCATTTTCGTTCAGGCGCGTGTTCCAGCCCGCGTGGTCGAGATGCAGGTGCGTGTGCACGAGCACGGTGACGTCTTCGGGCGTGAGCCCGTGCGCCGCCAGGTCGGCGATGAGCGTGTGGTCGTCGGTGATCTCGTAGATCGCGCGCTGCTTCTCGTTCCACTTCCGGCCCAGGCCGCAGTCGATCAGGATGTTTTCCCTGCCCGCGCGGATGAGCGGGCAGTTGCAGCGCAGCACCATGCGGTTCTTCTCGTCGCAGGGCGTCTCGCGGTTCCACAGCGGCTTGGGAATGATCCCGAACATCGCGCCGCCGTCGAGCTTGAAGGTCCCGTCGTTCAGCAGCAGGATCTCGAAATCGCCGATGCGCATGGTCAGTCCTCGGGGGCGTTGGGGGGCGCATCTTCGTCCGCCGTTCCGCCGGGCGCAAGCCCCAGCAGCGCCCGAATCTCGGCTTTTTCGCCCGCATCGGCCGAAAAGTACGCGTTGCGCCAGCAGGCCTCGGCGACCTCCGGTTTGCCGGTCTTCTTGTACAACAGCCCGAGCCGGATCAGGGGCGCGGCGTCGGAAGGGTCCGCGTCGTACGCCTTGCGGTAGGCCTCCAGCGCCTTCGCGGGGTCCTGGTCGGCCCGTTCGTCGCCGTAGCGGAGCAGCACTTCCTTCACGCGGCTGCCGGCATCCACCGCGCGGCGGAGCAGCGCCGCGGTCGCGTCCTTGCGCCCCAGCGCCAGGCTCAGCGCCAGGGCCTCGCGCGCCAGCGCGGCGTTCGACGGGGCCTTTTCCAGTTCCTTGCCGAGCAGTTCCAGCGCCTCGGCGGCCTCGCCCGCCCGCGCCTTCTCCAGCGCCGCGCGGTAGCCGTCGGGCGTCGCTTTGCGCACGGCTTCCTCGGCGTAGGACGGCGGGTAGACCAGCAGCAGACGCGCGCCGCTTGCGCGGGCGCCCTCGCGGGCCAGGTCCAGGTCCGCGCCCGCGCGGACGGCCTCGAAGTCCTCGAAGGGGAAGACGCATTGCGTCAGCGCGTTGCCGCAGGCGGGCCCGCGCGGCTGCACGTCGCCCCACTCCTGGGACTTGATGGCCCATTCCGCGCTCGCCGAACGCCGCAGCGTCTCGCCGTAGTACGCGCCCAGGCCCAGCAGGAGCAGCGGTTCGCCCGGTTCGGCGCGCAGAAGGTCGTCGGCCAGCGCCGGGAGGCCGGCGAGCGCGTCCAGCGCGTAATCCAGGCGCGCGGCGCGGGCTTCGTCCATCGCGCTCACGAAGGCCTGCGCGACCTCGGCCATGTTCTCGGGCGAGGGCCTGAACTTGCGCGGCTCTTTTTTCAGCGCCTGCTTGATGCGTTCCACGGCCAGGCGCGCGGCCTCGGGCGCGCTTGCCCGCCCCGCTCCAGCGGCCTTGGCGGCCGCTTCCAGCGCCTTGCCTTTCAGGCGGTAGACGCCGTTCTCGCCCGCCGCGTCCGGATGCGTCTGCATGAAGACGTCGTCGCCGCGGCTCCAGAAGCGCAGGATGCGCGCGGGCGCTTTGGGCACCTCGCCGTCTTCCGCGACGGGGATCACCGCCAGGTGCGTGGGGTTCGGACTCGACTGCCAGCCGGTGGCCTCGGGATCGTCTCCGCAGAGCGCGTAGAGATTCCGACCGTCGCCCGACCACTGCAGGCCCGCGAAGGGGCGCGCGGCCTCGGTGACGCGCTGGAGTTCGCCGCCGCCGGCCGGCCGAAGGCAGGCGTGCCCGGTGAGCACGCCCTGCCGCGCGGCCTCCTTGTTGCACACGAACGCCAGGGTCTTGCCGTCGGGCGAGAGCGCCGGGCCGCCGATGCGCGCGAGCGGGTATTCGAGCATCGTCGCGGCCGCGCCGGTGGAGATCGTGAGCCGGACCAGGCGTTCGGAGGTGAAGCGCCGGACCGCGCGGTCATCGAAGAGGCGTTCGACGACGTAGAGTTCGTCGCCGCCGGGGCCCCACGCGAGGGCGCGCGCCCGCCGGGGCAGCGTTTTGATGTCGAGCGGGTCCAGCGTGGCGATCACGATCGTATCGCCGCTCGTGTAGGCCACGCGCTTGCCGTCGGGCGACCACGCGCCGGTCACGGTGGGATCGGGCGGCGGTTCAAGCGCCAGCGTTTTTCGTTCCCCCGTCGCCGCATCGAAGAGGTACGGCGCGCGTTCCGTCGCGACCAGCGCGCGTGTTCCGGTCGGATCGATGGCCACGGCGAATTCCCCGTCGCCCAGGGCCAGCCAGCGTTCGCTCTGCCGGAGCAGCGGGTCGAGGCGCGCGGGCGTCCGCGCCGGCGCGGGCGCGGGTTCCAGCGGATACGCGGGCAGCCCGGTGGCCTTCGAGGCAGCGCGCAGTTGGAAGCCGCGCAGCAGGTCTTCCCAGTCCTTCTTCGTGGCATCGTTCAGCGAAGCCAGATTTTCGAGCCAGAGCTGTACGGTCCACGCGCCTTCGGTGACGGCGGCGCAGCGGATCTGCCGCGGGAACGGCTCTTCGGCGCCTTCGATCTCGGCGCAGGCCACGGGCCCGTCGCGCCCGGGGCATTCCACGGAGCGGGCCTTCGCGTTCGCGTAGAACGTGCAGAGGTAGGCGCGCAGGCGTTCGAGTTCCTCGGCGGGCGTGCCGTTGGCGCGGACGGCGCGCACGGTCAGCCAGGCGCCGCCATCGGCGAGCTGGAAGTGGGCGCCTTCCAGGACGGCGGGGTCGCGGCGGCGCGAAAACGTGGTCTCGCGCCAGCGCGGCGCCTTGAGCGTCCAGGCGGCCAGCCCGCCCAGCAGGCCGTGCGGGACCGGCGCGCCCTCGTGGGCTTCCAGCCATTCGGCGCGTTCGCGCAGAAAGCGGATGGAGCCGCGCATGCGGCGGTACTCGTCCAGGATCTCGAACGCCTCGTTCGTCCGCACGCCGACGAAGCGGTAGGAGAGGCCCTGGCGCGAAAAAAAGGTCACGTACACGCGCATCATCGAGCCCGTCGCGTGCTTGAGGTCGTACTCGGCCTCGATGCCGGTCTCGCCGCCGACGCGCACGGTCTCGCTGCGCAGGCGCTTCAGGGCATGGTGCGCGTGGGCCATCTCGGCTTCGTAGGCCGCGCGCATGTTTTCGGGCACCGCCTGCACGGTAAAGCCGATCAGCATCACCAGGTTGCCCTTCTGGGAGAGCATCAGCGGAATGTCCTTATTCGCTTCCCGTTTCCAGGCCTCCGGGATGGGCATGCGGACATTCCAGTCGTCGGATTGAAACGCGTGCTCTTCGGCCGCGACGGCCGCGCACAGCACCAGGAGAGGCAACCAGCGCATGGGCGCTCCTTTTAATAGCGACAGAGACCGCGGTGTCCGGCTACAGGCGAAACAGCGCGCGCGCGTTGGCGCTCGTCGTTTGCGCGAGTTCGTCCGGCGGCACGCCGCGGACTTCGGCCAGGCGCCGCGCGGTCTCGGCGACGTACGCGGGCTCGTTGCGCTGCCCGCGCCAGGGCTGCGGCGGCAGGTACGGCGCGTCGGTTTCCAATAGCAGGCGTTCCGCGGGCGCGGCCTGGGCGGCGTCGCGGACTTCCTGCGCCTTCGGATAGGTCAGAATGCCGCCGAAGCCGAGGTACAGGCCCAGGTCCACGGCTTCCTTCATGTGCGCGACGCTGGCGCTGAAGCAGTGCCAGACGCCGCGCAGCGCGCCAAGGCGCTTCCGCTGCGCGGCCAGCACGTCCAGCATCTCGCGTTCGGCCTTGCGGCAGTGCAGGATGAAGGGCAGGTCCAGCTCCGCGGCCAGGTCGAGCTGCGCCTGAAACGCGCGCGCCTGTAGCTCCGGCGCGCAGGAATCGCGGAAGAAATCGAGGCCCGTCTCGCCGACGGCGACCACGCGGTCGCGGTTCTTCTCGATGCGCGCGCGCAGGTCGGCGAACGCCTCCGCGCTGTACGTATCCGCGTAGTTGGGGTGAAAGCCGAGCGCCACGCGCACCTGCGGGCGGCCTTCGGACAGATCGAGGTAGCGCTGCCAGCACGAGGGATCGGTGGCGACGGTGATCATGCAGGCCACCCCGGCGTCCTTCGCGCGCGCAAGCACCGCGTCGCGGTCGCGGTCGAAATCCGGGTAACTGACGTGGCAGTGCGTGTCGATCAGGTCCATGCGCTAAACGTACGGCGGGCGCGGGAATTGACAACGCCTTCCGCGATTCGTCCGGCGCGGGCTTGGCAACGGCCCGTTTCCGGTGAATAATAGGGAAACGCCCTCGTCATCCGGATCGGGAGGATATCCCATGCGCCGAACCAGCCTCGCCTGCGCGCTCTTCGCGCTGCTTTCCATCTCCGCCCGCGCCGCCGACGAGGGCCGGCTCGTCAATACCTTCTACCTCGACGGCGAGAAGCAGACGTACGTCCTGACCATCCGCGAGGACCGCACCTTCGAACTCCTCGATCCCAAAGGCCGCAAGGACAGCGGGCGCATCAACGCCACCAAGCGCGAGATCGGATTCATGGGCGGGGCCAACCGCCACTTTGCGTACGGCTTCGACGGCAGCGACCTGCTGCTGATGCCCACCGACAAGGACGGCTTCGCGCTGGGCACGCCGCTGGGCGAGATGCCGCCGCGCCGCGAGAACGAGACGCTGAAGTTCCTCAGCCGCGAGAACTGGCTGAAGGCGCACCCCGAACTCGTCCAGCCCGCGGGCGTGGCCGCGGCGAGCGCCACGGGCGCCGGCGCGGGCGGCGGAAGCGGGTACGAATCGCTGCTCGAGATCGAACGCTCGCGCGGCAAGACCGCGGCGCAGAACGAGGCCGAGTACCGCCTGTACATGGCCGCGGGCGACCGCGAGTACTTTTCCGGACGGCTGCCCGAAGCGCAGAAGCAGTACGAGTACGCGCAGCGCTTCAAGGCCAACGATCCCGAAGCGGCGCGGCGCATCGCCGAGATTCAGCGCGGCGGCGGCCTGGCGGCGACCCCGGCGACGCCCAACACCGGCACGCCCGCGGGCGGTTGGCACGGCAACGCCAGCGAAGTCCAGGTGCTCGACCTCGTCCGCCAGGGCAAGATGGACGACGCGCAGCGCGCCGCCGAGGCCCTGCTGGAGGGGCGGCCCAACAGCCTGCGCCTGAGCCGCCTGAAGGCGGGCGTCGAACAGGTGCGCGCCGTCGATCGGACCAGCGCTGGGGTGCA
>JAHCJK010000205.1 GCA_026184295.1 Planctomycetota bacterium
CTGGGTCGTGTCGGAATAGGCGTCCCGCAGCCATACCTGCCGTATCGGAAACCGCCAAGGCCATGCCTTGGCGGTTTCTTTTTTGCAGCCCGCCGAGGCTGGAAGGTACGCTTGCAAACGCGCGAGGCAGCGGGTAAGGATGGCCCCATGGTCCTGCGCAACCGGCCAATCACGCACCAAGCGTCTGCCCTCCGGCATGCGCTGCATCGTCACGTTTCCTAAAAATCCAGCGCCCGGCGACCGGCTACGCCGCTTCCGGTCCATCCAGGCCGGACGCGCTGGTTGACGGCGGCGATGCGCACTAAAGTACGAACGAGGAAACCGAACCCATGCTGCCCCTGGTACGAGCCGGCACGCCCGCGGCCCAACACCTGCTCGAAAAACTGAACGGCCGCCTGGCCGCGATGGAAGCGCTCGACAGCGCGCCCTACCGCGCCCGCGTGAAGAAGCTCTTCGGCAAGGTCCTGCGCCCCGACGAAGTGGTCGCGCGCATCCTGGGCGAGGTCCGCGCGCGCGGCGACAAGGCGATCTTCGATTACGCGAAGCGCATCGACGGCGTCAAGCTATCGGCCAAGAACCTGCGGGTGAGCCGCGCGGAGATCAAGGCGGGCTTCAAGCGCACGCCCAAGCCCGTGCGCGAAGCGCTGGTCCTGGCCGCGCACCGCATCGCCGAATACCAGCAGAAGATCCTGCCTTCGCACGTCGCCCCGGGCACCGGGTGCTGCGGGCCCGAGGGCGTGAAGGTGGGCCTGGCGTGGTCGCCGATCCGCCGCGCGGGCCTGTACGTTCCGGGCGGGACGGCCGCGTACCCCAGCAGCGTGCTCCACAACGCGCTCCCGGCGCTCGTCGCCGGCGTGAAGGAACTGGCCGTCGCGACGCCCTGCGGGCCCGACGGCAACCTGAGCGACGGGGTGCTGTGCGCGTGCGCGATCCTGGGGATCGACGAGGTCTACCGCGTCGGCGGAGCGCAGGCGGTCGGCGCGTTCGCCTACGGCACGGGCAGCATCCCGCGCGTCGAAAAGATCGTCGGCCCCGGCAATCTGTTCGTGATGCTGGCCAAGCGCGCCGTCTTCGGGCACGTGGACATCGACATGCTCGCGGGGCCCAGCGAAGTCCTGGTGCTCGCCGACCGGACCGCCAACCCCGCGTGGGTCGCGGCCGATCTGCTCGCGCAGGCCGAACACGACGTGCTTGCGTCGTGCGTGCTGCTGACGGACTCGCTGAAACTGGCCACCGCCGTGCAGTCCGAGATCGAACGGCAGCTCAAGGACCTGCCGCGCCGCGAGATCGCCGCGGCCGCCGTGCGCGACTGGGGCGCCGCCGTGGTGACGAAGGACCTTGCGCAGGCCGTGACGCTGGCGAACGACCTCGCGCCGGAGCACCTGGAACTTCAGACGGCCAAGCCGAACAAGCTCGTCCCGCGGCTCACGACCGCGGGCGCGATCTTTATCGGCCCGCACGCCACCGAACCGCTCGGCGATTACCTCGCCGGCCCCAGCCACACGCTCCCGACGGGCGGGACGGCGCGGGCGTTCAGCGGCGTGAGCGTCTACACGTTCCTGCGCCGCACGAGCCTGATCGTGGCCGACGGCAAGGGCCTGGAAGCACTCGCGCCGGCCATCGAGACCCTGGCCGAGGCCGAAGGGCTGGAGGCGCACCGCCGCGCGGTGGCCGTGCGCGGCGCGAAAAAATAGGACAACGCTCACCAAGCGAGGACCAACGATGTCGCTCTTCCGACCGAACGTGGACGCGATGGAAGCCTACAAGCCCGGCGAGCAGCCGCCCGCGGGCGCGAAGGTGATCAAGCTCAACACGAACGAAAACCCGTATCCGCCTTCGCCCGGCGTGGCCGCGGCCATCCGCGCGGAACTCGACGCCGGCGCCGCCCCTGGCGACCGCCTGCGCCTGTACTGCGATCCCAAGGCCACGGCCTTCCGCCAGGCCGCGGCCGACGCGACGGGCTTCCCTTTCGACCAAATCCTGCACGGCAACGGCAGCGACGAACTCCTGGCCATGCTCGTGCGCGCCTTCGTGGGCGAAGGCGAGACGATCGCGTTTCCGTATCCGACGTACGTGCTGTACGAGACGCTCGCGCAGGCGCAGGGCGCCAAGATCGTCACGTACGATTTCCCGCGCGACTTCGCGCTCCCGCCGCAGCTCTTCGGCAGCACGGCCAAGCTCGTCTTCCTCGCCGCGCCGAATTCGCCCTCGGGCACCGTCTACGGCGAGACCCCGCTGCGCAAGCTCGCGCAGAGCCTCACGAACGGGCTCTTGGTGATCGACGAAGCGTACGTGGAATTCGCCGAAGGTCACATGCTGCAGCTCGCGCGCGAACTCCCCAACGTGGTCGTGCTGCGGACGTTTTCCAAGAGCCACAGCCTGGCGGGCATGCGCCTGGGGCTGCTCTTCGGCCCGCGCCCCGTCGTGGACGGCCTGTGGAAGGTGAAGGACAGCTACAACCTCGACCGCCTGGCGATCGTGGCCGGCGCGGCGTCGCTCAAGGACGGCGCCTGGACGAAGGCCAACGCGCAGAAGGTCAAGGCCACCCGCGCGCGGCTTTCGAAGGAACTGGCCGCGCTGGGCCTGGAGGCCGTGCCGAGCCAGTCGAATTTCGTCTTCGCGCGCTGCAAGGATGCCGCGACGGCCGCGGGCGCCTATCGTTTCCTCAAGGAAAAGGGCATTTTGATCCGATACTTCCCGTTACGGCTCCTCGACGACGGCCTGCGCATCACCGTGGGCACGGACGAGGAGATCGACGCCCTGCTCGCGACCCTGAAGGAGTACCTCGCCCGTGGCTAAGCGCACCGCCGGGAAGACCGCCTCCACCCGCCGCGCGGAGATTTCGCGCAAGACGAAGGAGACCGACATCCAGGCCTCCGTGGACCTGGACGGCGCGGGCGCCGCGCAGGTCGCCACCGGCGTCGGGTTCTTCGACCACATGCTGGAAGCCCTGGCCAAGCACGGCGCGATGGACCTGTCCCTGCGCTGCAAGGGCGACTACCACATCGACGACCACCACAGCGTGGAAGACACCGGCATCGTGCTGGGCATGGCCGTGGCCAAGGCCCTGGGCGACAAGGCCGGCATCCGCCGCTTCGGCTTCGCCAGCGTGCCGCTGGACGAGGCGCTCTCGCAGGTGACCGTGGACCTGTCCGGGCGTGCGCATCTTACGCTTAGCGGTGGTGAGAAACTGGGCAAGGGCAAGGTCGGGCAGTTCGACGTCGAGCTGCTGGAGGATTTTCTGGGCGCCTTTGCCGCCTCTTCGGGCACCACCATGCACGTCGAAATCCGCGCAGGTCGCAACAAGCACCACATGCTGGAAGCCACATTTAAGGCGTTTGCGCGGGCTTTGCGACAGGCGGTTGAACGAGACCCGAAAATTCTCGGCGTGCCCAGCACCAAAGGCGTGCTGTAGTTAGGGTCGCCGTTGTTCGATGTCTTCGCGTCCGAATCGTCGGACGATCACGCAAATAACTTATATGTAATAAGTTGCAATCGCGCCGGAATAAAGCGAAATTGACTGCACATAGTGAGTAAAGGAGATATAATATCGGCATGGCTGGACCAGAAAATCAGGGTGCTGGGTGTACGCGGAGCGCTTGAAACAGGCACGGTTCTTGCGACAACTTTGCTTAGCAGCTAGTTGAGGAGATTCGGATCGCAATGGACGCGTTCAAGTACGCTATCTTTTCCCTGGAACTCGCGACCCTCCCCGAAGAACAGCGCATCGTGGAGCAGGTCGAAGGGCACTTCAAGCGCCTGCGTTTGGCTCAGGAGACGCTCTTCCAGCGCGCCAGCAGCCTTGAGGAAGCGGCCGCGCTGATCGACGATTTCAAGGCCAAGACCTGCGGCAGCGCCTACAACGTCGCGCTGATCAACCTCAACCTGATGTCCTCGCCCGAAGAACTGGCCTTCCTGCTCGGCGGGCCGGTGCTGGGCGATCCGCGCACGATCTTCATGGTCACGCTGCGCGGGATTCACGGGCCCACGTACGCGATCGCGCGCGACAAGGTCGAACGCGAGGCCGACCTGATCATGCAGGGGCAGCGCCAGGGCGCGCCGTCGTGCGTCGATTCGTACACGGCCGCGGGGCGGCCCGAGAGCGCCCAGCGCATCGCGGAAATCCTGAACGCCTTCCTGGAAGAAGAAGAAGAACGGGTCAAGTCGAGGCAGACGGGCGTGTACGTCCCGCACACCTTCTCGAAGGCGCACGACCTGATGCGCCGCACGACCACGATCTTCTGCGGGCACCGCCAGCACAGCAAGACGGGCATCCTCTCGCGAGGGGACGCCGGCGCGAGCAGTTCGCAGAACCGCCGCATCAGCGGGCGCATGGGGCCCGTGCGCTAAGCGTCGCCGGACGGTTTTTTTGGCCCCGCCCAGATGTAAAGCACCAGCACAAGCAACACGAAAAACGTCGTCGGCAACGCCAGCGCCTCAGGCGGAATGTCGAGGTGTATGGTTCGGCTTACGTAGTGCGCAATGAATCCGCCCTCAAAACCTTCGGCGCCGGCCTTGGCGCGCAGGGCTCGCTCCAGCGTTGTCAGCGGACATGCTTCGCCCATCCATTCGAAAACCACGATGGCGATGCAAAGGCCGAGATGCGGGAGCCTGAAAGCCCTGCATCGAATCCACGTCCACCTTTTCCAAAGACCGAGCACGACCAGCAGCGTCCCGCCCGCGACAAATACCACCACCAGGCCGTGAACGACCGCGACGAAGTCCGCGAGGCGTTCGTACATGCGGCCCTGGCTACTTGGGCGTGCTCGCGAGCAGTTCCAGGACGACCTTCAGGTCCTTGGTCGCGTCCACGTAGGCGTAGCAGCCGCCTTTAAAGTCTCCGCGCTGCACCGTCGGGCAGCCCTTGGCGTCGAGCATGGCCACGGAGCGATCCATGTCTTCGACGCGGAAGGCGATGTGGTGCACGCCTTCGCCGCGCGCATCGAGGTGTTCCTGCCAGGTGCTCGGCCCGCCGATCGGTTCGATCAGTTCCAGCGAGACCTGCCCGAGGTTGAAGAAGGCGAGCTTCGCGCGGCCCGCGGTCGTCTCGCCCTTGTATTTGATGTTGGTCTTCTCGGCGGTCTCGGTCTCGCGCGGCTGCGGCGCGGGCACGCCGAAGATTTCGGCGTAGGCGCGCGCGGTCTTTTCGATGTCGCGCACGACCACGGCCACCTGGCAGACCACGTTCGAACCCAGCGCTTCCGTCCCCATGCGTCGCTCCCTTCCGGTTTCCGGATATTGCGTCACGGTTTTCCTGCGCGCGCGGCCAGTTCCACGGCGGCGCAGCGCGTTTCCAAGAGTTCCGGCGGCCCGTCCGCCGCGCGCTTCATGCAGGTCTCGAATTCGGCGCGGTCGCCGCGCAGCCAGGCGGCGTGCCCGCGATGGTAGCAGAAGAGGATGCGCGCCGTCTCGTCGTCCGGTTCCTGCGCGGCCTCCGGGTTGGTGTAGGCATCGACCAGCGCGGCGCGCCAGCCCGGCCCGGCCGCGGCAGCTTCGCGCACGGCCTTGAAGGCCTCCTCGGCCGGCTGCCCGGCCTCCTTCGTCAGGATCGCGCGCCAGAGGAGCACGTCGAAGTCCTTCTCGAAGCGCGGGCTGGTCTGGACCAGGTGCGCGAGTTCCACGAGGGCCTCCCCCGCCTGCCCGTCGATCCGCAGCGCGTGCACCAGGCGCCAGCGTTCGCGCAGCGGGTCGCCCAGGTCTTCGGTCTCGAGTTTGAGAATCTTGTCGCGCACGTTCTGCTTCACTTCTTCCTGGTTCGCGTCGATGATCTTCTGGCGCAGCTTGTCGTCGTGCATGGGCACGGCCACGATCGCGGCGAGCACGCCGATCAGGGCCAGGCCCGCGGGAATCGTCCACGAACGGTTGCGCCGGAGGAATTTGCCCGCGCGGTAGAAGACGTTCGGGGCGCGCGCGAAGATCGGTTCGCCCGAATGGTAGCGCCACAGGTCTTCGCGCAGGGCGGCGGCCGAGACGTAGCGGCGCGTGGGATCCTTGTCCATCGCCTTGAGCACGATCACTTCCAGGTCGCGGTCGATCGCGGAACGCAGCTTGCGCGGCGGCACGGGCTCGTCGTGCGCGACCTTGCGCACGACTTCCAGCGGCGTGTTGCCGTCGAAGGGCGGGAGCCCGGTCAGCATCTCGTAGATCACGGCGCCGACGGCGTACAGGTCCGAGCGGCTGTCGGCCAGGTGCCCCTGCCCCAGCGCCTGCTCGGGGCTCATGTAGTGGACCGTGCCCAGGATCGAGCCTTCCTCGGTCAGCTTGCGCTGCGAGCCTTCGCTGGGAATGCTGCGCGCGAGGCCGAAGTCCATCAACTGCGCGCGCCCGGAGGCCTCGATCAGGATGTTGGAGGGCTTGATGTCGCGGTGGATCACGCCGGCTTCGTGCGCGAATTCCAGGGCGTTGCAGACGTCCATGGTGATGCGCACGGCCTGGAGCGGGTCGAGCGGCCCGGCCTCGACGAGGTCCGAGAGCGGGCGGCCTTCGATGTACTCCATGGCCAGGTAGTACAGGTCGCCGACCTGGCCGACGTCGAAGACGTTGATGATGTTGGGATGGTTGAGCGCCGCGGCCGCGCGCGCTTCCATCTCGAAACGGCGCAGGCGTTCGGCGGTCTCGCCCGGGGCGAAGCGCAGGAGCTTGAGCGCCACGGTGCTGCCGACGCGGGTGTTCGTGGCGCGGAATACGATGCCCATGCCGCCGCGCCCGAGTTCCTCGTCCAGGCGGTAGTCGCCCAGCACCTTGCCGACCCAGCGCCCGCTCTCCTTCTTGCCCTTGCCGGGGCAGTTGCTCTCTTCCATGCCCAGCAGGAGCAGTTCGGCGATGGACATCGCCGTGGCCCGGTCGGCGCCGCGGGGCGGCGCGGATGCCTGAGGTTCGGCGGGTGGCGGCGCGGGTTCGGCCGGAGCGATGCGGTCGGATGCGGCGGCGGTGCCGGCCTTGGACGGCTTGAGGTCGATGGTCTCGTCTTTGGACGGGTCCATGGGCGCGCATTGTAGCGCCATTGCCCCGCGCCGAACATGGATTTCGGGGCCCGAAAACGAACCGGCCCCGCGCTGGGCGGGGCCGGCAAGCCTTCTGAAGGTCCAGCGGCCGTCTATTCGGGCAGGACGGGCATCTGGAAATGCGCCTGCATGTTGTACGGAGACTTCTCGCCCAGCCACTTGTCGAAGAGGCGCGTCCAACTGCCGCTGTTCCAGAGGTCGGTCAGGGCTTCGTCCACGTGGTTGCGCAGTTCGCTGTCGTTGCGCGGCAGGCCGACGACGTAGTTTTCGACCGAGAAGCCTTCGCCGGCGATGCGGTACTTTTCCGCGTCGGCCGCGCCCAGGCGCGTGCCCGCCAGAGCCATCCCGTCGCCGGTGTAGGCGTCGGCCTCGCCCTTGGTCAGTTTGTCGAAGCCCTGGCTGGTGCTGTCCACTTCCACGATCTTCGCGTCGGGCGCGACGATGCGGATGTTGTCCAGGCTCGTCGAGTTCTTGATCACGGCCACGGTCTTGCCCGAAAGGTCGCGGTACGACTGGATCGGCGAATCGGCCTTCACCAGCAGCTTCTGCTGGTCCTGGAAGTACGGCATCGAAAAATCGACCTCGCGCGAACGGCGGCGCGTGGCGGTGAAGGTGGCGACGATGAGGTCCACCTCGCCCTTCTTCAGCTTCTCGATGCGTTCCGCCGTCGCGACGGTGACGAAGACGGGCTGCACGCCCAGGTGGCGCGCGATGCGGTAGCCCAGATCCACGTCGAAGCCCTGCGGGCGGCCTTCCTTGTCCTGAAAGCAGAAGGGCGGACTGTCGGCCTTGACGCCGATGCGCAGAATCTTGGACGCGCGGATGCGTTCCAGGTTGCCGCCGCCGCTCTCGGGGGACGGCTTCGTCTCCGGCTTGGACTCGGGCTTCGGCTGCGGCTTGGGGTCTTCGCGTTCTTCCTTCTTATCTTTGTCGCAGCCGCCGGAAAGCAGCGCCAGCACGGCGAGCGCGGCCAGAGGCAGGGAACGGGCGATTCGCATGGCAGTCCTTTCTAGCTCAGGGGCACGGGCGTCCTACAGGCTCTGGTACTTGTTGCAGGAATACAGGTTCATGGACATCTCTTCGGCCAGCTTCTGAATCGTGGCGTTGTTCGGGTTCGCGTCGGCGACCGGCGTCAGCTTGTCGAGGCTCTCGCCCAGAATCTTGGCGGCCTTCTGCCAGTTGGAATTGGCGCGCTTGTGGTCCGTGCCGTGGAACTTGCGCGCTTCCTGCATGGCGGTCAGGGCGTCCTTGAGCGCGTTCTGCGACTCCTGGACGATCTGGTCGGGCGTCTGACCGCCCTTCGCCGCCGCCACCTTGGCCGCGGCGGCCTTGGCGCGGTCCGGGAAGCTGAACGGGCTGGGCGACTTGCCGGCGCGCTCGGCGGCCTCGGGGTTGGGATATTCGATGCGCGCGCCCTGGCGGATGCTCTTGGCATACCGGCTGCCCGGAAGATGGTATTCCTTGCCCTGCAGGTCGGCGACGACCGCCCCGGCGTAATCGGCGGGCGCGACGTCCATTTCCGGAGCGGCGGGCCTGGCCTCGGGCGCGGTCGGTCGGGTCTCGGGCTTGGATTCGGGCTTCGGTTCCGGCTTGGACGCCACCTGAACGTCCTGGGCCCAGAGGCCGGCCTTCTTGGTCATGGCGTCCATCTGCGCGGTCTGCATGCCCTGGGCGTACTTCTGGCTGCCGCCGTCGGAGATCGCGAAGCCGCGCTTGACCATTTCGAGGTTGACGTGCGAGGTCCCCTTGAAGAGGTGCGCCTGCGGCAGGCCGGTGCCGTCGCCTTCCTTGCCGGACTCCATCACCAGCTTGATCTTCGTCCCCGCGGGCAGGGTCTCCTTGAGGAAGGCCTGCGCCTTCTGCTCGGTGGGTTCGCCGCCCTTGAACTGCAGATTGGCAAGCTGAACCTTGACCGGCATGCCGCAGAACTTGATGCGCACCTGGCCGGGGCCATCGACGGCGATCACGGTCTGGTCGAAGGTGGTGCCGTCGGGGGCGTCGGCCGCGCCGAGACCGGGCAGGGCCAGGACGGCCCCCCAAAGGACCGCGCCCGCCACCAAGTTTCGATAGGAAGTGTGTACCCGCATCGTTCGATCTCCGAACATTCCGCGCGCGCCGGCGCGGCAGCCCTTGCCCTGCGAAGAATCCGCGAATGCGTGGGCCTGTTTAGCACATGCGTCCGGCCCTGAAAAGGTCAGGCCGAACCTCGATCTGCATTCTCGCAATATGCCCGGGCCGATGGTATCCTACGGGTTCCATGTCCACCCAGGCCGCCTATGCCGACCGCAGCGTCGCGGTGCCCCGTCTGAAGAACGTCACTTCGGACCTGCTGGCGGGCGCGCTGTCCACGCTGCTTACGCTCAGCTACTCGGTCAGCTACGGCGTGCTGATTTTCAGCAGCTTCGAACTGCGCCCGTTCGAGGCCGACGGCGTGCGCGCGGCGCTGATGGCCGCGTGGGTGCTGGCGCTGGTCGTGGCGCTGGGCAGTTCGATCCACTTCACCATCGCCGGGCCGGACTCGAACGCGACCGCCATCCTGGCGGTGATGGCCTCCACCGTGGCCCACAGCCTGGCGCTGAAGGGCTACATGAAGGAGGACCTCGTCCTCGGCGTGCTGGCGCTGCTGGCCGGGAGCGCGATCCTGACCGGGCTGCTCGTCTGCGCGCTGGGCGCGGTGAAGGGCGGGCGCATCGTCCGCTTCATCCCGTACCCCGTCGCGGGCGGCTTCCTGGCCGGGACGGGCTGGCTGATCGTCGCCGGCGCTACCAAGGTGCTGACCGGGCACAAGCTCTCGGCCTCGCTGCTCACTTCGCCGCCCGACGTCAGCGTCATCTCCTGGACGACCGCCGCGCTGGTGGCGCTCGCGCTGCTGGTGCTGCCGAAGGTGCTGAAGCACTTCCTCACCGTTCCGGCGGTGATCCTCGGCGGCGTGGGGCTTTTCTTCGCGCTGCTGTGGTACACCGGCACCTGCCTGGATACGGCGCGCGAACAGGGCATGATCTTCCAGGAACTCTCGTCCACGTCCTCGCGCAACCCGATCTTCCGCAGCCCGAGCGAAATCCCCTGGGCCGTGCTGATCGATCAGTGGCAGAACTTCTTCGCCATGACCATGGTCGTAATCGTGACCGTGCTGCTGAACTGCACC
Organism: Planctomycetota bacterium; assembly: GCA_026184295.1. Lineage (GTDB taxonomy): Bacteria > Planctomycetota > SZUA-567 > H5-PLA8 > H5-PLA8 > JACQFI01. The sequence continues at coordinate 10,150 of JAHCJK010000205.1, forward strand.
GGGCTGGAACTGGCCACCAAGAGCGACGTCAACTTCGACCGCGAACTCGTCGTCAACGGCGCCGCCAACGTCCTCTCGGGGATGCTCGGCGGCATGATCGGCTACGTCTCGATCAGCCGCAGCCTGATGAACTTCAAGGCCGGCGCGGCCACGCGCACCGCCGGCATGGTCGTCGCGGCCCTGTGCGCGGGCGCCGCGTTCCTGTACACGCCCGCGCTCTCGTACATGCCCAAGCCCGTGCTGGCGGGGCTCCTGCTGTACCTGGGGCTTTCGCTGCTGCGCGAGTGGGTCTGGGAGAGTTTTTCCAAGCTGCCCTGGATGGAGTACGGGCTGGTCATCACCATCCTGCTGCTGATCGCGACCTACGGGCTGCTGGTGGGCGTGGGCTTCGGCATCCTGGTCTCGCTGGTGCTCTTCGTCTACAGCTACAGCCGCGCGAACTGCATCCGCCACGACTTCTCGGTGGGCGCGCACTTCTCGAACAAGGAACGCCCGCCGACCCAGACCAAGATTCTGCGCGAGATGGGCGGGAAGGCGCGCGCGCTCT
>JAHCJK010000206.1 GCA_026184295.1 Planctomycetota bacterium
ATCGACGCCGAGCACCGTGTAGCCGCAGCTCGCGAAGACCTTCGCGCCCAGGTGTCCGACTAGGCCCAGGCCCGTCACGATCACCTTCGCCGGCGGGCGCGCGGTGGCCGTGACCAGCGTGGACCAGGTGACGTTCATCAGGCGCGCGAACGGCGCCTGCTCGGGCGCGAGGCCCTTCGGCACCGGGAGCACGTCCTTGCGCTGCATGCGCTGATAGCTGGCGTGCCCGCCCATGCAGAACGCCAGGTCGCCGGGCTTCAGGTCGCGCACCGCCTGGCCGACGGCTTCGACTTCGAAGACCGCCGCGTACCCGGGAAAGCCCGGGCGTTCGGTGCTGGCCTTGGCCAGCGTGGCCAGTTCGGTGCCGGCGCTGATGAGCGTGTAGCGCGTGCGCCCGGCGACTTCCTGCGGGTCGAGCGGCTGCGAGGGCCGTTCGACGCCGATGTAATCGACCTGGTTCGGTCCGGTGAAGACGACGCGGTGCCCCTGGCTCATCGAACGGTGACCTCCTCGGCGGCCGCCACCGCGCGGATGTGGGCCGCGGCGGCGCGGTATGTCTCGGCATCCTTCATGTGTTCCAACATCAGCGGAACGTCGGGGTCGAGTCTGTTCAGTTCGCGCAGGTAGGTCTTGTAATCGAGTCCGCCCTGGCCCGGGGGCACTTCGTCCAGGTGGACGGTCAGGTTCTTGCTCATCAGGATGTCCTTCGCGTGGCAGCTCTTGATCTGCGGGCCGAGCTTGGCGAAGCAGTCGCGGATCAGCGCCGCGGTGTCGTAGTAGCGCGAGGGGCAGTTGACCAGATTCACCGGGTCCAGGTGCACCGCGCAGCTCTTGCGGTCGATGGCCTTAAGCAGCGCGACGTAGGAATCGGCCGAGTCCGGCAGCGCCCAGGGCATCGTCTCGAGCGCGTAGAACGTGCGCGTGGGCTTGACCGCGTCCACGATCGCTCGCGTGCATTCGACGATCATGTCGAAAGTCTCCTGCGTCAGGTTGTCCGCGTTTGGCCCGTCCCACTTGCTCCCCCGCGAACCGGTGATGTTCACGCAGCAGCGCGCGCCGAGCGCGTCCGCGAGCGCCAGGCGCTGCTGGCAGAGTTCCATAGCCTTGCGGCGTTCCTCCGCGTCGGAACTGATCGGGTTGCTCCACGCGCCCACTTCTGCGATCACCACCCCCGCCGCGCGCGCCGCGTCTTCGTACGCCTTGCAGGTGGCCCGGTCGAGCGGCCCCTTTTGCACGGCCCCCGGAGCGTACGCGGCCGTGTAGCCTTCCTTCTTCACCTCCGCGAGCCACTGCTCGGGCGTCTCCGCCGGCCCAAAAATCGGTCCGCCTAATCGCATGGGATGTGCTCCTGTGGATGTTTCTGTGTTGGAAGCCCTAGGTCGTTCGCCGTCGCGCCGTTCCGTTCTCCGTTCCCTGACCTCTGACCCCTGTTCCCTGATCCCTGCCTCTCAATGCTTCACGCAAATGACCAGAATGCGCAGGTCTTCGCCGCTGGTGTTTTCCAGCGCGTGCGATCCGCCGGGGTAGATCGCGGTCAGGTCGCCGGCCTGCACCTCCACGCGCTTGCCGTCGAGCGTCATCGTGCCGCGCCCGGAGACGATGAAGTAGTACTCCTCGTCGCCCTCGTGCCGGTGTTCGCCGATGCTGACGCCCGGGGCGAGCACGTCGTCGTGGATGAACGCGAGCTTCTTCTCCAGCCCCGGCGTGCGGCCGAGCACCTCGGTGAAGTCCAGCGCGCCCGTCCCGCCGTGGCACTGTTCGAGGGCGCGGCGCGGCATCCCGGCGCGCGGCTGAAAGAGCGTGGTGGGCGCGGTCATCGGACGTCGTCTCCGGTTGCGGCGTGGGCCAGGCGCCCGGCCTTGATCGCGCCGCCCTGCATGACGGCGAGGAAGCGGGCGCGGTCTTCCAGGATGGAAATGTCGGCGAGCACGTCGCCGTCCACGATCAGCAGGTCGGCAAGCTTGCCCGCCGCCACGGTGCCGAACTCGTCCGCGCGGCCCATGATCTCGGCGCCGGTCTTCGTCGCGCAGGAGATCACCTGCTTCGGGTCGAGCCCGGCGTGCTTGACGAAAAAGGTCAGTTCGCGCGCGTAGTCGCCGTGCGGGTTCCAGGCGAAGCCGAAGTCGCCGCCCATGCCGAGCCGCCCGCCGGCCTTGAGAATCCGCCGCGCGCTCTCGACGCCGCCTTCCAGCGTTTCCTGATGCCCGTCGATGACCGCCTGCGGGAGCCCGAACTCCTTGCCGCGTTCGATGCTGGCGAGTTCGAAGTACAGCGCGGGGACGACGGGGACGTCGCGCGCCAACAACAGGTCGAGCGCCTCGCTGTCCATGAAGGTTCCGTGTTCGAGCGTGTCGTAGCCGGCGCGGAGCGCGTTCTTGATCCCTTCGGTGGCGCGGCAGTGCCCGGTGACCTTCATCTTGTGGTTGTGGGCCGTGGCGACGACCGCGTGCATCTCGTCGAAGGTCATGCAGAGCGTATGGTGGTCGTTGGCGTCGGGCGAGGCCGCGTCGCCGGTGGGGTAGGTCTTCACCCATTCCACGCCGTCTTTGACGAGCTTGCGCACGGCCGCGCGCGCTTCGTCCGCGCCGTTGACCAGCAGGACCAGGCCTTCCATGCCGACCTTGCGGTAGTCGGGGTTCCAGTCCATCAGCCCGCCGACGCCGCAGATCTCGCGCCCGCTCGCGGCCAGGCGCGGCCCGGGAATCAGGCCGTTCTCGATCGCCTTTTTAAGCCACACGTCCACGTTGAAGAGGCTCCCGCCGCTGCGCGCCGCGGTGTAGCCGCACGCGAGCGCCAGGCGGGCGTTGGCCGCGGCGAGCAGCGTCACGTATTCGACCGGGTACTTGATGTCGAGGTCTTCGAGCTGCGCGACGTTGAAGTAGGTGGCGTGGTAGTGGGCCTCCACGAGCCCCGGCATCACGGTGCCGCCGCGCGCGTCGATCCGCCGCGCGCCTGGAGGCAGGGCGGGGGCCCCCGCGGCCGGGCCGGCGTAAGCGATGCGACCGCGCTCGATCAGCACCACCGCGTCGGGCACCGCGGGCCCGCCGGCGCCGTCCACGAGCGTGGCGTGGGTGACGACGGTGACGTCCGGAGATTCTTCCATGGCGCGCTCCCCCCCGGTCCGTATCGCTTCAGGCCTTGGCGGCCGTCTGCCCGCGTTCGCGCAGGACCACCTGCATGCGGTTTTCGATATGCGCTTCCATCTCGCGCCGCGCGGCACAGGCGTCGCCGGCCTCCAGCGCGTCGAGCAGCCGCGCGTGTTCGCGGCAGGCTTCCTTCAAGTTCGCGGAGGTGCCGGTGATGCGGCAGAAGCCCTGCACGAGGCGCTTGTAGCGGGCGATGTCGCGGACGAGCGCCGCGTTGCCGCTCAGTTCGGCGATGCGCTGGTGAAAGGCGAGGTCGAAGGCGATCGCGCGCGCGGCCCAGGCTTCGTCGGCGCGGCCGGCCATGAGCTGCTTCAGGTCCTTGCGCAGGCCGGCCAGATCCTCGCCGGTGGCGCGGCGGGCCGCGCGCTCGGCCGCGGCGCCTTCGAGCAGCTTGCGCATCTCGTAAATTTCCAGCAGGTCCTTCTCGTCGAAGCGCGCGACCCGCGCGCGCTTGGTGGCGAGCAGTTCCACCAGGCCGTCGGCGGCCAGGCGGCGCAGGGCCTCGTGGACGGGCGTGCGGCTGACCTGGAGTTCCTCGGCGAGCGCGACCTCGTTCAGTTCGGTGCCGCTGGTGAGCGTCCCGGCGACGATCGATTCGAGGATGTTCTCGTAGACGATCTCGGAGAGCGAGGTGCGCACGACGGGGCGCTTGAGTTCGAGTTGCACGGCGGGCTCCGGGGTTGAATGCATGCTCCATTCTGCATGCAGAATGCACTTTACCACGCCCTGCGAGGTGCAGCCAGACCTCGCCCCTGCAAAAACAGGCCGTTGCGAAGGCGGACGCAAGTGGTGGATTGGTATTGCGTTAGGGAGGCGTCGGAAGCTGTTTTTCGGTGCGGCGGTTAGAAATCTTCGGTGCTCTTGTCGTCGCTCGGCGGGGGCTTGGGAGCGGTCTTTTCGTTCGCCTTGGGCGCGATCACCCCCAGGCCCGCGCCGTCGGGGTAGAGGCTCTCGAAGGCCTGGCGGGCCTCGTGGCCGGAGAGCGCGCGGTCGTACACGGCCACGAAACGGATCGTCCCGGCCCACGGGCGCGGCTCGCCGGCCTCGTTGCCGAGCACGAACGAGTAGCGCGTGTCCCAGTTGTCGAGCGCCCCGGCGAGCGCGGCCACCTGCTTGACCTCCTGCCCGTTGATGAAAACGCGGGCCTTTTTCCCGTCGTAGCTGGCGATCACGTGCGCGCGCGTGGCGTTCAGGCCCGGCACGCGCAGTTCGGGCTTGGTGCCGTTCTCGCCCGAGGCCGTCGTGCGGACGCGCAGGACCCATTCGTTTTTTTCCTGCGCGAGGGTCACGTTGCGGAAGCTGCCGTCCTTGGAGATGCCGGCGATGCGCGCGGGCCCGGCGTGTTCCTGGTCGGCCGGCTGGACCTGCGCCTCGATGGTAAAGGCCCCGCGCTGCTTGATCGCGTGGGAGAGCGCCGAGCCGGCGTATTCGGAGATCAGCTTGCCGCCGTCGGCGATGGCCATGCCCTTCGAGCCCGGTTTGACGGGGCCTTCGAGCGCCAGCTTCCACGGGTCGAGCTGCCCGGGGGGCGCGAGCGTGCCGCCGAGGGGTTCGAGGTCGCTGGGTTCGCCCGTAAAGAGGTACGCCGCGAGCGGCGGCTTGATCGGGCGTTCGTTCAGCCAGGCACGTTCGAGTTCCCGCGCGCTGGGCGTCCGGGGCGTGACGGTCTTGGGATCTTCGGACTTGGCCGGCGCGCCGGGCTCCCCGGACTTCGCGGGGACCGGCTTGGGATCGCGGTCCGCCGCGGGCGAACCGCCGGTCAGTTTGCGCGCGAGCGCTCCGAGCGCGAAGCCCAGCGCCAGCAGCACCACCAGGATGACGATACGCAGGTTCATGAGCCGGCCCGGCGGTCCTCCCGGAGCAGGCGGCCGGTCAGCGAACGATTCGCAGGCCGCCGCCCTTCATCAACGTCTCGACTTCGCCGCGGGTGACAATGCAGAAATCGCCCGGGATGCCGTGCTTGAGCGCGCTTGTGGCCACCGCGTAGCGGATCGCGTGGTCGTAGTCGCCGGGCTTGATGTGCAGCGCCGTGATCAGGCCGGCGGCGAAGCTGTCGCCCGCGCCGACGCGGTCCACGATCTCGAGTTCGTAGCGCGGGGCCTCGTGGAAGGTCTTCTTGCCCGCGTCGTAGTAAAGCCCCCACCAGGTGTTGAACCAGACCGACTTGTTCTCGCGCAGGGTGATGGCCACGCCCTTGAAGCCGAACTTGTCGGCGAGCTGCGTCGCGACGGACTTGTAGCCCGACGCGTCCACCTTGGTGAAGTGCTCGTCGCCGGCCTTGGGCGCCTCGATGCCGAAGACGACCTTCGTGTCTTCCTCGGTGGTGATGAGGATGTCCACGTGCTTCATCAGCGGTTCCTGGCAGGCGCGGGCTTCTTCCTTGGTCCAGAGCTTGGAGCGGTAGTTCAGGTCGTAGCTGACGGTGCAGCCGGCCTGCTTGGCGGCGGCCATGGCCTCGGCGGTCACGGCGGCGGCGTTCTTGCTCAGCGCGGGCGCGATGCCGGAAACGTGAAAGACCTTCGTGCCGTCCAGCACCTTGGCCCAGGCGACTTCGCCGGGCTGGATGCGGCTGATGCTGCTGTCGGCGCGGTCGTAGACCACGGCGGCGGCGCGGGGGCTGGCGCCCTGTTCCAGGAAGTAAATCCCGGCGCGGCCGTCCTTGGCGGTGATGACGTGGTCGGTGCAGACGCCCTGTTCGCGGGCCTTGTTGCGGATCATGCGCCCCAGCGGGTTGTCGGGCACGCGGCTGACCCAGCCGGCCTTCAGCCCCATGCGCGAGCAGCCCACGGCGACGTTCAGTTCTCCGCCGCCGACGGTGATCTCCAGGGCCTGCGCCTGTTCCAGCCGCAGGTCGTCCTTGGGACAGAGCCGCAGCATCGCCTCGCCGAACGTCACCACGTCGTAAGCCATCGCAAAGCCCCCGGCCCGTTGGTTGTCGTGTTCAGGGGGGATTCTAGGCGGGGCGGGCGTCCGCGCAACCGCACCCGCAGGGCGCGGGCATAAAAAAAGCGCGCCTTCCGGTCCGGAAGGCGCGCCGTGACCCCGAATGCGGCAGGGTTACTTCTTGCTGGCTTCCAGCACCAGGACGCGGTTCACGCCCTTGCCGGCGACCTTGGCCTTGACGGTCACTTCGCCCGCGCCGTTGGTGGCGAGCTTGGCGAGCGCCGAGCGGGCCGCTTCCGACGCGATGATCGGCAGCGAGCTGACCTTGGCGACCTCGTCGAGCACCAGCGCGCGGCCGTCGCCGCCCTGGACCACGCGGCCGTTGATCACGACCTCCGTGGGTTCCTTGGTCTCCGCCGCTTCGATCAGCGCGGCCTTGGTGGCGGCGCTGGCCGCGATCGGCAGGTTGCCGTCGGGCTGCGCGATCACCTGGTTCACCACCAGGACGCTTTCGCCCTTCTCCTTCGTCACCGTGCCGTGCACGGAAACGTGGATGCTCGAATGGCAGATATCCGCCAGCGTCGCGGCCGCCGATTCGTTCGCATAAATGTGGAGCGATCCACCCTTCTTAGCCATGTCCTTCCCCCCTTTTCAACATTGCGCTCGCGCTTCGGTCTCCCCCATTGGGACCGAGATGGGCGCGAGCGTCGGTTTTCAATTTGCTGGGCCTAAGCTACATAGGACCCAAGCCGAATCCAGCGATTCTTGCCAAAATTCGTTTCGCCCGTGTTAGCGTTCGAAAAACGTTGCTTCTCCGAACACTCGCAGACCCGCTTCGCGCCTGTTCAAGGAATGGACATTCCGGCCCGAATAGTACGCTTTGCGTGTGCCTAAAACTCGGCATGCACGCGCTGCGTCAGGCGCATCACCGATTCCTGCTTGAACTGCGTCTTATACGCCGCGACGACCTCCTCGAGCGCCTTGCGCTTGGCGGGGGTGTCCTCGTGGATCAGCACCAGCATCTTGGACGGTTCCCGCACCACCTGGCCCTGGGCGTCGCGCCACTGCCCCTGGACCTCGAACGCGCTCAGCCCGTCCGGAAAGCGCGGCGTGACCTCCTTTTCGAGGAACGCCTGCCATTCCGCCTCGCTCACCAGGCCGCCCCCGGGGATGCCGCGCCCGAAAAAGAGCTCGGTTTTGAGCAGGGCCTGGCCGGGCAGGGCGGGGGCCGCCGGCGCGGAGGCCTCCGGCTTGGCGTTTCGTTCTTCGTGGCAGGCCGGCAGCAGCACCAGGAGGGCGCAGGCCGTCCAAGGCAGGAGCCGCCGGGGCACGCGAATCGTCGCGGGATGCATCCGCGCACTCATACTCGCTGAACACGGCGCTGTCCACATCCGCCGCGCGGCCCTTGAACTCGCCGGGGCCTCCGAGTATGGCAATGGGAGCCTTCAAGGACGAAGGAATGGCCACCGAGACGCAACTGGACGTTTTCAAGGACCTCGACGCGGCCCTGGCCGATCCCGAGCGCGTCGGCGTGCTGGAACTCTTCCGCATCGGCAAGACCAGCCTGCCCGCCGAGATCGGGCTGCTGACGCGGATGCACACCCTCAAGGTGTACGACTGCGGCCTCGACGACCTGCCGCCCGAAATCCGCCTCTGCACCGCCCTCGAACACCTCGACCTGGCCGGCAACAAACTCGCCCACATCCCGGTCTACCTCTGCGCCCTGCCGGGCCTGCGGACCCTGCTGCTCCAGAAGAACAAGCTGACCGAGGTCCCGCCCGAGATCGGGCACCTGCGCGGCCTCGAAGAACTGGACCTGAACGGAAACGACCTGCGCACCCTGCCGCCGCACGCCGGCTGCCTGGAAAGCCTGACGCGCCTGGACCTCTCCGAGAATCCGTTCGAGGCCCTGCCGGCCGAGATCGGCGCGCTGGCCAAGCTCAATTCGCTAAAGCTCGCCGGCGGCAAGCTGACCCGCCTGCCCGCCGAGATCATCTACTGCGCCGCGCTGGAAGAACTGGACCTGACCGGCAACCGGTTGGCCGAACTTCCCGCGATGCTCGGCAAGCTGTCCGCCCTGCGTTCGCTGGGGCTGGCCGGAAACAGCTTCGAGCACCTGCCCGCGGAGATCGTCGAACTGGGCATGCTGCGCCAGCTTGGCCTCGGCCGTAACAAGCTCGCGGAACTCCCCGCGGACCTGGGCAAGCTCGCGCGCCTGGAACAGCTCGAAGCCGCCGGCAACGGCCTGACGTCCCTGCCCGAGGCCCTCGCTTCCTGCGCGCTGCTCCAGAAGCTGGAACTGGCCGAGAACAAGCTGGCCGAGATCCCCGCGGCGCTGGCGCAGCTCGCGCGCCTGAACCACCTGGACCTGCGCAAGAACCCGCTCGCGCGCGTCCCGAAGGAATGGGGCCAGGCGCCGGGCCCGCTGAGCATCGACCTGCGCGGCTGCCCGCCGGTCCCGCTGCCCGAAGAACTCTTCGCAAGCGGAGCCGTGCAGGTGCGGCGCGACGGGAACCTGCTGCCGTACTTCAACGAGGGACTGGGGAACTACAACGGCAAGCCGGCCCCGTCGGTGCGCCTGCGGCGCATGTGGACCGAGGGCGACCGCGTGATCGTGCGCGTCTGGCCCGAGGCCGACGGCCTGGCCGAATGGCCCGACTGGGAACTCGTCTGGGCCGCGCAGAAAGACAAGACCGTCCTGCTCGCCTTGCAGGAAGAGGCTCCCGTCCCCGCGGACCCCAAGGTCGCGCCGGGGGCCGAACCGCCGCCGCGCCGCCAGTACCTCGCGCATGTGGCCGGCAAGCACCAGCTCACCGTCGTCCCCGAGGATCAGCGCCGCGCGGCCGAAGCCTTTATGCAGGCGCGCTATGATCCTTCCGGGGTCAAGGTCGCGGCCCTCGCGGGCGGCTCGCTGAGCGAACGCGGCTCGCTGGACTGGATCAACGCCGGCATCGCCGAGCGCGGGCTCGCGTCCACGCTGAAGCTGGGCGGCGCCGACGTGCCCGAAGGCGCCTACGCCGCCGTCGCGGGCGTGCACCGCGCCGGGCCGCGGGACCTGCGCGTGACGCTGGCCCTCGGCGAGGCCACGGGGGAATTCAAGGTGGTCTTCGTCGCCGGCGAGGATCCGCGGCTGGCCCTGGGCCTGCGCCCGGCCGCCGGGACGCCGAACCCGGACGAACCGCCCGCGCGCATCCTCGTACAGGCCTCGCGCCGCGGCATCAAGGCGCTCGAAGAGAAGGATTTCAAACCCATCGCGCAGAAGCTGGTGCAGCGCCTGGAGGCCGCCAAGCCGCGCATGTTCGTGGACCTGAGCGAGGCCGATCCGGAGGCGCTCGACCGCGCGCTGGCGCTGCTGCACAAGGCTCACCTGCGCACCAAGGAAGCGCCGGCGTTCCAAGCGCCGTACCTGATGACCCGGCCGTTCGATCCCGAGACCGGCGTCGAGCGCGTGGCCGTCGCGGAAGCCGGCGCGGCCCTGCGGCTCGCGCGCGTCTGGCGCGAGGGTCCGCGGCTGTACCTCGCGCTGGCCAAGGCCGGCGAGACGCCCTTCGTCCCCGAGGGCGTGCGCGGCTGGGACCTGTGGGTCGAACGCGTGCTCGCGGCCGAAGGCACGCCCGCGCTGGGCCTGGTGCTGCGCCATCGTCCCAAGTTCGCCCGCGCCCAGCACGACCCGCGCATGCTGCTCAAGGTCGAGACCCTGGAAAAGGCGCAGGTGCTCACGCCCGACGAATGGCCTGCATGGGAGGACGCCTTCTTCGAGGCGCTCGCCTTGCCGGCCATGCCGCCCCAGGATTCCGCCGCGAAGCTGCAGGCGCTGCCCACGGCCTCCGGCCCTGCGCGCTGCGAACTGCGCCTGGCCGAGGAACCGCCCGCGCCGGCCCGCGCGGCCACGCAGAGCAGCGTGCAGGCCGCGCTCCCCAAGGACGCGCTGGGCGCGAGCCCCAAGCCGGCCAAGATCGAGCAGGACGAGCCGTTCCGGCCCTATCATATGGTGGGCGAACGCCTGAGCGGCGGGGTGCTGAAGCGTTTCCTCAGCGCCGGTGTCTTCTCGGCCGTCTTCGAGGCCGAACGCCCCGAAGGCCGCGCGCGCCAGGTGCTGAAGGTCGCCCGCCCGCCGGGCGCGAAGCTGGAGTTCTCCCGTCCGGCCGGCTCCGAGGCCGCGCCGGACCCGCAAAGTTCCGCGACGCAGGCGCGCACGCAGGCCCGCGCGATCCACCTCGGCGGCACCCAGGAACTCGAGATCGACCCGCGCGCGCTGCTTTACCGCCAGGCCTTGCGGCTCCACGCGGTCACCGACGCGGCGCTGGTCAAGGCCGGACGCTTCATCGACGACGGCCGTTTCGGACAGCTCGAACTCGATTTCGTCGAAGGTCAGACCCTGCGCCAGCGCATGCCCCGCGGCAAGCCCGCGCCGCTCGGCCCGGTCCTGGAGACCCTCCGCGCGCTCGACCGGCTCTCGCGGCACCCGGCCTTTCCCTACCACGGCGACCTGAAGCCCGACAACGTGATGCTCGCCGGCGACCGCGTGGTGTTGCTCGACCCCGGCTACTTCGGGCACCTGGAGACGACCTCCGGGTTCCTGATGACCGAGGCGATGGTCACGACGCCCGAGTACTACCCGCACCTCTTCCCCGACGACCTGCTCGCCATGGGCAT
>JAHCJK010000207.1 GCA_026184295.1 Planctomycetota bacterium
GGTGCTGGACCGCCACGCCGGCGCGCCGGTGCCCGCGCTCGCCTCGCCGCCGAAGACGTGGCGCGGCACGCTGCGCGGCGAACTGGACGAAACGATGCGCTGCAACGACCTGGAATGGGCCTGGTACGACGGCACGATTTACGTCTCCTCGCCCGCGCGCATCGAAGCCCTGACGCTCCAGGAACGCGGCATCAAGGCCGGGCCGTGGGTGGACACGCCCCTCAACCCCGACTGGGCGAACGCGGTCAAGCACCTCGCGGAGGTCCTGCGGTTCTCGCCCGACGGCTGCCTGACCACGCGCAACGACCTGCCCGTGCTCGTCCAGGACGTGCGCCTGCTGCCCGACCACACGCTCTCGTACCGCGCGGACGTGGCGGGCGAACGCCGCCTGCACGAACTCTTCGACCTGCTGCAGAACCCCGCCGCGGAGTCCGGCCCGGCCACCGCGGTGCTGAACGAGCAGCGCGTCACCGGGGTGATCCGCGACTGCGCGCAGCTCGCGCAGCAGGCCGGGCAGCGCAACGTCCGCGTGGTGGTGAAGCAGGACCTCGATTTTCCCGCGCAGTGTTTCGTCGCGCGCAACACGCCGCTCGGCCTGGCCTTTGAATGGGCCGCGCGCATGCAGGGCCAGGGCCTGCGCAACGACGCTGGCGCGCTGGTGATGGACACGCTGCCCGCCTGCTACGGCCCGCAGGAAATCCGCGTGATCGGCCTGCAGGAAGCGCTCAAGCTCGCCCCGGCGGACGAACGCATCCTCCCGCAGGCGCTGATCCGGCACGTCAAGGCGTGGTACCCGGACCTCTTTGCCGGCGTGGAATGCCACCCGGTGCGCGGGCGGATCGTGCTGGTGGGCGACATGCGCCACGTCTTCGCCGTGCAGCGCGTGCGCGACGAACTCTGCGCCGACCTGCGCAAGGCCCGCGAGAAGAACCAGCCGCTGGACGTGAAGGCGTGGAAGCCCGCTTGGCGCGAAGACCTGGAGAAGAACCTCGCCGAGCCCTTCCGCGGCGACGGGAGCGGGCAGATGCCTGCCGGGACGTTCGTCTACCTGCTGCGGCAGTCGGGGCAGTTCACGCAGGTGCGCGACGCGATGCTCGCCGAGCCCGGCCTGATGCGCGCCCGCGCGGCGCGTGCGATCCCCGCGCTGGACGTGAAGGGCAAGACCCTGGGCGAGGCGCTCGCGGCGCTGGCCGAAGCCGCCGGGGCGCGCCTGGTCGTCGAAGACGAGGCGCTCTGGTTCCGCGCGGCCCGCTAGGCCGCGGACCGGCCTGGAACGCCGCTTGCGTTACGATAAAACAACGGAGGCGAGGCCCGCCGGGCCGGGCCGCGGCGTCGGGAATTCCAGCATGCGTGTCGGACCCTGCCACATCCTCGCGTTCTGCTGCGCGCTGGCCGCGCCGGCCGCGGCGCACGCGGAAGAGAAGCTCCCGCAGGCCGCCGAATGGGAAGGCCCGCTGGTCGTCGTGACCCTGAAAGACGAGACGGCCCCCAAGCAGACGGGCTACCTGATGTCCTACCAGGGCGGGCGGATGCTCTTCCGGCCGCTGGACAAGGGCCGCAGCGACGAAGAGTTCACCTCCGCGCAGATCGAGAACCTGACGTTCCTCCCGCCGCCGCCGAAGCCCCCCGCCGCGGAACCCAGGCCCGAGGCCAGGACTGAACCGAAGCCCGACGGAAGAACCGAGCCGAGCGGCCCGGACCGGCCCTTCGCCGGCATGCGGCTGCGGGAGAAACTGGAGAAGGCGCGCGACTTCTTCGAGCTGCCTTCGGTGGAAAAGCTCTCGCCGCGCGAACGCGAGCGCTACCGCGAACTGACCGTGCGCCACCCCGGCAAGCATACGCAGGACGAGATGCAGGAACTCAACACGCTGCGCGGCAAGATGGACCTGCCCCCGCTGGAGGCCTACCGGCTGGCGCGCAACGAGGCGTACAAGGCCAAGACCGCCGAGCAGGTCGAGGCGTTCATGGAGGGCAAGCGGCGCGAACTGGCCGCGAGCAAGAGCGCCGACGAGGCGCGCCGCACGCTGCTCGGGATCATGTATTTGCTGAAAGCGCAGGAAGATTCGCCGGAAGACTACCTGGCCTCGCTGCAGAAGACGCTGAACGAGGAAACCGCCCGCATCCGCGACGCGGAGGCGCGCGCGGAAGTGCGCGGCTCGCTGCGCGAACTGATCACGGATTTCGTGGCGCAGAACCTGCGCTTCGAGAAGGACCGCGAAGACCGCCCGGCGCTGCGCCCGCTGCGCTGAAGTGGATCGTTACTTCGCCGCCAGGCTCGGTTCCAGCAGGCGGCTCCAGCGCTTGCCCGTGCGCTTCTTCCACCCGCCCTTTTGCAGCGCGTAGCCGGCGATGAGCGGCAGGGCGACGGTCGCTTCGCTGTAGACCATCTGCTCGTAGCTGACGTCCACCTTGCCCCAACTGTGGGCTTCCTTGAGCGTGCTGCCGGAGAGCGCCCCGTCGCGCACGTCGGCAACGGTGATCTGCACCGCGTACTTGTGCATCGAGGCGTCATGGCCGAGCACGTCGGCCGCGACGACGATGTCCTGCGCGAAATTCTTCGGCACGCCGCCACCGATCATGAAGAGCCCCGTGACGGGGTTCTTGATCTTCAACTGCGTCAGTTCGTAGAAATCCTTCGCGCTGTCGATGCTCACCTTGGGCCCGTCGCCGCGCGCGTGCTGATGCGCGACAAAGCCGAAGCCCGCCGAGCAGTCGCTGAAGGCCGGGCAGAAGACCGGGACGTCCCGGCGGTAGGCTTCCAGCACCAGGCCGTCGATCTTGGGGTGCTTGGCGTCCAGGTACGCGCCCATCTCGCGGATGATCTCGCGCGAGGAATGCGGCTTCGGTTCCAGGCCGTCGGCGATCTTCCGCATCGTGTCGTCGCAGTTGCGCAGTTCGTCTTCGTCGATCAGCGTGTCGTAAATGCGGTCGATGTTCAGTTCGCGCAGCATGCCGTCGTCCACGCCCAGCTTCAGGCGCTCGTCGGCGACGTAGTGGCGGAAGCCGAGGCCTTCGAAGAAATCCTGGTCCACGATGTTCGCGCCGGTGCTGACGACCGCGTCCACCATGTTGTGGCGGATCATGTCGGCGAAGATCTTCTTCAGGCCGGCGTTCACCAGGGAGCCCGCCAGGCACAGGATCACGCCGCAATCCCTGTCGCGCAGCATGCGGTCGTAGATCTCGGCGGCGCGGTGCAGGTCGCGCGCGCTGTAGGACATATGCTGCATCGCCTCGACGAGCGAGACGACGTCGTGCTTCGCAAGATCGATGTGCTCGACGGTGCGCTTAAGAAGGTCCTTCTTTTTCAGAGCCATGCGTGCCTCCCTTCCCGCGGTTCATCATAGTCTCAATTACGGCTTCGGGCACATGTTTTTCGTGTAAGCACGAAAAAGGGCCGGCAAGCGCCGGCCCTTTTTCTGCTTAGTACGGACGGTCTCGGTTACAGCGCGGCCTTCAGCGCCGCGACGCGGTCGGTCTTTTCCCAGGTGAACTCCGGGATCTCGAAGCCGAACGGGCCGTAGCTGGCGCTCAGCCGGTAGATCGGACGGCGCAACTGAAGCTGGTCGATGATCGCGCGCGGCTTGAAGTTGAAGGTCTTGCGCACGAGCTCGCCGATCTTCTCGTCCGGAATCTTGCCGGTGCCTTCGGTGTCGATCAGGATCGAGACCGGATCGGCAACGCCGATCGCGTACGCGACCTGAATCTGGCACTCGTCGGCCAGGCCCGCGGCCACGACGTTCTTGGCCGCGTAGCGCGCGTACAGCGCGGCCGAGCGGTCCACCTTCGTCGGATCCTTGCCCGAAAACGCGCCGCCGCCGTGGGGCGCCCAGCCGCCGTAGGTATCGACGATGATCTTGCGGCCGGTCAGGCCGGTGTCGCCGTGCGGCCCGCCGATTTCGAAACGGCCGGTCGGGTTCACGTGGTAAATGGTGTTGGCGTCGAGCAGTTTCGCGGGGATGACCTTCTTGATCACCTTCTCGATCATGTCCTTCTTGAGCACGTCCTGCTTCTCGTTCATCTCGGGCGTGTGCTGCACGCTCACCACGACCGTGTGCACGCGCGCCGGGGTGCGGCCGTCGTATTCGACGGTGACCTGGCACTTGCCGTCGGGGCGCAGGTAGCCCAGGGTGCCGTCCTTGCGGTAGTCGGTCGCGAGGCGGCTGATGGCCTTGGCGAGCTGAATCGGGAGCGGCATCAGTTCGGGCGTCTGGTTGCAGGCGTAGCCGAACATCAGGCCCTGGTCGCCGGCGCCCATCTCGTGGGTGTTGCTTTCGTCCACGCCGCGCGCGATGTCCGGCGACTGGCGGTCGATCGTCACCAGCACGGCGCACGAATCGCAGTCGAAGCCCATGCGCGGATCGTTGTAGCCGATCGAGCGGGTCACCTCGCGCACGAGATCGGGCACGTGCACGTACGTCTTCGTCGTGATCTCGCCCGCGACCAGCGCCATGCCGGTCGTGACGAGCGTCTCGCAAGCCACGCGGGAATTCGGGTCGTCCTTGAGCATCGCATCGAGGACGGCATCGGAAATCTGGTCCGCGACCTTGTCGGGATGGCCTTCGAAAACGGACTCGGACGTAAACAGGTAACGCTCGCTCATCGCTTGTCCTTTCTCCAAATCGTGTTGGTCCGGCTGAACAAATGAGGGGTGCTACAGATCGGCGACGAAGGTGACTAGATTAAAGGATGATCGTCATGCGTCAAGCGCATCGAGCGCGCGCGGCGATTTCACCGCCACCGCGCCGCCGCAAGGTGCGCTCACGGCGCGGCGGGCTCGCCGGACTTCCGCTCTTCCGCCGCGGCCGGCGCGTGCTTTTTCATCAGCGCCGCGAACGCCTCGTTCTTCCGGTACGGATCCAGGTCCGGCTCGCGCACGAAATAATGGTACACGTGCCCGGAACCGTCGAGCGCCAGGGCCTTCTCCATGTTCTTCGTCATCAGGCCCTCCTCTTTGATGTTCGCGTAGTACCAGACGAGCGCGCAATACCAGGTGATCTTGTCGTCGCGCGGTTCCTCGATGGTGGCGAAATACGCGCGGCCCTTGGCCTTGTCGCCCGAGCGTTCGTACAGGCCGGCCAGAATCACCTGCGTGAAGAAACTCTCGGGGTTGTACGCCAGCGCCTTCTCGTACGCGGCGATGGCCTCGGCGTCCCTGTGCGCCTCGGTGAGCACCGAACCCAGGTTGTTGTAGGAGTCCTCGTCCGGGTCGAGCTTGACCTGGAGCTGGTGGACCTGGATCGCCTTCTCGAAGTCGCGCTTGTGGCGGTAGAGTTCGCCGAGGGTGGTCAGCATGCGCAGCTTCATCTTGGCGGGCGCGTGCAGGAAATGTTTTTCGAGCACGGCCAGCGCGTCGTCGATGCGCCCGCGCGCTTCCAGGTAGTAGGCCAGCGCCGAGGCCGCGCGCGCTTCGCACCAGGGCGCCTTGGCCTGGGCGAGCACCTCGCGGTAGGTCTTCTCGGCTTCCTCGGTCCGCCCCGCGTACATCTGCTGTTCGGCCAGGTCCATGCGCAGCACGGCGCTGCCGGGGCTGAGCGCCAGGGCCGCGCGGGTGAGCTTCAGGCCTTCCTCGCGGCGGCCCATCGAAGAGAGCACTTCCGCCCAGGTGCTCATCAGGATCGCGCGCGTCACCGCCGGGTCGCCGGAAGTCAGGAAGCCGTTCTCTTCCAGGTCGGCCTTGGTGAGTTCGAAGTGCGCGAGAATTTCGGCGTCCTGAACGATCCGGCCGTTCGAGGTGGTCTCGATGTTGAAGCGCGTCTTCCCGTCGTCCCAGCGCGCCAGGGCGTGCTCGGGCAGAAAGACGATCTGAATCGGGAGCTTGAGGTCCTGCGCGACGAAATGGTACAGCAGGGCCGTCGAGAGGCAGTTGCCCTTCCCTTTCGTCAGCGCCGAGGTGAAGACGCTGTCGCGCCAGTACTTGTTCGAGATGTAGCTGACGTTGCGGTTGACCAGGATGTGGTTGTTCAGGACGCGCACGTACTCTTCGGGCGGCGGCGTGCCGTCCCACTTGGCCTTGAGCACCTCGACGCCGCGGCGGGCGCCGGCGAGCAGTTCCTGGTAGAGCTTGCGGCAGGAGTCCAGATCGACCTCGGGGTCGAACTCCTTCGAGATGCGCAGGGCTTCGTCGAAAAGGCTGGGCGGCGGGGCGTCTTCGGCGCGAACGAGCAGCGCGGCGCAGGCCAGCGCAAGCGCCGCCGCGAACCGCGTGATCCGGGCTCCGCGCATGCTCGGGACGCCGGCGTCAGCCGAGGTCCTGGTGCAAGTTGCCGGACGGGACGCGCTGGAGTTCGCCGTCCAGAATCTTGATCACGATGCCTTTCACGTCGTGGACGAGGCACGCGGCGGCGACGCTGGCCAGCACGCGCGACCACGTGCCTTCGCCGTACCAGTGGTCCGGGGAGGGATCCTTGAGCAGCGAGTGCTTGATCACGTCCTCCAGGCTCTCGCAGGAACGCAAGACCTCCTGGACCTGCTGGTGGAGTTCGGGCTCGAGTTCGTCCACTTCGGTCTCGGTCAGTTTCTCGCCGGGACGGGCGTGGTTTTCGAGGAAGAGATTCGCCTCGCGGTACACCAGCGTGACCCACTGCTTTCGATCCATGGCTTGCTCCTGCCCAAGGCTACCCGCCTTCCTTTTGATACCCGATCGGAGGCCCTTTTCCCACTGCGTATAGGCGCGTACTTTTCCTTTCGCCCCGGGCGCGGCGGGGGTACATAGGGGCCGGATACTTCATAAGGAGGCGCCGCATGGCCGTTCCCGCCCTCGACCTGAAAGCGATCTGGAGTGCCGGCGCGCACTACGCCGACTGGCTGGCCGCCTGCGATCCCGCCAAGCGCGAGGAAATGGAGATGATCCACGCCGGCGTGGCGCTCTCGCCCGACGACACGCAGTTTCTCCAGGGACTCAAGCGCGACGTCCACGTGCTCGCGATCTCCGAAGACTGGTGCGGCGACGTGCGCCGGAACATTCCTCCGCTGGCCCGCATGTGCGCCGCGGGGACCCGCCTTCACCTGCGCGTGGTCGATAAGGAAACCAAGCCGGAGATGATGGTCCGGTACCTCACTAACGCGGCCGAAGCGATTCCGGTCTTTGTCTTCTTTAGCGACGCGTTCGTGGAAGTGGGCCACTGGGGCCCGCGCCCGCTGGAATGCAAGCGCCTGATGGCGCGCGGCAAGGCCGCGGGCAAGATCGACGACGCGCGCGCCGCGATCCGCGCCTTCTACGAGGCCGACCAGCACCGTTCGACGATCGAGGAATTGCGCGGCCTGATCGAGATCGCCAGCGCCGACGCGGTCTGAACCGGAGCCCGGGAACGTCCGCGCGCCGGGCGCGCCGTTACTGCGCGTTGCTCCCGCAGTAGATGCGCAGCGCAAAGCGGTAGGGGCGCATGTTGGCCGGATTGGCCAGCGTGAAGCGGACGTCGAAGGCGCGCGGGATCGCGCGTCCCGCCGCCGGGTCGGTGGAGGGCGTGCCGTTCAGGTCGCAGCCGAGCGCCGCGTCGTCCATGCGATCCAACTCGCCCGAAGCGTTCAGGCAGAGCGGGTCGATTTTGACCGCGCGCAGCATGTTGCCGTAGCTCTGGTCGGAGCGCACGTACTTCTGGCCGTTGCCGTCCAGGCCGGCGATCTGGTGGCGCAGAAACGAGAGCTGCGTCTCCTCGCGGTTTCCCACCAGGTCCATCGAGAACTTGATGCTCACGAGCACGATGTTGGGGTTGTCGAGCGTTTTCGTGTAGACGCTGTCGAAGTCCGGCGATTCGGCGTAAAACCAGCACGAGACCAGCTTGCCGGCCGAACCCGACGGAGACCCGCCGTCGAGCACCGGGCTGAGCACCACCGCGTCGGCGTCCAGGCGGTAATCCGGGCGCGGCCAGCCCCAGCTTCCCGCGCGCATGTCGTTGTACTTGAGCACGTTGGCCTTCGCGCCGTCGCGTTTGCCGAAGAAGCCCGGCATCCACCACGTCGAATACACGTTGCCCGAACCGATGGTCGCCCCGCAGGCCGCGCCGGGCGTCTCGGGACCCCAGGAACTGGCGGCATAGCGCATCCAGCCCACCTGGCCGTCCCAGGCATTCGCCTGCGAGGTCTGCGCGCCCGAAAAGTAAAGGTCGTACTGCGGGAGGTCGTAGCCGGAGGCCAGCGCGTCGCTCATCGCGACCGTGCGGTTGCCGCCGCAGCCCCAGTAGTAGCTGTCCAGATCGGTCTCGGCGGCGTCGGCCACGCCGGCGAACTGCCGCGCCCTGGGCGTGATGTACGCGCCCGGCACGGGCACCACGTTGCCCAGATAAGCGCGGAAGTCGCGCACGACGAACTTCGACGTTTCGTATACCGTCTGCGCGCCGTTGCCTTCCTGGTAGATCTTCAGGCAGTTGCTGTAGA
Organism: Planctomycetota bacterium; assembly: GCA_026184295.1. Classification (GTDB taxonomy): domain Bacteria; phylum Planctomycetota; class SZUA-567; order H5-PLA8; family H5-PLA8; genus JACQFI01. The sequence continues at coordinate 8,374 of JAHCJK010000207.1, forward strand.
TATAGGCCCCGACCGTCATCAGCAGAATGCTGATGGCCGAGACGATCAGAAGTTCCACGATGGTGAAACCGCGCGCATGGGTACGCATGGGTTGGTTCCTGGCAAGCCCGCCCCACCGAACTGCAAAGCAAACGGAGCACCAAGCCAACGCCAAGGTAGCGAATGCCGTTTGGCCGGTGCGATGCCTGCGTAAATTTTCGAACAAGAGCAGTGTTCTTGCTTGAAATGACTCGATGCAGCGCGAACGGACTGCTTGATTTGCGACGGAATTCACGCGCGAAATCGAACGGAAATGATTCCTACAGCGTGCGCATTCCCACACTTTGCGTTAGGATTTTCCTACAGTCTATTTTCGTTCAGAATGAGCAATAGAATGAGGCGGTCGAGCGTTCGACAGGGCTAAGCCGCATACTGCTATTTCTTACAGAAAGATGCAAGCAACTCCAACCCGCGCGTATGCATCCAGGAAGAACCCGCAATCCTGAATCGAGTTATGCCGCACGGCAGCCTTGGGGCACCAAGCGCATATCGCATCCAGGGCCCGCCGGACGGCCCTCGCCGTTTCGCACCCGGAAGGACTCAGCGCTCCATAGCGCCATCGACCGTACCCGCAGTGCCAGCAGCGCGCTTTGGAATGCGGCTTGCACAATGGATGGAAAGACCTACTTTTCCGTCACCTCTTCGGGCCGAAATGACCAAAATGCTGTTTCGCTTTAACCACTTCGCCGTTGTGCTGTGCCTTTTGGCGGCACTCCCGGTGCTCCTTTTGCCCGCCGGTTTGATGCCGAAATACGCCGGCCCCTGCGGCCAGGCGCTCTGTTCGTGCGAACCTGCGCCGCCGCCCGCGAACTTTTCCACGCCCACGCATCCGGCCTGCTGCGAGGAGTCCACCGAGGCCTCGGCGCCCGCTCGTACGATGCTCTCGGCGGGCCCGGTGCTTCGGGCAAGCCCCCCCGCCCTGGCCTATCAGCTCGTCTTCACGGGCCTGGACGTGCCGGACACGCTTCGCGTCCACGCGCCTGAGACGGAGCGTGTAGCGCCCGGCTTCGCCGATGCCGCGACGCCCTGCGCGCTCGTCCACTCCGGCGTGCCCACGCCTCCTCCACGAACGTAATCTCCCGCGGTCTCACCCGACAACCCGGCCGGCCGAGTCCCGTGAGCGCATGCGCGCTCGCTTGGCCCATCCCAATTCCGCACGTCGGCGCGCGCTTCATGCCGCGCCCGTGCCCGCGAAGGAGCCTGTTCGATGCGTTGCTTGCCCTGGATCTGCGCGTGGGTCGTGCTTGCGGCGATGGCGCATGCCGAGGAACCCGCGCCGCCCAAGCAGGAAGGGAAGTCCGAGAAGGAGGTGCCCGTCACCAACGTGACGGTCACCGGCAAGAAGGAAGCCCAGGCCGTGCCCTCGGCGCTCACGTCCCCCACCCTTGAACAGGCGCGCGCCGAATTGGCCCGCACGCCGGGCGGCGCGAGCGTCGTCGATCTCGAGCGCGTGAAGGAAGGCCGCGCGTCCACGATGCCCGACGTCTTCAAGTACACGCCGGGCGTGATCGCGGCCTCGCGCTTCGGCGCCGAGGAAGCGCGCATCAGCATCCGCGGCTCGGGCATCCAGCGGACGTTCCACGGGCGCGGGCTCAAGCTGATGCAGGACGGCATCCCGCTCAACCTCGCCGACGGCGGCTTCGACATGCAGGCCGTCGAACCGCTCGCCGCGAAGTACGTCGAGGTGCAGCGCGGCGCGAACGCGCTCCAGTACGGCGGCACGACGCTGGGCGGCTCGGTGAATTTCGTCACGCCCACGGGCTACGACGCGAGCAAGGCGCAGGCGCGCATGGAGTACGGCAGCTTCGGCTACCTGCGTTCGCAGGTCTCGTCGGGCATGGTCATCGGCCCCGCGGACTACTACGTCTCGCTCACGCG
>JAHCJK010000208.1 GCA_026184295.1 Planctomycetota bacterium
TTCGAGCGACCCCGAGCCCACTTCCCGGCCGGGCTTGGCCTGGGCGGGGTTGGGCGGGACGACGGTCTTGGTTTTCTTCGGCTTCTCGGCCTTTTCCGGCTTCTCGTCCTCGGCGTGCGAACTCGCCAGGACAACCGCCAGAAGGGCCAGGGGCAGGACCAGAACGCGCAGGTGCATGGAATCCTCCGGTTCCCCGTAGTCTAACCGGAAAGCCGGCGCCGAGTCACCCCCTTACGCGCGTGGAAACGCCCGTCGTCGGCCCAGGTTGCGCGCGCGGGCGCCAGCCGCATCCGTTCGACGAAGGCCAGCACCAGCAGCGAGGCGGCGAATACGATCACACCTTTGTAGAAGTTGGAAACACTCGTGTATTTCCGCCCGTAAAACCAGTACGGCGTGGTCATGTTGAATACCAGGTATCCCGCGGTCCAGATCACGCTCGCCACGCGCGCGACCACCGCGGCCGCATAGAGATAGCGCAGCGGACCTTCTTCCAGGCCATATTGGGACGCGAAGAGCAGTCCGAGCAGGAGCGCGCCCGCGCCGATCAGACATAAGGCGACGCTCGTGGCCTCGAGTGCCCGCATGGATTCCAAGTAGGCGAGCGCGAAGCCGACGAGAACCGCGACCACGGGCAGGTCGAGCAGCCGGAGGTGCCAGTGCCCGGTGCAGGCGTGGAGGTGCTCGGAAAAGGTGGGGCCCAGCGATCGCGCTCCGAGCACGTTGAACAGGACCAGCGCCGAAAGGAGCTTCCAGCCCGCTTCCGGGCAAGGGACCTCAAGGGTCGCCAGCATGAAGCCGCCGAGCCCGCCCACGCCGACCCCGAGCGCGTACCAGCCGAACAGGTTGCGCATCGCGTGCGCCTTTCTGCCGACCTGTTCCACCAGGAGTAACGGAGAACCGCCGCCCGGCTTGCGAAATCTCAGGCGGGATCGCCCGGATGCGGGGGCTCGGGCACGGCCGCGGGCGGCCTGCGAAGATGCTTGTTCACCAGAAACGCGCAGCCCAGCCAGCCGGGGAGGAAGCAGACGGTGCCCGCGCGGAGGACGACCAGCGCCGCATGCCGGCCGCCTCGGAAGTAGATCTCCTGCAGGAACTTGATCGGGTTTTCGCCGAAGAACAGGCCCACCACCAGCAGCACGCATACCCCGCCCAGCGAAAGCGCGCCAAAGAGCCGCAGGATGTAGCAGGCCGCGAAGCTCCAGCGGGTCAAGCGCGGCGGCAAGCCCATGCGCGCCGCCGCCAGCATCCCGGCGACGAAGGCCCCCGTGGCGCAGGCGGTGGAGATCAATCCAAAGGCTAGGAACGAGGACGGACGCCCGGCCTGCCACGCCGCCAGGTTCAGCCCCGCGAAGAACGCCGTGGCCACCAGGTCGAGCATCTCGAGCTGCCAGAGCCCCGGGCCGGCGTAGGGTTCGATCCGGTACAGGCGCGCGAGCGCCACGGCGGAGGCGACGGCCAGGAAGACCGAGATCACCGGCCAGGCCCACAGCTTCGTCTCGCTGCCGCGCGGCGGGCCGCGTTCGGCGCACATCAGGGTAAAGACCGCCAGCCCGCCGATCATGGCGGCCTCGATCCACCACCAAATCGTTTTCTGGCGGGTGACGTTCATGTTCGCACGATACGGGAAAATCCGGACGGCCACCAGAGGCTTAGCGGCGTCCTGCGTGCTTGCGGAAGGCCAGGCCCAGGTCGTCGGCCAGGTCGCGCGCCATCATCGACCAGGGGCCGAGGCGCTTCGCGGCGAGATCGCCCGCGAGCCCGTGCAGGTGCACGCCCAGGCAGGCGGCCTCGAACGCCGGCATGTTCTGGCCGAGCAGCGCGCCGATCAGGCCCGCGAGCACGTCGCCGGTGCCGCCGGTAGCCATGCCCGGGTTGCCCGTCGCGTTGCAGTACGTGCGGGTCACGTCGGCGACGAGCGTGTCCTTGCCCTTCAGCACCGCGACGCAGTGGACCGCGCGCGCGAGCGTCTCGGCGGCCATGCGCCGGTCGTCCTGCACGTCCACGGTGGAGACGTCCCAGAGGCGGCCCATCTCGCCGGGGTGCGGCGTCAGGACCAGCGGGCGTTCCTTGTGGTTTTCCTGGGTCTTGGCGAGGAAGGTCAGTTGCCGCCCGCCGAAGGCGTACAGCCCGTCGGCGTCGAGCACGATCGGCTTCTTCAGTTCTTCGAGCACGCGGCGCAGAAAATCGATGGTCTCGTCGTCGCGGCCCATCCCCATGCCCATCACGACCACGTCGGCCCATTCCGCCAGGTCCAGCGCGGGCTTGACGGCCTTGCGCCCGAGCGCGCCCTCGCGGGTCTCGGGCAGGCCGGCGGTGGTGATCTCTTCGAAGCTGCCCGCGGCCAGGTCCCAGATGCTCTCGGGCACCGCCACTTTCACCAGGCCCGCGCCGCCGCGGTAGGCTCCGCGCGCGGCCAGGCAGGGCGCGCCGGACATCCCGCGCGAGCCGCCGACGACGAGGACTTTTCCGCAATCGCCCTTGTTGGCGTCGGGCGCCCGGCGGGGGAGCGGGGGAGGGCGGTTGATGAGCGTGACACGCGTGGCCATGAGCGGTTCCGTTGGTCCTGTCCGCAGGCTATGAGACACGCATTAGGCGCATGTGAGAAAATCAACCAGATCGCGGTTCCTGGCCCGATTTCAAGCCCCAACCCTGCGCATTGTTGCACCCGTTTCAGGAGTCCAGGGCCGCCCGCAGGGCCGCGACGAAGCGCGCCGCCGTCTCGGTCATCTCCTTGAACTGCTTCGCCTTGATCTTTTTGTTGTCGAAGAGCGCCCCGCCCGCGCCGACCGCGAACGCGCCCGCCTTGACGAACTCGCCTACGGTTTTTTCGTCCACGCCGCCGGTCGGGACCATGGGAATCTGCGGCAGCGGGGCCTTGAGCGCCTTGATGTACGCCGGGCCGCCCAGGGAGGCCGGGAAGATCTTGACCGCGTCGGCGCCGAGGTCCCAGGCGCGCACGACTTCGGTGGGCGTGAACGCGCCGGGCAGGATCGGCATGTTGAAGCGCTTGGCCGCGCCGATCACGCGTTCGTCGGTGTTGGGCGCGACGAGGAACTTCGCGCCGGCGTCCACGGCGTCCTCGGCGTCTTCCGGGTGCAGCACGGTGCCTGCGCCGAGCAGGATGCTCTCGCCCATCTCGCGGTTGAGCGCGCGGATGACCGAGGGCGCGCCGGGCACGGTAAAGGTGACTTCGATGGCGCGGATGCCGCCTTCGACGACGGCGCGGACGCCGGCCAGCGCGTCCTCTTCGCTCTCGGCCCGCACGACCAGCACGGCGCCCAAATCACCGATGCGCTGCAGCGTCTCTTTGGCGCTCAACCTTGCTTCCTCCTGGTGGGCACGGCCCGGGCGTTGCGCCGGCCGTTGCCGCGATGGGGAACCGCGGGCGCCGGCGTTCGCGCCGGGGCCGCGAGGTTCAAGATGCGCAGGGCAGCCGCCGCCGCGCCGAATCCGTTGTCGATGTTGACCACCGTCACGCCGGCCGCGCAGGTATTCAGCATGCCGAGCAGCGCCGCGACCCCGCCGAAACTTGCGCCGTACCCGACGCTGGTCGGCACCGCGATCACCGGGGCCTTGACCAGCCCGCCGACGACGCTGGGCAGCGCGCCTTCCATGCCCGCCACCGCGATCACGGCCGGGGCCGCGCGGAGTTCGGGCAGCGTGTGGATCAGCCGGTGCAGGCCCGCGACGCCGACGTCGTAGAACGCTTTCGACGGACAGCCGAACGCCGCAAGCGTCTCGCGGGCTTCCTCGGCCACGGGCAGGTCGCTGGTGCCGGCCGAGACGATCGCGACCGGCGCGGACGCGCGGGCTTCGGGCTCGCCCAGGCGCGCCGTGCGCGCGCGGGCGTTGACGTGAACCTTGGGGAAACGCTTCGTGAGCGCGCGCAGATGCGCGTCGGTCAGGCGCGTGGCCAGCACCGATCCCGAGGCGCGGGCCGCGCGTTCCATGATCTCGAGCAGGTCCGCGGTGGTCTTGTTCGCGCCGAAGACGACTTCGGGCATCCCGCAGCGCAGGGAGCGGTGGTGGTCCACCTTGGCAAAGCCGAGTTCTTCGAACGGGAGGGCGGCGAGGCGCTCCTGGGCTTCCGCGAGGCTCAGGGCCCCGGATTGAAGCTGTTCGAGCAGGGTGCGGAGACGGTGGGCATCCATGCACAAAGTCTTGCTGCTTTCCTGAGCACGTCAAGGACGGGAACGCCCCCACGTGCGTAAACAAAGGCACCGAATGACGATAACTCGACAAGCCGGGTCCTGAAATATGCGAAAAAATGCGCGCGCGTGAGAAACATGTTGGCAAGTCTGCACGGTGCGGTACGTTTAATCATGCAACCGCACGTTTAACCTTTTGAGAGGGCATCCATGAGCGATCACGCGCATGGGGCAGGGTTTCACGGTCCAAAGTGCTGGGTCGCGACGTTTGTGGCCGGGCTGGTGATAGGCACGATTCTCGCCTACGCCTTCCCCAAGCCCGCGCCCCTCACGGCGGCCGAACTGGCCTCCATGAAGAAGATGACGGTCGAGGAACTGGAGAAGGACATCCAGGAGAAGCAGGCCAAGTACGACGAGGAAGTAAAGGAAGGCCATAAGCCTCACGAAGGACGCCCCAGGGCGCTCTCGGAGATCAACGCGCCCAACATCCAGCCGGTCCTCGCGATTCCGTTCGCCCTGCTGCTGCTTTCGATCGCGCTGATGCCGTTCATCAACCAGCACTTCTGGGAACACCATTTCCCCGACTTCGCCTTCTGCCTCGGCGGCATCATGATCGCGTACTACATCGTGGCGCTCAACGGGTTCACCACGCTGACCGGCGATCCGCACTACGGCCGGCATAAGATGATCCACGTCGGCCTGGAATACTTCCAATTCATCGCGCTGGTCGGCAGCCTGTACGTGGTGACGGGCGGGATTCTGATCCGCTTCCGCGGGCTGGGCACGCCGGTGATCAACACGGGCATCCTGGCCGTCGGCGCGGTGCTGGCGAACGTGATCGGCACCACGGGCGCGAGCGCCCTGCTGATCCGTTCGTACATCAAGGTCAACAAGCACCGCGTGCGCGCCTTCCACGTGATGCTCTTCATCTTCATCGTCTCGAACTGCGGCGGCTGTCTGACCCCGATCGGCGACCCGCCGCTCTTCCTGGGCTACCTCCAGGGCGTGCCGTTCGGCTGGACGATGGTGCACTGCCTGCCGGCCTGGGCGCTCTGCGTGGGCGTCCTGCTGACGATCTTCTTCGTGCTCGACACGATGGCGATCAAGAAGTACCGGCAGGAACAGAGTTCCGCGGAAGCGGCCGAGCCCTTCGGCGTCTCGATTGCCGGCGTGGCGAACTTCTTCTTCCTGGGCCTGGTGCTGCTGGGCGTCTTCCTCGACACGCTGCTGGAACCGCTGCACCTGCCGCACGCGCCCTACGGCGCGATCCTGCAGGTCGTGGCCGCGACGCTGGCCTACAAGCTTTCCAATCCCGACAACCTGAAGGGCAACGAGTTCACCTTCGGGCCGATCAAGGAAGTCGGCTTCCTCTTCGTCGGGCTCTTCGCGACCATGGTGCCGGCCCTGGATTACCTCGGCAACAACGCCGGCAAACTGGGGGTCTCGACGCCGACGGCCTTCTACTTCGCGTCCGGCGCGCTCTCCTCGTTCCTGGACAATGCGCCGACCTACCTGAACTTCCTCTCGGCCGCCCACGGGCTGGCGGGGCTGGAAATGGGCAAGGCCGCCACCAAGACCTTCGCCTGGCTGGATCTCCATACCGTCGGCTCGACGGGGGTGCATCCGTTCCGCTTCCTGCTGGCGATCTCGCTCGGCTCGGTCTTCTTCGGCGCGAACACCTACATCGGCAACGCCCCGAACTTCATGGTCAAGGCCATCAGCGAGACCTCCGGCGTGAAGATGCCCAGCTTCTTCGGGTACATCGTCGCGTACGCGATCCCGATCCTGATCCCCACGTTCATCGTGATCTGGTTCATCTTCGTCAGCGGCCACGTCCTGTAGCTCGTCCTACGAGGTGCTGCGTTTTGAACGGGGCGGCGTCCTTCGGGGCGCCGCCCCGCTCGTTTCCGGGCACCTTTTCCCTCAAGCCGTTCCCGGCCCTTCACGATAACCAAATGGAGCCCAGTCAACCCTAGGGCACGGGCCCTCCGGCCTGCGCGAGATCGCGGCGGCCGGACGGCGTGGGGAACCCCGGAAAGGAACAGGCTGTGAGCGACGCTACCAACTCTTCCATGCCTTCGTCAGGGCCGTCGGTCACGCGCCCGACGCCGAGCAAGACGACCTCCGCCGTCAACGGCGCGGCCAAGGTCTTCCGCGAATTCAAGTGGGGCCTGCTGACCCTCTTTCTGCTGATGGTGGTGGTCATCGGGCTCGTCTACGACGGCGGCAAGAAGAAGGCCGAGGCCCCCAAGCCCACGCCGACCGCCGGTCCCGACTCGACGAACCTCGTGGACGGCCTGGGCCACGGCCCGCTTTCCACCGATCCCTCGGTGCCGGTCTTCAGCGACGATCCGGCCACGCCCACGCCGCCTGTGGCGCAGAACCCGAATCCGAGCATGAACCCCGGGTACGCGCAGCCGACCAACGGCGGCTCGACGACCGCGGGGAACACCAACGGAACGACTCAGTCGCCGCTGCCGTTCGTGCCGCCCACGGTGCCCGAAACGAAGCCGGTCGTGCAGAATCCGGGCACTTCGGTCACGCCGAAGGCCGTGACGGTGCCCGCTCCTGAGACGTCAGCCAACGTCTATGTCGTGAAGAGCGGCGATACGCTCTCCGGCATCTCGAACCAGTTCTTCGCCGGCAGGACGCAGAGTGGCATCAAGGCGATCCTGGCTGCGAACAAGGACGTGATCCCCGACGCGAACCGCCTGCGCCCGGGCATGAAGCTGAAGATTCCGAACCTGCCCGAGACCGCCAGCAAGACGGAAGCGCTTAAGACGGCCAATCCCGTGGCGGAGAAGCCCAAGACCACGACCGCCGCCGAAGGCACCTATGTCGTGCAGTCGGGCGACACGCTGGAACGCATCGCCCGCAAACTGCTCAACAACGGCAGCCGCTGGAACGAGATTTACGAGATGAACCGCGACCGGATCTCCGATCCCGGCCGCCTGCGCGTCGGGATGCAGTTGAAGGTCAAGGGCTTGAAGGAAACGAGCACCACGGAAGACGCGAAGCCCTCGTCGCCCGAAAAGCACGCCCAGCCCAGCAGCACGGCTGAAACGAAGGAAGCGAAGGCCGAGAAGCACGCGACGGTGAACGTCGAACGCCCCGTCTGGATGCCCTAGTTTTACACAGCCTATCCGCCGGAGGATTTGTTTTCCTCCGTCCCCGTCGGCCCGGAAGATCGCAAGGTCTTCCGGGCCGCCTCCCTTTTAGAGCAGGTTCAAGGTGCGCAGGCTAGTTCGTAAGACTTGTGTAAAGCACTTGTGGGTACGCACTTCCAATGCACCTTAGGGCGCTCTAGCGCAGCACCTTGTCAGAATTCGGATCGGCTCGTTGCAACCTCAATGCATCAAGACTCGATATTGACAAGGGTTGGCGTTGAGTTACACTGTGTGCATTCGAACTTATGCACACGGGGCGTTGAGTCCTTGCTCGTTTTGAAGAGGGTCTCAAAAAGGAGGAGTGCACATGGGGGTCAGCCAACAAGCCATCGCGGACGCGCTCGGGCTCTCGCGCACAACGGTGACGAAAATTCTGAACCGTGATCCCAAGTATTCCGCCAGCGAGGCCACGCGCGACCTCGTCTTCAAGACGGCGGAAAAGATGGGATACGACTTCACCACGATTCGCCGCCCGTTCAAACGCGAGTACGGCCGCACCGAGATCAACGCGCAGTGCGTGATTGAGGTCGTGCTTGAAAGCGGTGAGATTTTCGACAAGGGCGAGGCCACGGCGCGCAACATCGGCGTCGGCGGCGCGCTGATCACGGGGCTCAAACTGCCCAAGGACGTGCTGCCGCTCAAGCCGTTCACGATCCGCGTGCGCTTTACGGACCTCCCGGCGCTCGCCAGCTTGATCGGCGAATGCCAGGTCGTGCGCCTCACGGACTCGTCCGAGGCCGGGCAGCCCGAGTTCGGCGTGAAGTTCATCAACGCCTCGGTCTCCGACCGCAAGGTCCTGAAGGACTTCATCGACCAGGCCGTGGCCGCCCGCCAGGCCGCCCGCGCCGAAGCCATGGCGCAGAACGCCCAGGGCCCGAACTGACCTTCGCGCCCGGCCGAACCGTTCCGAGCTTTCCATACCCGCGTGCAGCGGGTATTTTTTTTCGTCGAAGCACCCTGCCGCACGTCAGATATACAGGTTCGTTCCGGCCCAGGAGATGCCCGCTCATGTCCCTTGAACATCGCGTCCTTGGCGGCGGGTTGTCGCTGGTGCTGGCGTGCTCGGCCTGGGCCGCCGAGGTTGCAGCTCCTCCGCCGCCGGCGCTGAATCCCCTGGGCGGGCCCGCGCCGAGCGAGGCGGCCGAGCGCGGCTTCGCGCTGCTCCTGGAAGGCAAGGAAGCCGAGGCGTACAAGACGTTCGAGGCCGCCGCGCAGAAGGGCGAGGACGCGAACGCGCTCTTCGGCCTGGCGCTCTGCCAGCGCATGCGCGGGCAGGCGCAGGACGCGGTGCTCTCGCTTACCAAGGCGCTGCAGGCCGGCCGGCAGAACCCCTGGGCCGACGTCTACCTCGCGGTGCTCGATGTCTTCCTGAACGACGGCAAGGACCCCAAGCCCTTTCTCGAGGCCGCCGCGGCGCTGGAGAACGACGCCAACGTCCGGCCGTACCTGCGCGACCGCATCCGCCACGTGCACGCCGACTGGCTGGCGCGCGCGGGCCGCTTCGACGACGCCGCCAAGCTCTACGAGGCGCTCCAGTACGCCAACGCGTGGGCGCTGATCGGGCCGTTCGACAACCGCGACAAGGCCGGCTTCGAGACCGAGTACGAGCCCGAGAACACGATCGACTTCGAGAAACCCGTGCCGGGGCGCAACCGCCCCGTCACGTGGTTCCACCCCAAGCTCGCCCCGATGAACGGCGTCGTGGGCCTCTCGGAAGTCTTCGAGCCGCCCACGCACTCGCTGGCCTACGCGGTGACGCACCTGAAGGTGGAAAAGGCGCAGTGGGCCGTGATGCGCGTCGGCTGCGCCGGCGCGGCCAAGGTCTGGCTGAACGACCGCGAGGTCCTGCAGCTCGACGAATACAACGAGTACGCGCCCGAGAAAGGCGCCGCGCCCGTGTACCTCCAGAAGGGCGTGAACCAGTTGCTGGTCAAGACCGCGGTGGTCGAGGAGACCGGCTGGTCGTTTTCGGTGCGCTTCTCCAGGCCCGAAGGCGGCCCGGTGGAAGGCCTGCTCTTCGACGCCGGGGCCGAGGCGCTGAAGGCGTACAAGACCGCGAACGTCGGGCGCGCCACCCCGCTGCTCGAGCCCGAAGACCCCGACCTGGGCGTGGTGATGAAGATGCGCGCGGCGCTGAAGGCCGCGCCCGGCAACGCGCTGCTGCGCGCCTTCTACGGCGACCAGATGGACGCGCGCAAGCTGGGCAACAAGGAAGACAACATCTCGGTCAAGGAGTACGCCAAGGCGGTGGAACTCCGCCCGGCCTGCCCGCTCTTCCTCATGATGCTCTCGTACGGCACGCAGGACTTCAACCAGGCGCGGCAGGCGGCCGAGGCGGCCGCGGCCTCGCACCCGGACCTGCCCATGCCGCAGGTGCGCCTGGCGCAAATGGCCTCCGATTCGAGCATGGAAGTGGCCGCCGAAGCGTGCGCGCGGGCGGCGCTGGCGAAGTTCGGGAACGAACGCGCCGCCGAGTGCCTGAAGTTCCTGGCCAACGCCCAGCAGCAGCGCGGGCAAGGGGCCGAGGCCAGCCGCAACATGAAGCTTTACACCGAGCAGCGCCCGTACGACGCCGACGGCTGGAGCACGCTGTACCAGCAGGCCCGGACGACGCGCGAACGCCGCGAAATCCTGGCGCGCGCGCTGGAACGCTGCGGCGGCGACAGCGGGCTGCGCGCCATCCATGCCGAAGACCTGGGCCTTCAGGAAAAGGGCGACGCCTCGGCCGAATACCTGGCCGCCGGGCTGCGCGTCGATCCGTTCGCCATCGGCGAGAGCCTGGAGGTCGCGCGCGCGTGGCGCCGCGCGGGCAAGCCCGCGCAGGCCCGCCAGGAACTCGAGGCCGCC
>JAHCJK010000209.1 GCA_026184295.1 Planctomycetota bacterium
ACGGGCGTTCGTACTCGCCGCTTAAGAGCCGCTTCGGAAAAGACTGATCCTTGGATTTCCTGGAGACTTGCATGCAGAAGCCCGTCGAAGTGCCGCCGGAAAAGGAACTCGCTGCGGAAACCGTTCGCCCCATTGAAGGCGAACTGACGCTGGAAGAGTTGCGCGCCGTGAGTGGCGGCGGTTATGCGGGCCCCGTGATCAACGGCAAGTCCTACTCACCGCTCAAGACTCGTTTCGGTGTTCAATAAACAGGAGAGCGTTCCACCATGGATAAGCGCGTTGAACCCACGCCCCTCCCAAAGGAAGCCGCGAAGGAACCCGAGCGGAAGATCGAAGGCGAACTGACCTTGGACGATTTGCAGACCGTCGTCGGCGGCGGTTATGCGGGTCCCGTGATCAACGGCAAGTCCTATTCGCCCCTGAAGTCCCGGTTCGGCGTCCTCTAAACAACAAGGAAGTGCAACGTGAACAAGCCCGTGGAAAGGCCCGCGCCTTCGAAGGAAGCCGCGAAGGAACCCGAAGGGAAGATCGAAGGCGAGCTGACGCTGGACGATTTGCAGACCGTCGTCGGCGGCGCTTATGCAGGGCCCGTGATCAACGGCAAGTCCTACTCGCCGCTGAAGTCCCGCTTCAAGGTGGACTTCTGACCCGATTCTGTTTTCACGAGGAGATTTCTGCGATGACCACGGAGAAGGAAGTGCGTCCCCAGTCGGACGCGCAGCCGAAGCAGCCCGAAGGCAAAATCGAAGGCGAACTGACGCTGGCGGATCTGAGCCGGGTCGCGGGCGGTTCCATTGGCCCGGTGATCAACGGCAAATCCGACGCGCCCCTTAAGTCCCGCTTCGGAGTCCGGTAGTTAGGGCCGTATCATCCAGGCTTGCCCAAGGAGGTCCGACATGGCAACCGAAAACGAAGGTCAGGCTCAGCACGAAGGGAAGCCGGCCAAGCAGCCGGACATCAAGATCGAAGGCGAACTGACGCTGGCGGATTTGACCCAGGTCGCGGGCGGCGTCAGCGGCCCGGTGATCAACGGCAAGTCCTACTCGCCGCTCAAGAGCCGCTTCGGCGTTACGTAAAAAGGCACCGAACCATCCGGGCGTAATTACAAATCGGAGGCACGACATGGCGAACGAAATCGATGTTCAAGACAAGCACGAGGCGAAGCCGGCCAAACAGCCGGAAGCCAAGATCGAAGGCGAACTGACGCTGGCGGACCTGACTCAGGTCGCGGGCGGCGTCAGCGGCCCGGTGATCAACGGCAAGTCGTACTCGCCGCTCAAGAGTCGCTTCGGCGTTGCGTAGGGGTCCCATCCATCCAGGCTTGAATGCATAGGAGTCCCAACATGGCCGTTGAAAACGAGGTTCATGCTCAGCGCGAAGCGAAGCCGGCCCAGCAGCCGGAAGGCAAGATCGAAGGCGAACTGACCTTGGCGGACCTAAGCCAGGTCACGGGCGGAACCATTGGCCCCGTGATCAACGGCAAGTCCTACTCGCCGCTCAAGAGCCGCTTCGGCATCCCCGGCTAAGCGCCCTTTGCCACAAGGTTGTGCGGGGCTGGAGGCTATCCTCCAGCCCTTTCTGTTTCTGGACCTCTGCGCGGGAGACGCGTTCCATTCCGGGGCTAGAACGGTGAATGCGGCACACACGGACATGCCGGACTTCCACTTCCGGCCGGAGACCTGGGACCGCTCGATCTTCGAAAGCGTGGTCGTGCAAAACGAGTACCTCCTTCCGGACCGCTTGGAAGGCTGGGTGATCGACGGCGGAACGCACATCGGCAGCTTTGCCTACGCGAGCCTGGCGCGCGGGGCCGCGCGCGTGATCGGGTTCGAGGCCGGCGCCGAAAACCACGCCCTCGCGTGCCGCAATCTCGCCGGGTTTCCTCACGTCGAAGTTCGCCACGCGGCGCTCGATCCGAGCCCGGACGGCGCGCGGGTGCTGTATTTCACGCCCTGCCCGACGCGGGGCAACACCGGAGGCGGAAGCGTCAATCCGGAACGCGGCGAGCCCGTGCCGGTCTGTTCGCTGGATCGGGTCCTGTCCGAGTTGCCCGGCCAGGGGCTCCTGAAGCTCGATTGCGAAGGGTCGGAATACGGGATCGTGGAGCACAGCAAGCTCCTGAAGGACAAGGTCCACACGATCGTCGGCGAGATGCACTACCAGGGCCAGAAGGGCGCCCGCCTGCGATGCAGGCTGCTGAAGAACCGCCTGGAGCGCCTGGGGTACCGCGTGGCCTTGCGCCCCTGGGGACCGCAGACGCTCTTTCTGGCGTGCCAGGGCGGCCTGTGGCCCGGATGGAAGGAAGGGCCGCTGTACGGGCAGCCGGCTCAGCAGGCCGACCACATTCTCCGGTTCATGGGCCTGGACCGCTGGCCGGACCCGTGCACGTTCGGGCTCTTTTGTCCGGGCTTCGGCGACATCTGGCGTACCGTGCAATACGCCTGCTGGGTGCAGGCCACGCGGCAGGCCAAGGTCTCGCTGTACACCGCCTGGCACGGCCTGCCCGGCAAGGACTTCTCCGAGACGCCGCTGGCGAACAAGGAAGGGCTCATCCGAGAAATCCTCGAGGCCCTCGATTTTTCCGGCACGCTCGAACTGACCCAGGACCCGCCCGCCGAGCGCTATTTCCCGCTGGCGGGCGTCTACCCGTTCTTTGCGCCCAACGTTCCCACCCGGCAGCGCTGGCAGGGGACGCCGGGAAAGCGCTTCCGCCGCATCGCCTACCAGCTCGACGGCGTCTCCTGCGCGGATCAAAAGAACCCTCCGCAAGCGGACCTCGAAGCGCTCCTCTCGTTCGCGCCCGGCCATGAGTTCGTGCGCCTGGGCAAGCACCTGTCCGTGCGGCAATGCCTGGAAGCCGCGAGCACCTGCGACTTCTTCTTTGGCGTGGACAGCGGGATGCAGCAGCTCTGCTACGCGGCGGGCGTGCCCGCCTTCCTCCTGCGCTACGGCCAGGACCGCGACGTGCTCGACGTCTGGCACGGCCGCCGCCACGCGATTCACTGCGCCGACACGCGGGATTTTCTGCTCAAGGCGCGCGCGTTTCTCGCGCTGGATTGACGTTCGGAGACCGCACTGATGGCGCGCATCGTCGTATCCAGCATCGGCACGATGGGGGACTTCGTGCCCTACGTGGCGCTCGCGCAGGCGCTTCAGGCGCGCGGCCACCGCGTGCTGGCGGCGGTCAATCCGGCCATGCACGAACTCTTCCGGCGCGCGGGCATCGAGACGGCTTCGTGCGGGCCCGCCTTCGGGCCCGAGGAGGCGCGCCGGGACGCGCGCGCCTTCGACGGCTGGCAGCCGCGCACCCCCGAACTCCAGGCGCTGGACGCCCGGATCAACGCGGTGGAAGAAAACGGCCGCGACCTGCGGCGGCTCTGCCGGGGCGCGGACCTGCTGGTGGCCAGTTCCATCCAGTACGCCGCCGCCGGCGTCTCGAGGGAACTCGGCCTGCCCTGGATCTGCGTCTCCACGACGCCCGAGGAATTCGCCCACGCCCCCGGCGCGCCGCTCTACCGAAGCCCGCCGGACGCGCCGCTGACGCTCCTCGCCAGCAGCCCGGCCTTCAGCCGGCCGGGCGCCGAAGGGTATCCGGCCGTGCACGCCACGGGCTTCTGGTTTTACGCCGGGAAGGAACAGCCGGGCTGGTCGGAACCCACGCCGGAATTGCGGGCGTTCGTCGGGGAGGGCGATGCCCCCATCGCGTTTCTGCCGGCCAGCATCCCCGTGGCCGACGGGGCCCGCGCGGTGGCGCTGCACGCCGAGGCCGCGGCGCGGCTGGGCCGGCGGCTGATCGTGCAGCGCGGCTGGGCCGGGCTCGCGCCCGGCGCGCTGCCGGCCGGCATCGACCGCTCGCGGGTCTTCTTCGCCGAGCAGCTTCCGCACGACTGGCTGCTGCCGCGCTGCGGCGCGCTGATCTTTCACGGCGGCATGGGCACCTTGGCCAAGGGCCTGCGCGATGCCTGCCCCATGCTGGTCGAGCCCTACGGCCGCGACTGTTTCTTCAACGCCGGGCGCCTGCTGGAACTCGGCGTCGCCGCCGCGGTGAATCCGCACCAGGCGACCGCGGCGTCGCTGGCGCGGGTGCTCGCGGAACGCGTGGACTGCCCCGCCGTGCGTGAACGCCTGAAACCGATCGCCGCCGCGATCCGCGCCGAGGACGGCACGGCGCGCGCGTGCGAACGGATCGAAGCCTTTGTCCGCGACGGGGCGGCGGCGGGAAACGGGAGCTAGCATGGCTCGCATCGTCGTGAGCGCTTCGTGCGCCTGGGGCCACCTGCTCCCCATGCTCGCGCTGGGCGCCGAACTCTCCAAGCGCGGCCACGCCGTCCGGGTCGCCGCCCCCGCGCACCGGCATCCGCTCGTCCGATCCGCGGGGTTCGAACCGCTGGCCTGCGGGGCGGGCGTCTCCGCCGCGGACGCGAACCGGTGGACCGAACGCCAGGGCGCCCGGCCCTTCAACCAGGCGGAAGCGAACCAGGCCGTGGCCCTGCTGATGGACACGCCCGGGCAGTTTCGCGACCTGGCCGGCGCCTGCGAAGGCGCCGAGCTGCTGGTGTCCCACGCCTCGCAGTACGCGGCCGCCCTGGTTCACCGGCGCCTGCGCCTGCCCTGGGTCTGCGTCTCCACCGTTCCGGGCCAGTTCCGGCACTTCGAATACGCGGCCTGCGCCGAGCCGGCTCCGCCGGCGGACCTGAACCTGCTCGCCAGCAGCATGCTCTTTTCGTCGCCCGATCTGGGGTACGAGGATTCCCTTCACGTGACGGGGTTCCTCTTTTTCGACGGGAGCCGGATGCCGGCCTGGCGGCCGCCGCCGAACGTGAAGTCCTTCGTCGAAGACGGCGCGCGCGTGCTGGTCCTGACCATGGGCAGCCTGCCCGGGCGGGAAGCGTCCGCGGCGGCGGTCACGCTCGCGCGCGCGGCGGAACGGCTTGGGCGCAAGCTCGTGATCCAGCCCGGCGGCTGGGAAGAAATGGACGAACGCGGCCTGCAGGGCCCGCGGGACGCCGGGCTCCTGTGCCTGGCGGGACCGCTGGACCACGACTGGCTCCTGGCCCGCGCCGACGCCGCGATTCACTTCGGCGGAGCGGGCATCTGCGCGCGCACGCTCCGGAACGGCGTGCCTTCGCTCGTGCTGCCTCAGCGCGCCGACCAGGTGTTCAATGCCCGCTGCCTTCTGGAACTTGGCGTGGGCGCCGCGATGGCGGCCTCCGGCCTGACCGAAGAAGGCGTGCGGCGCATCCTGCTCGAAAAGGTGCTCGCGCCCGAATACCGCGCCCACGCCGAAGCGGCCGCGCGGGAACTTGCCCAGGAGGATGGCGCCGCGACCGCCTGCCGGCGGATCGAGCGCCTGCTCGAGGCGCGCTAAATGCGCAGGCTGCCGCCCAGAGTGAAGAAGAAGGAGGCGCCTTCGTTGACGCGGGCTTCGGCCCAGATCTTGCCTTCGTGGCGGCGGATGATGCGGTGCACGGTGGCGAGGCCGATGCCGGTCCCCTGGAATTCCCGCTCGGTATGCAGGCGCTTGAAGGGCGCGAAGATCGAGCCCGCGTTGGCCATGTCGAACCCGGCGCCGTTGTCGCGCACGAAATAGACGCGCCCCTTTTGGGGATCGTCCAGCGCGCCGAATTCGATGCGCGCCTCCGGGACCTTCGCCGAATACTTCCACGCGTTCTGCAGCAGGTTGACCATCGCGGCGCGCAGCAGGGCCTGGTCGCCTTCGACGAGCACCTGAGGCTGGATCGTCCAGGCGGCGCGGCGGTCCGGTTCCGCTCGGCGCAGGTCGTCGGCGGCCGTCTGCGCGATCGCCGAAAGGTCCACCTCCTGGATGTTCATCTCGCCCCGCGTCGTGCGGGAAAGCGCCAGCAGCGCGTCGATCAGGGTGGACATGCGCTTGGCTGCGCCGCCGATGGAGGCGAGCAGGCGCTTGCCTTCCTCGTCGAAATTCCCGCCGTAATCCTCCAGCAGAATATGGCTGAAGCCATCGAGCGCCCGGAGCGGCGCGCGCAGATCGTGCGAGACCGAATAACTGAAGGACTCCAGTTCCTCGTTCTTGTGCTGAAGCTCGACCAGCATGCGCTCGCGCATTTCCGCGACCTGCTTCGCCGCGCGCGCTTCGGCCGCTTCGGCTTCCTTCTGCATCAGCTCTTCGCGGATGCGGCGGTTCTCGTCCTCGAACTGCTTGCGCCGGATCTGCGCGCGCACGCGCGCCTTCAGCACCTCGAAATCGCCCGATTTGGTGATGTAGTCGTCCGCGCCGGCGTTGATGCCCGCGATCATCGCGTCGTTTTCTTCCAGCGCGGTGAGAATGATGAGCGGGATGTCGCGCCACGCGGGCGACTGCTTGATGCGCCGGCAGGTCTCCTGCCCCGAAAGGCCCGGCATCATCAGGTCCAGCAGCACGCAGTCCACGGGCTGCACCGCGAGGAGTTCGAGGGCCTCCTCGCCCGACTGCGCGAGCACCAGGTCGAAGCCTTCCTCGCGCAGGTGGTCCGAGAGTTCCTCGAGGTAGGTGCGGCTGTCGTCCACGGCCAGGACCTTCTTCGGCCCCAGCAGGCCGGCGGTGCCGCCCGCGGCCGTGGGCTCGTTGGAACTTCGCATCACCGCCGCGATGCGCGCGAGCAGCACGTCCAGGCTCGATTCCTTGCGCAGGTAGGCGTCGGCGCCGGCCTCGAGCACGCGCACTTCGTTGGCCGGATCCTCCGAGCCCGTGAGCAGGATGCAGGGCGTGTTGCGCAGGTTGACGTCGGAGCGGATGCGGCGGATCACGGTCGCTCCGTCGATCCCCGGCAGCATTCCGTCCACCACGATCACGTGCGGCCGCAGGGTCGCCGCGCGCTTGAGGCCCTCCTCGCCGCTCTCGGCGGTGACGACCGAATAGTTCGCGGCCTCCAGGGCCTCGCGCATCGTGTTCCGAAACGTCGGGCTGTCGTCGATGACGAGGATGTGGCGGACGCGCGGCCCCGCAGCCTCGGCGTCGGCGTGAACCAGTTGCCGGGCCCGCGAGACGACGTAATCGGAATCGTAGGGCTTGCCCACGTATTCGTCGGCGCCGGTCTTGAGCCCGCGGATGCGGTCGCGCACCTCGGCCTCGGTGGTCAGCAGCATGACGGGCAGCTTGGCGCGCGCGGGGCTCTGCCGGATTTCCTTGAGCAGGTCCAGGCCGTCGCCGTCGGGAAGGAGGATGTCGAGCACCGCCAGCGAATAGACGGTCTTCAGGAGCGCCTCGCGCGCGGTCGCCAGCGAGGCGCACATGGCCGTCTCGAACCCGGCCTCGCGAAAGGCCTCGTCGAGGTCCATGCGCACGGTCAGGCTGTCGTCCACGATCAGGACCGATGGCTTCATGCGGGCCTCCGCGGATGCCCGGCCAGCGCGGCGACGGCCGGCGCGATCTGGTCCAGCGGCAGCACGCGCTCGGCGGCGCCGATAAGCGCGGCCTCGCGCGGCATCCCGTACACCACCGAACTGGCCTCGTCCTGCGCGAAGGTGCGGCCCCCGGCGCGGCGGATGGCCAGCAGCCCTTCCGCGCCGTCCTTGCCCATGCCGGTCAGCAGGCAGGCGATCGCGCGCGACCCGCACTCCCGCGCGATGGACTCGAAGAGCACGTCCACCGAGGGCCGGCACGAATGCCGTTCGGGGTCCTGGTTCAGCCGGAGCAGCCCGTCCTTGACCACCAGGTGCTGGTCGGGCGGCGCGAGCAGCACGCACGGCGCGCCCAAGGGCGGCAGCGGCGTGCGGTCCGCCGCGTACGCGACCCGGAAATCCGACTGCCCGCTCAGCCATTCGGCGAAGGGCCCGGCGAAGATCTTCCCGATATGGATCACCATCAGCACCGGCACGGACAGATCCGGCGGAAACTGCATCAGCATCTGACGCAGCGCGGCGGGGCCGCCCGTGGACGTGCCGATCGCGATCAGGCGCGGGCCGCCCTCTTCGGCGCGCGCGGGCGCGGTCCCCCGCACGGGCAAGGGCACGGCCAGCGTGGAGGGATTCAAGCGGCGGCGCGGGTGGGTGATGACCTTGATGCGCGCGACCATCTTCACCGCCGCGAGAAACTTCGCTTCCCACTGGCCTTCGGGCTCGTCGCCGGTGGGCTTTTCAAGCACGTCCACCGCTCCGGCGGCGAGCGCGTCGTAGGTGCGGAAGAGTTCGCCGCGGTTGACCGAGGCCGAGACGACCAGGATCGGCGTGGGGCAGTAGGCCATGATGTACTCGGTGGCCGCGAGCCCGGTCATGACCGGGAGCATCATGTCCATGGTGATCACGTCGGGGCGCAGCGCCTGGCAGAGTTCGATCGCGCGCTTGCCGTCCTCGGCTTCGCCCACCACTTCAAGGGTGGGATCGGACGCGAGGACTTCCAGGATGCGCTTGCGCACCGTCAGAGAGTCTTCGACCGCCAGGACGCGCGTTCTTGGCATGCGATTATCCCATCAGTTGCCGGATCGTCTGGAGCAACAGGCCCTGGTCGAACTCGCCCTTCACAATATACGCGCGCGCGCCGGCTTTCTTGCCGCGAATCTTGTCTTCCGGCGAACCGCGCGAGGTGACCAGAATGCACGGAATGCCCGAAAGCGCCGCGTCCGCCCGCACCTGCTCCACGAATTCGAAGCCGTTCATCCCGGGCATCTCGACGTCCACCACGATCAGCCCGAAGCGCCCCGCGCGGACCTTCTCGAGGCCCTCCTCCGCCGAGGTCGCCAGGGCCACCTCGTAGCCCGCGGATTCGAGGATGCTCTGTTCGAGCATGCGCGTGGTCAGGGAATCGTCGATCACCAGGATCGGCGGGCGCTGCGGCCGCGCGGCCGGCGGCGCCAGGCTGCGCCGCGCCCGGATCGCGCTCACCAGGTTCGCGGGATCGAACATCAGCTCCGGCGAACCCGCCAGGTCGCTGGCCGCGCCGGCCACGAACGCTTCCGCGCGCACGTACGCGGGCAGCGAGCGCACCACGACGCTCGCCGTCCCCAGCAGGCGTTCGACGCCGAGCGCCCCCAGGCCGGTGGAGGCGTTCAGCACCACGGCCGAGCGCCGCGCGGGGGCATCCGCCGGTTCCTCGTGGCCCAGCAACTGGCTCATCGGCAGAAACGGAATCGCTTCGCCCTCGCGCTGCAGCGCGGCGCCGTCGCTGGTTCGGGCCAGGTCGCTTTCCTCGAGACGGACGACTTCCTTCACCGCGGCGAGGGGGATCGACGCGACCACTCCGGCGGACTGCACCCGCAGGGCGGCCACCGCCGCGAGCGAGACCGGCACGACCACTTCCACTTCGGTGCCCTTGCCTTCCTCGGTGCGCAGGAGCACGTCGCCTTTCAGCCGCCGCGCCGTCGAGCGCACCACGTCCAGCCCGATGCCGCGGCCGGAGACCTGGTCCACGGCGCCGGCGGTCGAGACGCCGCCCTGCAGCACGATCTGGATCAGGTCCTGCGCGCCCATCCGCTCGGCGTCGGCCGGGGCCAGCAGCCCGCGGCGCAAGGCCGCCTGCCGCACGGCGTGGAGGTTGAGGCCGCCGCCGTCGTCCTTGCAGACGAAGCGCACGTGGCTGCCGACGCGTTCGACGTCGAGCCGCACGAGCCCCGCGGCGGGCTTGCCGGCGGCCGCGCGCCCGCCCTCGGACTCGATGCCGTGTGCCACCGCGTTCCGCACCAGATGGAGCAGCGCGTCGCGGATCGCGGCCAGCACGTGGGCGTCGAGGCGCGTCTCGCCGCCGCCGGCCTCGAAGCGCACCGGCTTGTGCAGCGTCTCCGCGGCGTCCCGCACGGCCCGTTCGACGGAGGCGAAGACGACCTGCGCGGGCAGGAGCCTGAGCTGGTTCGCGGCGTCGCGGACCTGGGCGAGTTCGAGTTCCGCCTGCCCGATGTCCTCGCCGAGGCTCTTCTGGAGTTTCTCGAGCGCCGCGCGCAGGTCTTCGGCGCCGAGCGCCAGGCCGCCCAGCCCCGCGCGGTCCCGCCCGCCGGAGGCGGCCAGGCGCGTGGCCTGCGCGGCGAGCACGTCGCCGTGGAGGCGCGCCTTGGTGGCGCCTTCGGCCACGCGGCGCACGGAGGCGAGGCGCGCGCCGAGTTCCGCGATGCCTTCGAGGAGCTTGTCCATCTCGCCCACGTCCACGCGGATGCTCTCGATCGGCGCCTCCGCGGCGGCCG
>JAHCJK010000021.1 GCA_026184295.1 Planctomycetota bacterium
TAAGGCACCCGGCGCGCGCGCGCCGGGCCGGCTACTTCTTGCCGAAGCGCTGCTTGAAGTCCTTGATCGCCGCTTCGAGCTTGGCGACCGTGTCGTCCGAGAGTTCCTTCGTCTTGCGGACCGCCTCGATGATTTCCTTGTGGGCGTCGTTGATCTCGGTGATCAGCCCGTGTTCGAACGCGCCGACCTGGTTGATCGGCACGTCGTCCATGAAGCCCTTGGTCGCGGCGTAGATCGCGATGACCTGGTTCACGACCTCGTTGGGCTGGTACTGGGGCTGCTTGAGCAGTTCGACCAGGCGGTAGCCGCGGTCCACCTGCCGCTGCGTCACCGGGTCCAGTTCCGTGCCGAGCTGCGCGAAGGCTTCCAGTTCGCGGAAGGCCGCGAGGTCCAGGCGCAGGGTGCCGGCGACCTTCTTCATCGCCTTGATCTGCGCGTTGCCGCCGACGCGGCTGACCGAGATGCCGACGTTGACCGCCGGGCGGACGCCGGCGTTGAACAGGTCCGGTTCCAGGTAGATCTGGCCGTCGGTGATCGAGATCACGTTGGTCGGGATGTACGCGGAGACTTCGCCTTCCTGCGTCTCGATGACGGGCAGCGCCGTCAGGCTGCCGCCGGTGCCGTACACCTTGGAGACCTTGTAGCCCGCGGCGTTGGGCATCGCGCCCATTTCCTTCTTGGCTTCCTTCGCGCCTTCCTCGCCGAGGTAGGCCTTGCCGTTCACCGCGTCGGCCTCGAGCACGTTGCCTTCCTTGCTCGCGGGGACGATGACGTACTTTTCCATCAGCTTCGCGGCGCGTTCCAGCAGGCGAGAATGCAGGTAGAAGACGTCGCCCGGGTACGCTTCGCGGCCCGGCGGGCGGCGCAGCAGCAGCGACATCTCGCGGTAGGCGGCGGCCTGCTTGGTCAAGTCGTCGTACGCGCAGAGCGTGTCGCGGCCTTCCTCGTACATGAAGTACTCGGCCATGGCCGCGCCGGCGTAGGGCGCGATGTACTGCAGCGGCGCGGGGTCGGACGCGGAGGCGGAGACGACGATGGTGTAGTCCATCGCGCCGGTCTCCTGGAGCTTCTTCACGACCGACGCGACCGTCGATTCCTTCTGGCCGATGGCCACGTACACGCAGATGACGTTTTCCTTCTTCTGGTTGATGATCGCGTCGATCGCGATGGCGGTCTTGCCCGTCTTGCGGTCGCCGATGATCAGTTCGCGCTGGCCGCGCCCGATCGGGATCATGCCGTCGATCGACTTGATGCCCGTCTGCAGCGGCACCTTGACCGGCTGGCGCAGCGCGATGCCCGGCGCCGGCGATTCCAGCAGGCGGAACTTGTCGGTGTTGATCGGGCCCTTGCCGTCCAGCGGGCGGCCGACGGGGTCCACCACGCGCCCGATCAGCGCCGGGCCGGCGGGGACCTGGAGCACGCGGCCGGTGCGCTTGACCTGCATGCCTTCCTTCAGGTCGTCGTAGCGGCCCATGATCGCGCAGCCCACGCTGTCCTCTTCGAGGTTCAGCGCCAGGCCGTACACGCCCGTGGGGAATTCGATCATCTCGCCGGCCAGGCAGTTGCTCAGCCCGTAGATGCGGGCGATGCCGTCGCCGATTTCGACGATGGTGCCGACTTCGTCCACGTGCAGGGCCGAATCGTAATCCTTGATCTGCCGCCGCAGGATGTCGACCATTTCATCGACTTGAATGCGCATGCTGCAAGACTCCCGGCACGTGAATGCCTGTTCTCGTTAATCTTTCCAGACGCCCAGGGCTTCCCGGGCGGTTTCCATCCGGTCCACCAGCCGGCCGAGCCGGTGCACCAGCGAGAGGTCCCACTGCTGGTCCAGGTGCGTGACCACGAAGCCGCCGATCAGTTCCCGCCGCACCTTTTCCACCAGCTTGACCTTGCGCCCCATCTTCCGTTCCAGCACCTCGGCGAGTTTCGCGCGCTGGCCCGGATCGAGCGGCTGCGCGGACGTGACCGTCATTTCCGCGATGCCGGCCTTGTCGTTGCAGTGTTCGTGGAAGGCGTCCACGATCTTGTCCAGCAGCCGGACGCGCTGCTTCGCCACCAGCACGCAGAAGAAGTTCAGCGTGATCGGGTGCAGTTCCTTGAGCGCCTCCAGCAGCACCGCGCGCTTCTGTTCCGCCATGATCGTCGGCGTTTCCAGGAAGCGGTGGATCACCGGGTGCTTGCCCAGCATGTCCTGCACCGCCAGCATCTCTTCCTCGACGCGGACGAGCACGCCCGCCTCGAACGCCACGTCGTACAGCGCTTCGGCGTAGACGTAGTGCAGATTGCCCGTGCCTTTGCTGGCCATGGTGTCCGTCCCGAACCGTATGCGTGCCTGCTTTTTCCGGGCCCGGGCGGCGCCCGGCCCCGCGAGCTTTTACCGCGCGCCTAGTTGCTGGCGCCGACGCGCTGGATGCTTTCCTCGATCAGGCGGCGGTGGTCTTCGGGCTTCACTTCCCGTTCGATCACCTGCGCCGCCAGTTCCGCCGTCAGGTCCACGACGCGGTCGCGCAGTTCCTGCAGCGCCGCGTCCTTGGCCAGGGCGATTTCGCGCTTGGCGCGCTCGAGCGTCCGGGCGGATTCGGCGTTGGCCGCCGCCATGATCTCGTCGCGCACCTTTTCGACGTCGCGCTTGCCTTCGGCGATGATGGCCGCCGCTTCTTCCTTGGCCGCCGCGATCTTCTTCTCGTACTCGGCGGCCTTCTCGTTCGCGGCCTTCAGGGCCGTCTCGGCGTCGGAGATCTTCTTGGAGATGCGCCCTTCGCGCTCCTCCAACGCGTGCAGGATGGGACCCCAGGCGAACTTCCACAGCAGGCCCAGCAGCACGAAAAAGACCACCACGGTCCAGACGAGCACCTGAACTTCAGGTATGAACATTTCCACGACGCACCTCGCCGAAAACGCCTACGGGAACCTGCACCGAACCGACGGTCCTAGTGCTTCTCGCTCACGACCGGCGCCGGCTTCGCATCCTTCTCCGTCATCTTCTCGAAGGTCGCGCCCGGATTCAGGAGGAAGAACACGATCAGCGCGAAGAAGGTGAAACCTTCGATCAGCGCGCCGAGCACGATCGCCGTGCCGCGAATGTTGCCCGCCGCTTCGGGCTGACGCGCGATGCCTTCCATCGCCGCCACCGCGAGCTTGCCGATGCCGTAAGCCGCGCCAAACACCAGCAGCCCCAGGCCCAGGCCCATGCCCAACAACGCCATGCCGTATCCAACGCCCATGTTACCCGTCCTCCTGTTTGACTCAGCCGGCCAGTGCCGGCTTTCGTTTTGACTTCGTCCTTAAGGCAGCCGTCCCGGCACCACTTAGTGCTCGGGATGCACGGCCGCGCTCACAAAGATGATCGAAAGCATCGTGAAGACGTACGCCTGGATGAAGCAGACCAGGATTTCCAGCATCGAGATGCCCAGCGCCAGCGGCACGCCGACGAAGATCATCGCCACCGCCAGCCCCGTGGCCAGCTTTTCGCCGATCACGCCCAGCGCCAGGATGTTCGAAATGACCAGGTGCCCGGCGATCATGTTCGCGAAGAGACGCACGCACAGCACGCCGCACTTGATGACCGGGCCGAGGAATTCCAGCACGAACATCAGCGGCCACATCGGCCAGGGCGTCCCCGGCGGCACCATATGCAGGAAGTAATGCAGCGGGCCCTGGTGATACATGCCCAGCAAGGTAAGCGAGAACCAGATCGAGACGCCCAGGAAGAGCGTGACGGTCCAGTTGCCGGTGACCCCGCCGAATTCCGGGATCATGCCCATCAGGTTCAGGGTCAGGATGAAGAAGAAGTAGGTCAGGAAGAGCGGCGTGTAGTGTTCGAGATGGTGGCCGCCGATGGGCAGGACCAGTTCGTCGCGCACGAACACCACCAGCGATTCGACCATGTTGGCCAGCGGGCCTTCGGGCGCGCGGTCGTGGTGCAGGCTGTTCTTCACGCGGCGCGCGACGGCGGTGACGACCAGGAAAATCACCAGGGCCCCGAAGGTCATCCCGGCCATGTGCTTGGTGAATTCCAGCTTCATCGGGCCGATCATCTTCGGCGCGTACCCGACCTGCGCGTGGCCGTGGTCGCCGTAGGGCTTCCAGACCAGCTTGCCGTCGGCGGCCATGCCCAGCAGCACCTTATCCTTGATATGGTGCAGCGGGTCCGCGGGGCCTTCTGCGTGGCCGCCGTGACCTTCGGCATGCGCGCCCTCGTGGGCATCGCCGCTCTTGTGTTCGCCTTTGGGGGGATGTTCTTCGGCTTCGGCCATGGTGCCTTCAGGTTCCGCTCACTTCGAGTCCACGATCCGGCTCATCAACCACCACGTCTCGACGGCCATCAGCGGCAGGTAGACGCTTGCCAGCGCCAGCAGCGCCGTCCGCCAGTCGTCGGGCAGGCACGCCATCAGCACGCCCGCGCAGACGCCCAGCAACACCATCCGGACCAGTACGCCACTGCCCCATAAGGTCCAGATGTCCCACTTGCCCGGCTGCTTCCGTCCCGTCTCCCGCTCGGCCCGGTTGCGCCGCGCGATCGCGACGGCGAATCCGAAGCCTACCAATCCGATCAGCGCGCCCGCGGCCGTTCCCGCGTACACCGGCGTCCGCAGGCCCGTCGCTTCGCCCGCCAGCGCCGCGGCCGCCAGCACCGCGACCAGGACCGCCGCCACCTTCACGCGCGCGTCCCGATCACAAGGTCTCCTTGAGGAAGTGGTACATCGCCGCGGTTACGCCCAACAGGCCGCACCCGACCGTACCCCAAGGCGCCCATCCGTACTTTCCGTCCAGCCACCAGCCCAGCAGGACGAACAAACCCACCGTCACGGCGAAGACCGCGCCCAGATTCATGTACGCCCAGGCACTCTTCTCCCGTTTCTCGTTCTTTTCAGGCCCTTTTTCCGTCGCAGGCCCCTCCGGCGTCCGAACGCGCAGCATCATCCGCGTTCGTATGTATCCTCCGGCGCGTATCGCGGCGTCAAAAGTGGCTCAGAAGGCGTCAGTTTCGCTCCGAAATCCGCCGCCTCAAACCCTTAACCGCAAACGCTTTGCCCCCTCACACACCTTCTACAAGGTGCATTCGATCTTCCCCGCAAGGGGGTGGAGCCTTTATTGGAGGCGCGAACTCTATAGTTTAGTCTTCCGTACGTGTCAAGCAAATGAGTTGATTCTTCGACAACGCGCTCCGGGCTCGGCTGGTGTAGGCGCGGGGAGTCTCCCGGCGCGCTGTTAGCCCATGATGAACCGCAGCGGCGAAATCTGACGAAAATTGTTAGCGCGCCACGCGACTGACAATTCGCGTGGACGCGCTTTGTCACTCACGCCGTGCGCTGCCCAGGGCGCGCGCATGGCCCGGCCTTTGCATCTTCGCGCAATATTGCAACCGTATGGCTTGCAAGGATTTTCAGAGATTTCTCAAAAGGAATTCGGCGCCCTTCATAGGAGGCCCACGCGCATGAATCCGTCGGCTCTGCCGGGATTTCCGCCGGTCGTAACGTGGTTGCAGCGCCACAATATTTTCTACCTGCTCAGCGCGCTGCTGATGCTCCTCGGCTGCTTCCTGATCTCGGGTCCGTACCTCTTTACGTTGCGGCGAGACCTCGGCGGTCTGCTGATTCTGCTCGGCACGATCAATGTGTACGAAGGCCTCGTGATGCTGGCGTGCGGATTTGTCTGCCGGCAGGCACCGCGCGGTTCGGAAGGCCCCACGCTGCTTCTGGTCGCGCAGCTTTTCTTGCTCGACGTCACGTTCACGATCAACGCGTGCCTGCCCATCAGCCTGGGGCTGGGCGTCGCGGTGGCCGCGGCCAGCTTCGTGCTCGCGCTGCTGAAGATTTACGCGCTGGAGCGCGGCATCGGCCGGCCGATCTTCGAGCGCATGCGCGCCTTCCAGATCGCCGCGATCCTTTTTCTGTACTCGTTCCAGGGACTCCTGGGGCTCTACCCCGAAGGCGACGTTGCGCGGACGACGGCGGCGGCCTTTGCGGTCTGGACGCTCTTCGGGCTCCTGCCGCTGCTGCTGCTCGGGCTGCCCGAAGCGGCCGCGGACGCGCCCGGTCTGCCGGGCCTCGCGCGCTCTGAGGCCGCGCCCTGGTGGCAGCGCGACGCCTTCGCGCGCGTCTCGAGCCTCCTGACGTTCGGCATGCTGGGCGCGCAGGTGATCGCGCAGTCGTGGGTCTACCGTACGCCGTTCGCGTGGAGCTGGCTGGCGCCGGGGCTCGTCGTCGCGGCGGCGGTCGCCCCGAGGCTTACGCGCGTGCCGGATCGCATCGCGTTGAACCTGGCGCGCCTCTGGATCGTGGTCGCGCTGCTGCTGATGCTCGGGTGGCTGGGCGGCGGGCCGTACTGGCGGCCGGGCTGGGACGGCTGGCGCGTGACCCTGACGCCGTACCGGATCACCTGCTTCGTCGCGGCGTGCTCGTACCTGCTGCTGCGCCTGCGCGAACGGGACCGGACCTTCGCGGATCTCGCCTGCGGCTGCTTCTGGCTCGGCGTCGCCTCCTTCGATCTCGCATCGCTCCTGCGCCTGCTCGACGGCCGGGCCGGGCCCGTGGCGGCGGGCGCGGCGGTCCTGGCCGGCGCGGCCTGGCTCGCCATGCGCGTAACGTTTCCGCGCGCGCTGGCCTTCTGGCTGCTCTCGCTGGTGCTGGTCACGCGCATGCTTCACGTCGAATGCGCCGGCTGCGACCGGCTCCTGGAAACCCTGCGCTGGGGACCGCTGGGCGCGCTGGCGCTCTGCCTGATCTTCGGACGCGGGACGGCGTGGGCCCGAGCGGCGCTGCTGGCCGCGGTCTGGGGCTGGGGCGTATGGAGCTGCATGCCGGATGACGTGCCTTCGCTGGTCTACTTCTACGCGGCGGCGGCGGTGCTGCTTGCGGCCGTTTCACGGAACCGCGCGCTCTTTCCGCTCGTGCTCGCCTACGTGGCCGCAGCCAACGCGAAGGCGTACGGCGTCGAGGCCACCACCTATGCGGCAGCCTGGGGCTGGTTCGCGATCCTGCTGGCGTTCGCCTTTCTGGGCCTGGCGTTCCAGATCACGCGGGCGCGGCTGCGCGATGCGGCCGCGCCGGAAGGCCCGCCCGCGTGAACCCGGTCAGCGACCGGGCTCGGGCGGTTTCGCGACGCCCGGGCCGGCGGCGAGCCCCATCTTGGAGAGCGGCTGAAGGTCCTTGCGGTAGGCGAGCAGCAGCGCGGCGCGGCGGGCCGTACGCTGGGCCTCGCTCAGGGCGGGATCGCGCTCGACCCGCTCGACCTCGCGGAAGCGTTCCAGCCCGCGCTCGAGAAACGCGCGGTAAGCCTCGGCGCGATACCGCCCGCCGGGCTCGTACTCGGGCGGATACGAACGGCCGGAGTTGCCGAAGAACGTGCGCCCCGAGGCGTCGCAGACGATGCTCGTCGCGAAGGCATGCTTGAATTCGGGGTAGCGTTTGAGCGGCGGGTCCCACGGATTCACCGCGGGCATCTCCTCGGGCATCCCATCGTCGGTAAGGTTGATCCACAGCGGCACGTACGCGTCGCGGATCAGGGCCAGAGTGGCGGGATCGGAGAGCGCACCGCTCTCGAACAGGCGCCCGCCCAGTCAGCAGCGCGCGGCCTGCTTGAGGCCGTACTCGTTGACGACGAGCACCGCGAGGATCGGTTTGCGTTCGGCTTCGGCCCGGGCGCGCGCGGCCGCGGCATCGTGGAGCCACCCGGCGCGCTTCCAGGCCTGTTCGGGTTCGCGGGCGAGAATCTCGCGGATGCGGGCGGATCGTTCGAGCAGCCGGTCGATGCGCGCGAGTTCTTCGGCTTCGCCTTCCACCGCGGGACTGGCCGGGAGGAGTTCGAGCACCAGCAGGAGCGCGCCCAGAAACGCGCACGCGACCGCCAGGCCGTGAAGTCGCTCCCGCATGCCGCCTCCTTCCGGAGCGGCAGTATACCCGTTCAGAAGCTCTTGCGCACCGCCGCGCGCATCTTCTCCAGGCCTTTTTTGGCGCAGGCGAGCGCGTCCATCTTGTAGTACTTGGCGTTGAAGAGTTCGAGGGAGAGCGGCCCGCGGAAGCCGACGGCGTGCAGGTCGCGGAAGATCTGCTTGAGCGGCGCGATGCCGTCGCCGGGCCAGACGCGGTCGGCGTCGGTGATCTTTTCGGGCGTGAAGCGCTTCGGGACGTCGTTCATGTGCATGACGCCGATGGTGTTCGGCCCGAGCATCTTCAGGCCGTCGTAGGGGCTGCCGCCCTTATAGAGGTGGTAGACGTCGCAGAGGATGCAGGCCTTGGGGTGCGCGGTCTCGCTGACGATCAGCATCGCTTCGCCCAGGCGGTTCAGGCTCTTGCTGAAGCCCCAGAATTCGAGCATGGGGATGACGTCGAACTGGTCGCCGATCTCGCAGAGCTTGCGGTAGCGTTCGACGGTCTTCCACAGGTCCAGGCCGGGCTCGTTCTGATGTCCCCAGGGCGGCGCGGCGATGCGCTTGCCGCCGAGAATCGCGAGCATCTCCATGTTGCGCTTGGCTTCGTCGTAGGCCTTGCGCCGGCGCGTGGGATCGTCGAGCACGAATTCGAAGAAGCCGATGGCGCTCTCCACCGTCAGCCCCAGGTCGCGAATCTTTTTCGCCAGATCCTTGAGCTTGCGGCGCGACTTCACGTACGCGTCGAGTTCCCCGATCCAGGGCTCGATGCCGTCGTAGCCGGCCTTCGCGGCGATTTCGACTTCCTCTTCAATGCCGAGCTTCTGGCCCTTGACGGTGCTGGTATTCAAGCAATAGCCGAAGGGTTCCTTGGCGGAGCGTGCCATGGTTCGGGTCCTCGCGTCTGGGGAAGTGGGCGCGCACGTAATACCGTAGGCTCCCCCCGCTGACAAGGCGACTTGGGCAGCCGCCTCCTTTAATAAGGGTGCGCGGGACCGGCGAGGCTGGTCTGTTTGACGTTGAGCCCCGCGCGCAAAGCCCTGTCAGATTGGCTTGGAAGCCCTACGCGTGAAACGTTGCACCTTGCGTTGCAATCCTGAAGGCGTTGCAAAACCAAGGGTTATAGGTGCTACCCCACATGTGCCCGCTGGCACGGGCTTTGTTATAGCTGGGCAGGAAGAATTCTGAGGCCTTACCTAAAGGGAGGAACCGTTCCATGGCCAAGCAGCTGGCCTTCGAGACCGAAGTCCACAACCACATTCGCGACGGCGTCGTCAAGCTGGCGCGCGCCGTCAAGTCCACGCTCGGCCCGCGCGGCCGCAACGCGGTGCTCGACAAGTCCTGGGGCGCCCCCACGGTGACCAAGGACGGCGTGACGGTCGCCGAAGAAGTCGAACTCGAGAATCCCTACGAGAACATGGCGGCCCAGTTGGTGAAGGAAGTCTCCTCGAAGACCTCCGACGCCGCGGGCGACGGCACCACCACCGCCACGGTGCTGGCCGAAGCCATCTACCTCGAAGGCATGAAGAACATGATCGCCGGCGCCAACCCCGTGCGCATGAAGCGCGGCGTGGAAAAGGCCGTCGAAGCGCTGGTCGGCGAACTTAAGAAGATGGCCGTCCAGACCAAGGGCAAGGACGACATCCTCAAGGTAGCGACCATCGCCGCCAACGGCGACAAGGAAATCGGCGGCATGATCGCCGACGCGATGGAGAAGGTCGGCAAGGACGGCGTGATCACCGTCGAAGAAGGCAAGGGCCTGAACACCGAGGTGGACGTGGTCGAAGGCATGCAGTTCGACCGCGGGTACCTCTCGCCCCACTTCATCACCGACGCCGACGCGATGGAAGTCGTGCTCGACAACTGCTACATCCTGATCCATGAAAAGAAGATCAGCAACGTCCGCGAACTCGTCCCGATCCTCGAAAAGGTCAGCAAGGCCAACAAGCAGTTGCTGATCCTGGCCGAAGACGTGGAGAGCGAGGCGCTCGCGACGCTGGTCGTGAACAAGATCCGCGGCATCGTGAAGGTCTGCGCGGTCAAGGCTCCGGGCTTCGGCGACCGCCGCAAGGCGATGCTCGAAGACATCGCGACGCTGACCGGCGGCAAGGCGATCTTCGAAGACCTGGGCGTGAAGCTCGAGAACGTCGAGTTCGCGGACCTGGGCCAGGCGAAGAAGATCAAGATCGACGCCGACAACACCACCATCATCGAAGGCGCGGGCGACACCAAGCAGATCCAGGCGCGCATCGCCCAGATCCGCAAGGAAATCGAGACCACCACGAGCGACTACGACCGCGAGAAGCTCCAGGAACGCCTGGCCAAGCTCGCCGGCGGCGTCGCGCAGATCAACGTCGGCGCGGCCACCGAGTCGGAAATGAAGGAAAAGAAGGCGCGCGTCGAAGACGCGCTGCACGCCACCCGCGCGGCCGTCGAAGCCGGCGTGGTGCCCGGCGGCGGCGTGGCGCTGATCCGCGCCGAACCCGCCCTCGACAAGCTCAAGGGCCTGCAGGGCGACGAGAAGACCGGCGTCGAACTCGTCCGCAACGCCATCACCGCGCCGTGCAAGCAGATCGCCGAAAACGGCGGCATCAACGGTTCGGTCGTGGTCTCGAAGGTGCGCGACGGCAAGGGCGCCTTCGGCTTCAACGCCGACACGGGCGAATACACCGACCTGATCAAGGCCGGCGTCATCGACCCCGCGAAGGTGACCATCACCGCGCTGCAGAACGCCGCGTCGGTGGCCAGCCTGCTCCTGACCAGCGACTGCATGATCGCCAAGATCCCCGAAAAGACGCCCCCCGGCGGCGGCCACGACCACGGTCATGGCGGCGGCGGCATGGGTGGAATGGGAGGCATGGGCGGGATGGGTGGCATGGGCGGAATGGGCGGCATGGGCGGCATGGATTTCTAACGGCAGGGATCAGGAAACAGGATTCAGGATTTAGGGAACGGCTTAAGGAACGCGTTTCGGCGAACCGCGAACAAACCGGAAGATACAGGGTAAATAAGGAGACCTTTCCATGGCCACGGCCACCGCGAAGAAACTGAAGGTTGAACTGCAGCCCCTCGACGACCGCATCGTCGTCCGCCGCCTGGAAGCCGAGACGAAGACGGCCGGCGGCATCGTCCTGCCCGATTCGGCGAAGGAAAAGCCCCAGAAGGGCGAAGTGATCGCCACCGGCCCCGGCAAGCTGCTCGACAGCGGCAAGCGCGCGGCGCTGGAAGTGAAGGTCGGCGACACGGTCCTCTTCGGCAAGTACAGCGGCACCGAAGTGAAGGTCGCCGGCGAAGAAGTGATCATCATGCGCGAGAGCGACATTCTCGCGAAGCTGTAGGACGAAAATTAAAGCGTAAAACGTAACGCGTAATAAACAGCGCACGGCATTGCAGTCCTTACGTTTTACGAGGTACGTTTTACGCCGCCAGCGACGGACATTTGCACTGAAGATGACCGAAGCCCGTTCGATCGGGCACTACGATTTGGAGAGTGAGAAAACATGGCGAAGCAACTGCTCTACACCGACGAAGCCCGCCAGAAGATGCTGGCCGGCGTCCAGAAGCTCGCGAAGATCGTCAGCGTCACGCTCGGTCCCGGCGGGCGCTGGGTCGCGTACGACAAGTCCTTCGGCGGCCCGGGCGTCGTCAACGACGGCGTGACGGTGGCCAAGGAAGTCGAACTCGAAGATCCCTTCGAGAACATGGGCGCGCAGATGGTGCGCCAGGTCGCCAGCAAGACCAACGACGTCGCCGGCGACGGCACCACCACCAGCACCGTGCTCGCCAGCGCGATCTTCTCCGAAGGCGTGCGCTACCTGACCGCCGGCCACAACCCGATGTCGCTCAAGCGCGGCATCGACGCGGCCGCCGCGGCGGTGATCGAAGAGATCGCCGCGAACGCGAAGCCCTGCAAGACGCGCGAAGACGTCAAGCGCGTCGCGACCGTCAGCGCCAACGACGACGAGACCCTGGGCGAACTGATCGCCGAGGCGATGGACAAGGTCGGCAAGGACGGCGTCGTCACGGTCGAGGAAGGCAAGGGCACGCAGACCGAACTCGAAGTCGTGCAGGGCATGCGCTTCGACAAGGGTTTCCTCTCGCCCTACTTCATCACCAACCCGGACAGCATGGAGGCCGAACTCGAGGACGCCTACATCCTGATCTACGAGAAGAAGATTTCCAACCTGCGCGAGTTCCTTCCGCTGCTGGAAAAGATGGCCGGCACCGGCCGTCCGTTCCTGATCATCGCCGAGGACGTCGAGAGCGAGGCGCTCGCGGCGCTGGTCATCAACAAGCTGCGCGGCCTGCTGAAGTGCGCGGCCGTGAAGGCGCCCGGCTTCGGCGACCGCCGCAAGGCGATGCTCGCCGACATCGCGACGCTGACCGGCGGCAAGTTCATCAGCGAGGACCTGGGCCTGAAGCTCGAGAACGTGGATCTGGAAGACCTGGGCCGCGCCAAGCGCGTCGAGATCGACAAGGACAACACGACGATCATCGAAGGCGCGGGCAAGAAGGCCGACATCGCCGCGCGCGTGGGCCAGCTCCGGCACCAGATCGAGACCACGACGAGCGACTACGACAAGGAAAAGCTGCAGGAACGCCTGGCCAAGCTCGCCGGCGGCGTCGCGGTGATCCGCGTCGGCGCGCCGACCGAATCGGCCATGAAGGAAACCAAGGAACGCGTCAACGACGCGGTGAACGCGGCCAAGGCCGCGGCCGAGGAAGGCATCGTGGTCGGCGGCGGCGTGACGCTGCTGCGCGCGCAGGCGGCCATCGAGAAGGCCAAGGCCAAGCTGAAGGGCGACGAGAAGTACGGCGCCGACATCGTCAGCAAGGCGCTCGAACATCCGCTCCGCAAGATCGCCGACAACGCCGGCGAAGACGGCGCGGTGGTCGTCGAGAAGGTCAAGGAGTCCAAGGGCTCGAACGGCTACAACGCCGCCACGGGCGAATACGAAGACCTGCAGAAGAGCGGCATCGTGGACGCGGCGAAGGTGGTCAAGAGCGCCGTGCAGAACGCCTCGTCCGTCGCGGGCCTGCTCCTGACGGTCGACACGATGGTGACGGAACTGAAGTCCGAAGACCAGGGCAAGAAGCTGGTCTCCGGCGCGATCCACTAAGCAGCGGATCAGGGACCTACCCGCCCCTCCCGGTCCGCTCCCGCGGCGGGAGGGGCGTTTGCTTACAGGGCCAAGAAGGAAATCCCAGGTCATACACTTGCCCCGTTTGTCTGCGAGGCGACAGCTTGGGATGGCGGTGGTAAAGAAAAGACAGCAAGCGCCTTGCTTCGAGGTTCAGCGATGATGTAGCAGTGGCCGTTGGTCCGTTGCTTGCCACCAGCTTTAGCTGGTGGTGAGAAGGCCCCGGGACGCCTTAAGCCTGCTTCAGCAGGCTTCCACGAAGCGAAAGGCTTCAGCCATGGCCGGGCATGTGTACAGCGAGATTTTCCTGCACCTGAACTGGCATACACAACGAAGCAGGCCGCAACTGACGTCCAGAATAGAGGGGTTTGTTCACCGGCACATTGCGAGTAAATGCCGTACGTCGAAAGGCGTCTTTTTCCAGGAAATCGGAGGGACCGAGACCCACATTCACCTGGCCCTCCGCATCGAACCTTCGGTTGCTATCAGCGAATTGGTCCAAGGACTGAAGGGCGCAAGCGCGCATGAGACCAACGAGCATTTCGGTTCCAAGGTATTGGAGTGGCAACGCGGGTACGGTGTAGTGAGTTTCGGCAGGCGGCAGTTGCCCTGGGTCCTTGAGTACGTGAGAAATCAAAAATCGCATCACGCGAAAGGCACATGCCAGGCGCGGCTGGAAGCTACCAAAGAAGAGGAAGTGCAGGAGCATTCAGTGGGAGAGGATGAGACGTCTTATCCGGTGTAGCGGCTCAGGTAAGCCGGCTGAAGCCGGCTGTCGGAGATCGGCGGGCCCGCTCACCACCAGCTGAAGCTGGTGGCAAGCAACAGATCAAAAGCTTAGGCGCTTGAAGTCGATGGGTGTTCGAGCGTATAGGTGATCGGCGCCGCCAACAAAAGCCGGAGGCGAACCTGAGGCCAACGCCCTTTGACGGGCCGGTGGAGCAGGACAACGGATTCCGAAGTGCGGTAAGGACAGTAAGGCGGAACCATGGCAACTTCCAAGCGCGACTACTACGAAGTCCTCGCCATCAAGAAGGAAGCCTCGCAGGACGAGGTCAAGAAGGCCTTCCGTGAACTAGCCAAGAAGTGGCACCCCGACCGCAATCCCGACAACAAGAAGGAAGCGGAGGAGAAGTTCAAGGAGATCGCCGAGGCCTACGCGGTGCTCAGCGACGAGCAGAAGCGCAAGGCCTACGACCAGTTCGGGCACGCCGGCATGCAGGGCATGGGTGGCGCGGACTTTTCCGGCGTCTCGGTCGAGGACATCTTCGCGAGCTTTTTCGGCGGGGCCGGGGGCGGGCGCGGCGGGAGCATCTTCGACGACCTCTTCGGCGGCGCGGGCGGCGACGGGCGCTACGGTTCGGCGCAGGGCGCGTCGCTGCGTTACGAGATGGAGATCGATCTCGAGGAATCCGCCAAGGGCGTCACCAAGACGATCGAGATCGCCCGCGACGAACTCTGCGAGACCTGCAACGGCAGCGGCGCGAAGCCCGGCACCAAGCCGACCGAGTGCAACTACTGCCGCGGAAACGGCTACGTCGCGCGCAGCCAGGGCTTCTTCACGATGAAGACCGCCTGCCCGCGCTGCGGCGGGCGCGGCGAGACCGTGGAATCGCCCTGCGGCACCTGCCGCGGCAGCGGGCGCAAGCGCAAGAAGATCCGCCTTGAAGTGCCCATCCCCGCCGGCATCGAAAGCGGGACGCGCATCCGCCTGGCCGGCCAGGGCGAACCGGGCGAAGAAGGCGCGCCGCGCGGCGACCTGTACGTCTTCGTGCGCGTGCGCGAACACGAATACTTCCTGCGCCGCGGCCGCGATCTGCTGATCGAGATGCCCATCGCCTTCACCATGGCGGCGCTCGGCGGCGACATCGAGGTCCCGACGCTCGACGGGCGCGTCAAGCTGCCCGTGCCGAAGGCCACGCAGTCGGGGCAGCTCCTGCGCCTGCGCGGCCTGGGCATGCCCGACGTCCACGGCTACGGCAAGGGCGACCTGTTCGTGCGCGTGGTCGTCGAGACGCCCACGAAGCTGAACGCCGAGCAGGAGGAACTGCTCCGCAAGCTGGCCGCGCTGGAAAAGGTGAACGTGAAGCCGCACAGCCAGAAATCGTTCATCGACAAGCTCAAGGATTTCTTTCACGACGAATGACGCCGCGGGCCCACGCGCCCCGGCCGGACCACTCCTGACGTGCGAGGTCAACCATGGCAGACGCTCCCGAAAAAGAAAAAGCCCCCGCTCCCCAGCCCGACGCGCCCGGCGCCGGGCCCGCGCAGCCCGAAGCCACCGCCGAAAGCCTGGCCGCGGAAGCCGAGGATTTCTGCGCCGCGCTGGAGAAGTTCTTCCGCCGCGGCTTCGGCGACATGCCCAACAGCGCCGATCTGGCCGAAATCCGCGCGCAGCAGGCCGGCGTGCGCGACCTGGTGCGCCGCGCGAGCGAAAGCGGCGCCGGCGCCGGCAGGCAGCTCGCGGGCCTGACGCAGGAACGCGACCAGTTCAAGGACGCCGCGGCGCGCGCGAAGGCCGACTTCCTGAACTACCAGGACCGCGCGCGCAAGGACCTGCAGCGCGCCGAAGAGCAGGCCCTGCGCGGCTACATGAACGACCTGCTCCCGATCCTCGACAGCATGGACCTTTCGCTCAAGGACGCGCAGTCCGACAACGCGAACCTCGACACCGTCCGCCAGGCCCTGGGCATGATCTCCGAATCGCTGAACCAGATGCTCAAGGTCCGCGGCCTCGAACGCGTCGCGTCCACCGGAAAGCCGTACGACCCGAACCAGCACGAAGCCGTCCACACGCGCCCCGCCGATCCCAAGCAGGACGAAAAGCCCGGCACGGTGGTGGAAGAGTTCCGCCCCGGCTATCTGTGGAAGGGCTTGGTGCTGCGCCCCGCGCAGGTGGTGGTGACGCAGGCGGAAGGTAAGAAGTAGCGCACCGTAGGGATCGTTTAGGGCCGCGCGCCGCCTTCCGGGCCGGGCGCGGATAAAACGAAGCCCCTGCTTCGAATCCTCTCAAGTCTCCTTTAAAGGCGGACGAATCCAGATGCGTCTGGCCCGTGCGCGGACGTGGGGTTCCGTCGCGGGATCACACCGCACCGCCGCCGCCGACTATTCTAGGGGGATTCCGCTCATGCTTTCACTGCCCACGCTGGCCCGCGCCGCCGCCGTGACCGCCTTCTCGCTCGCCGCCATCGTCAGCACCGGCTGCGGTGGCAGCCAGGCCGCCAAGGCGCAGTCGCCGCCGCCGCCGTCGCTCTCCGAACCCGTCCGCCCGTCGAGTTCCGAAGGCGTCAGCACCGCCAACGTGGTGCCGGCCGACGAGTACAAGTTCCTCGAGAAGCGCCAGGTCGGCAGCAGCACGCCGCTGCCCGAAGTTCCCGCCGAAGCGCCCAAGGCCGAAGTGGCCTCGGCTTCCGCGACCGCCGACGCCTCGGGCAACAAGACCTACGTGATGCAGAAGGGCGACACGCTGTACGGCGTCGCGCGCAAGTTCAACGTCCCGCCCAAGCAGCTCATCGCCGCGAATAATTTCCCCGATCCCAACAAGGTGAACGCCGGGACCAAAGTCCGCATTCCGTAACCAATCGCACGTCCGGGGTAGGAGGCCAGAAGAGGCCGGCGAACGCCGGCCTCTTCTTTTGGCGCCGGCTCAGCCGAACTCCCGCGTCTGGTGTTCGCGAAAGACCGTCGGCGGGACGCCCTCGCGTTCGCGGAAGAGCCGCGAGAAATAAAACGGATCGCCGAAGCCCACGCTGGCCGCGATCTCTTCCACCGGCACGCGGGTATAGACGAGCAGTTCCTTCGCGCGGTTCAACTGCACGCGCAGGATGTACTCCTTGACCGCGTAACCCGTCAGCCGCTTGAAGCGCCGCCGCAGCGTCGAATAGCCCACGTGCAGCCGCGCAGCCAGGTCCTCGGGCAGCAGGCCCTGCACGGCTTCCTTTTCGATGACCTGGATCGCCTGCGCGACCACGGGATCGGCGCGTTCGCCCGCGCCGGCCAGCCCCGTCGCGACGCCGTGCACCGAGACGATGAGCTGATGCAGCACCGCCGCCGCCATCGGCACCGCCAGCGGCCCGCCTTTGAAGAAGACCTCCTGCAGGTGTTCCATCAGGCGCGCGGGCTCGGTGTTTTCACCGAAAGGCACCACGCAGCGCGACGGGACCAGCAGCCCTTGGCGCTCGAAGAGTTCCGCGAGGCTGCCGCCGAAGAGGATCCAGCGTTCGCCAAAGGACACGCCGTCGCCGCCGTAGCTGTGCGGCACCGTGGGGAAGAGCCAGAAAAGCGAGCCCGGCTGCACGACCAGGCGCCCCGTCGGCGCGCTCTCGAAGAACATCCGCCCGCTGGTGACCATCACCGCCGCGTACGTGCCCAGCGTCCGGTCCACGGTCTTGCCGGAGTTCCGCAGGCTGTACCCCGCGCCGCTCACCCACAGGCCGGCCTGGACCTGGGCGGCGCTGGGGAGTTCGTAGCGGGCCCCGTGTTCGCGTGTAAGTGGGCGCGGCTCCGTGACTTTCACGAACGGCGGAAAGAAGGTCGGGGCCTTGGACATATGAGCAAAAAGTCCAGTCAATTGGAGCACCGGGTCCATTCCCCCCGGAGTATACCATGGTAATTAGTATGGAGTCCTCGGAATGAGGGCGCAAGAGGAAAGGTCAATTCGTCTAGGTCCCGGGAGGCGCAGAAACGATGTCCACGCTCGCGAAGTCCACGGTGAAGTTCGGCCAACGTGAATTGGAATTCGGCAGCAAGTACCTCGGCTACCTGCGCGACAGCAACGAACTGCTCGGCAACGCCGGCGCGCTGCGCGCGCGCATGGACGAAGACGGCTACCTGCTGCTGCGCGGCCTGCAGAAGCGCGCCAACGTGGAAGCCGCGCGCCAGATGCTCCTCGAAAACCTGGACAAGAACGGGCAGATCGACCGCGACTTCCCGCTCATGGACGCGGTGGTGAAGAAGGGCACTGGCGGCAAGTTCCTCGGCGGCGCGCAGGCCATCACCCACACGCCGGAATTCCTGGGCGTGGTGAACTCGCCCGAGATCATGGGCTTCTTCGACACGTACTTCGGCGAACCCAGCCTCACCTTCGACTACAAGTGGCTCCGCGCCGTCGGCCCCGGGGACAACACCGGCGCGCACTACGATGTCGTCTACATGGGCCGCGGATCCGGCCGGCTGCACACCTGCTGGACGCCGCTCGGCGACCTCTCGCTCGAACTCGGCACGCTCGCCGTGCTCTCGGGCTCGCACAAGCTGGACACGTACAAGAAACTCCGCGAGACCTACGGCAAGATGGACGTGGACCGCGACAAGGTCCAGGGTTCGTTCTCGAACGATCCGATCGAGATGGTGGACCGCTACGGCGGGCAGTGGCTGACGAGCGAGTTCCGGATGGGCGACGTCCTGATCTTCGGGATGTTCACCATGCACGGCAGCATCAACAACCAGACCAACCGCTACCGCCTGAGCTGCGACACGCGCTACCAGCCCGTCGCCGATCCCGTGGACGAACGCTGGGTGGGCAAGAACCCGATCGCGCACTACGGCTGGCACGTCGGCCAGACCAAGACCATGGAAGAAGCCCGCAAGGAATGGGGCGTCTAGCCGGAACGTTCGGCCTTCCGCAGGAAAAAGACCGGGCCTCGCGCCCGGTCTTTTATTTTACTCGAACGGAGCGACGACGCGCACGGCCTGCAGCCGCGAATGCGGGACCACGCCGCCTTCCAGGTACTGCCTGCGATAGGCGCGCGGGGGAATTCCGAACGCGCCACGGAAACAGCGCGAGAAGTGGAAGGGATTCGCGAAGCCCGTCAGGCGCGCGATCTCCTTCGACGGCAGGTTGCTCGTCGCGAGCAGCGCCGCGGCGTGGTCGAGCCGCACCAGGCGTACGGCCTCGGCCGGACCGTACCCCAGCGACGTACGGAAGAGCCGCCCCAGGTGTCCCTCGGAAAGATGCGCGGCGCGGGCGAGTTCGCCCACCGTCGGCGCGGGCTTGCGCGCGTTCAGGCGCTCGCTGATCTGCCGCAGCGCCGCGACCACCGGCGGCGGAAACGTCCGCGCGACCGTGCCGCCGGTCTGGACATCGCCCGAAAGGTACGCGCCGAGCATCAGCCGCATGGCGCTCTGGACCCGCTCCATGCGCTCGGGCGAACGGTGGTCGAGCAGCCAGAGCACGTGCCGCATCAGCGGGCGCAGCACGTCGCCTTCGGGCAGGACGCGCGTCGCGGGCCACGCGGACTCGGGCGGAAGCGCCAGTCCGCGATGTTTGAAATAGAAATGCACGTACACGCCCTGGGTCTTGACCTTTTTGTCCCACTCGTAGTAGTCGCGCGTGCCGGGCCGGATGAGCGAGAACGAACCCGGCGGCAGGTCGTAGCGCACGCCGTCCCACTCGGCGATCGAATGCCCTTCCAGCATCCAGAGAAATTCGTAGTCCTTCAGCGTGCGCGGGCCGAAGGTGGCCCCCGGCGGCAGGGTCGCCCACCCCGCCCCGTGGAACTCAAACTCCAGCCTGTCGAGGTTGACCATATCGGGGCTGCTCCTGGCGCATGTTCGAAACAGATATGTTTTCGACCGACGCCGCCATTCTCTTCGGAGCGATTCCGGGGTCAAATGCGCGTATCGAAGGCCACCGAACCCCGCCCGGAGGAACGCCCGTGCCCACGCCCGCCCTGACGCAGGACCAGATCGACTCGTTCCATCGCGACGGCTACCTCTCCTACGGCGCGTTGCTCAAGCCCGAGGAACTCGAGACGCTGCGCGCGGAATACGACGCGGAATTCCGCAAGGCCGCGGAGACGGGGGACTCGCGCAACCTGGCCGACAACAAACCCGACCGAGCCGACGCGAAGACGCGCATGCTCCAGATCATGCAGATGTGCGAACGCAACATCCACTTCCGCAAACTGCTCTACGACACGCGCATCCTCGACATCGTCCAGTGCCTGCTCGGCCCCAACATCATGCTCTTCCACGACCAGGCGCTCTTTAAGCCCGCGCACACCGGCGGCGCGGTCTTCTGGCACCAGGACAACGGCTACTGGAAATGCGCGCCCGCGAACCTGGTCTCGTGCTGGATGACGCTCGACGACGTGGTGCTCGAAAACGGCGCGATGCAGGTGATCCCCGGCAGCCACTTGAAGCCCGTGCATCACGCGACCAGCCAGGCCACCGACGCGCTGCTCGAAATCAACGGCATCGATCTCGCGCAGGCCAAGGCCGTCGAACTCCCCGCCGGCGGCATCATGTTCCACCACTGCCAGACGCTGCATTACACCGCGCCGAACACGACCCCGCGCCAGCGCCGCGCCTTCGCGATTCACTACATGACGCCCGGCACGACCGGCCGCAACGGCGAAGCGATGAAAGTGGATTTCAAGCACCCGATGCTGCGGGCGTGCGTGTGACATTCTTTCACCACGGAGGGCACAGAGGACACAGAGAACGGCTACGAACCTTTTAGAACAAAGAACCTCAAGAATTCGTTCTCTGCGATCTCTGCGGTGCAAAAGCCCGCCACTCCGCCGCCCGGAACTGCGTCGGCGGGAGCCCGACCTTTTGCCGGAAGACTCGCGAGAAGTAGAGCGCGTCCTCGAAGCCGCAGGCGCGCGCGACCTCGTCCACGCTCTGGCGCGTGCCGGCGAGGAGGTCCTTCGCGCGGCGCAGTTGCACGCGCAGGATGTACTCCTTCACCGAAAAGCCGGTCTGTTCGCGGAAGCGCCGCCGCAGCGTCGAATAGCCCACGTGCACGCTCTGTGCGAGTTCCTTCGGGCCGATTCCGCGCGTGGCTTCGCGCTCGATCAGGCGCACGGCCTCGCCCACGGCGGCATCGGCGGAAGGCCCGCGCCGCAGGAAGCCCGTCGAGAGCCCGTGGACGACCACGAGGAGCTGGTACGTCAGCGCCGCGGCCATCGGCACGGCCAGCGGGCCGCCGGCAAGGAAGACCTGGAGCATGCGCTCGAAGAGATCCGCGGGCTCTGAGGCCGCGCCGGTGTCCACGACCGCGCGCTCGGCCGCGAGCATCCCGTGCCGTTCGAAGGATTCGGCCACGCGCCCGCCGAAGACGACCCAGGATTCGTCCCACGTCTGGCCTTCGGAGGCCGAATAGCTGTGCGGCACGCCCGGCACCACCCACATCAGCGAGCCCGCGCGAACGGTCCGGCGCCCGGTCGCGGGACTCTCGAAATAGCCATCGCCGCGCGTG
Organism: Planctomycetota bacterium; assembly: GCA_026184295.1. Lineage (GTDB taxonomy): Bacteria > Planctomycetota > SZUA-567 > H5-PLA8 > H5-PLA8 > JACQFI01. Next base: position 21,215 of record JAHCJK010000021.1, read on the forward strand.
ATCAGCACGGCGGCGTAGCATTCCATCACGCGGTTGCGCACGGTCGTCTGCGGCCCCTGGTTCAGGTGCCGCCCGACCGAACTTACCCACAGCCCCAGGCTCTCGTGAATCTTGCTGGGCACCTCGTAGCGCGACACGCGCGTGGGCGACTCGTGAATCGGCGCGTCGGACGGCCTTGAGATCGGCGGGGGTCGCGAGCGCGCGGCCCGGCGGGACGGTTTTGTATTGAGCATTTTATCCATAATAACAAGCACCCCCTCTATGGTGTGCCCAATGCTTATAGGATACATATCTTTGCGTGCCCGAACAAGGGCATTCGAATCAAGAGCACTTCATCTATACCCGAGGAGATCGCCATGCCGCAGCTCGCTCCGTCCCCCGCGCCCCTCGCCCTCGACGGCCGTGCCCTGCGCCTTGCGCGCCGCGACGTACGTCTCGACGGCGAGGAACTCGGCCTGCTCCGCGACGCCAACGAACTGCTCGGCAATCCCGCGGCGCTTCGCGCGCGCATGGAAGAGGACGGCTACCTGCTGCTCCGCAACCTGCTGCCGCTCGAACAGGTGCTCGGCGCGCGCCGCGCGGTGCTCGCCTACATGGACCAACAGGGCCAGGTGGACCGCGATCACGACCTGATGGACGGCCGGCGCGCCAAGGACGCGAAGGGCCTGTACCTGGGCGGGCGCAAGGAACTGACCCATGGGCCGGAGTTCCTCGCGATGGCCGAATCGCCCGCGTACTTCGATTTCTTCCAATCCTTCTTCGGCGAAGCGGCGATGACCTTCGGCTACAAGTGGCTGCGCGCGGTCGGCGACGGCGACGCCACGAGCCCGCACTACGACGTCGTCTACATGGGCCGCGGCACGACCTCGCGCCTGTACACCTGCTGGACGCCGCTGGGCGAGATCGGCCTCCACGACGGCCCGCTGGCCGTCCTGCAAGGGTCGCACAACCTGCCGGCGTACCAGCGCATCCGCGAGACCTACGGACGCGCCGACGTGGACCGCGACAACATCGAGAGCTTTTTTTCGCACGACCCGCTGGAGATCAGCGCGCGCTACGGCGGGCGGTGGCTGACCGCCGAGTTCCACCCGGGCGACGTGCTGATCTTCGGGATGTTTCTGATGCACGGCGCGATCCGCAACGAATCGAACCGCTTCCGCCTCAGCGCCGATCTGCGCTTCCAGCCCGTCGCGGAACCCGTGGACGAACGCTGGATCGGCGACTCGCCGCTGGCCAACTACGGCTGGCGGAAGACGCCCGCGGTGCCGCTGGAGGTCTCGCGCAAGGAATGGCAGGTCTAGCGCGGCGCGGCGGCGTCCGGCACGGGCGTCTCGGAGGTCGCAGGCGTTGCCGCGGCGGCGGTCTCGCCCGACGTCAGCCCCCACCCTTTGCGCCGGAACCACGCGCGCACGGCCAGCGCCGTCAGCGTCCCCAGCATCATCCCGCCGAGCACGTCGCTGACGTAGTGGGCGTTCACCACCACGCGCGTGAACGCGAGCGCCGCGCAGAGCGGCACGCTGATCCAGGCGGCGCGCGGCCAGCAGCAGCCGAACGCGGCGCCGACCGCGAGAAAGGTCGTCGCGTGGCCCGACGGGAAGGCCTGGAAGTGCGAATCGAAGTGAAACTGGAGCGGATGGAAGCCGTAGACGCCGCGTTCGAGCCATTCCTTCGGGCGCGCGCGGCCGAGCAGTTCCTTGATCAGCATCACCAGTAGGCCCGAAAGGCCCACCGAGAGGAACAGGAATCCGCAGCGGCGGCTCCACAGCGGCGACTTCCAGGCGTAGCGCAGCAGGAGAAAGCCGAGCAGCGAGGGCGGCAGCCACCAGACGGAATCGCCGGCCTCGGTGAGCATCTTCGCGAGCGGCTTCCACTCCGTATGTTCGTCGAAGTGCCGCGTGACCCAGCGGTCCCAGTGGAAATAGCTCGCCACGCCCAGCCCTACGGTGGCCAACGCCGCCAGGATCGCCAGCACCTTCGCCTTTGTCGATACCGCGCCTGACGCCATCATGCAAAACCCTGCGTTCCGTTCGTCGTTGTTACCGACTGCGCCGGTCTATCCTGCACGGTTTTTCAGCGGCTCAAGCTGAATTAAGCGCCCTTAAGATTCGATAGCCCAGGGCCGCGAGCGTAATCCACAGCACAACGATCAGGATCACGCCGCGCCAATCCTTGGGTGGCTTCTCAAGTGCCAGCCGCGCGGCTTCGGCCTCGCATTCGGCCCAGACCTCGGGCGGTACGAGTTTGATCGTGATCCACAGCCCCGCCGGCACGAGCACGAAGTCATCCAGGTAGCCGATCACAGGGATGAAGTCGGGAATCAGGTCGATCGGCGCGAGCGCGTACAGAAGCGTGAGCGCCCCGACGGCTTTCGCGTACCACGGCGTGCGCGGGTGCTTCATCGCCAGCAAAAGGATCGAGCAGTTTTGCTTAAGCGCGCGTGCCCACTGCTTCAATCGTTCGCGCACGTGAACGCCCCGGCGCCTAGCTGTTGATCTTGCACGTCCGGCAGGGCTTGAGGTGGGTGAAGTCCTGCGCGAGGTATTCCTTGCGAATCTGCGTGGCCCAGGGGCCGTTCCAGATCTCGTACACGGACTGGTCGTGGATGTTGCCGAGTTTCACTTCGCGCTTGTAGTCCACGCAGCAGATCACGGCCTGGCCTTCCCACGTCAGCACCATGGTGTGGAACGGGCGGCGGCAGGTCACGTTCGGGTGCATGTCGGCTTCGTCGTTCTTCACCGGGTCGGCGGTCTTCATGTCCAACTGGTCGCCGCGGTTGTCCATGTCGATGACGTGGAGTTCGAAGCCTTCCTGCTCTTCCCAGCGCGCCTTCATGGCGGGAATCTCGGGCGCGACGCGGCGGGTCTTCACCACGTTCACGCGCACGCGCAGGTTGCGCTTGATGTCCGGATGTTCGCGCAGCCAGCCGCAGAACGCGTCGAGGTTCTTCATCGTCCGCTCGAACGGCAGCTTCATCAGGTCTTCGTACACGCCCTTGGTGATGCCGTTGACCGAGAGGAAGACTTCGTTGACGACGCCCGCGCCGATCAGTTGATCCACCTTCTCCAGAGTCAGCAGCGAGGCGTTCGTGGTCAGGTTGCGGACGCTGTCGGGGCAGTACTTTTTCAGGATCGCGTATTTCTCGACGATCGAATGGTCCATCAGCGGCTCGTTGTCGAGGCAGAGGATGAAGCGTTCGACGCCGCGCCCCGCGCATTCCTTGGCGATTTTCTCGAACATCGCGTTGGTCATGCGCCCGCGCGGCAGCTCGTCTTTAAGCTGCGGGTACTGGCAGAAGACGCAGCCCGCGTTGCAGCCGAACTGGGTCTCGATCAGAATCGTCTTGGGAAAATCCGGGACGGGCTTGCGGAAGACCCGGTTGCGGACCTTCGCCAGCACATTCGTTTCGTCGCCCGGATAGTAGTACCAGCGCGCCAAGCTTTTGCTCCTGCGGAACTTAGACGATGCAGACGCTGCGTTTTATCCGGCTTTGAGAGATAGACAACTCCAAACGCAGGGGTCAGGGCTCAGGATTCAGGGGTCAGAACTACCCTTCCCGCCGAAGCCAAAGACCTGAACCGAGTTAGTATCGGCCAAGTCCGAAACGATGTTCGTATCTTCCGTAAGGAAGCTGTCAGACAGACGCGGCCTCGAGCGAGGCACCTTGTATGAAATGGCTGCTTCGCGCACTCCTCTTAGTAGCTTCCGTCGCCGGTCTTGCTTGCGCGTGGCACCTCCTTCAAACTCACCGAGAAGCCAACCGGTGCCGACAGTGCTTTGAACAATTTCAGCGGAGCACGACGTTCGACGAGATCGACCGCGCGATGCAACGCCCGCGCGAGACACTCGCGCCGCCGCCGCACTTCGCCGCATGGGACCACGAAGCCCTCGCGCCGGAAGACGCGCAGCGCATCGCCACGGTTATCCGCTACCGCGTCGATACCTTCTACTTGCCAACGATCTTCGAGTACGACTTCGACGCCGACGGGCGCCTGATCGGGAAGTACGTGTACAATTAGACAAACCATACGAGGTGTTGTGCAAAGTTGACCTACCTACCGCGAGCGATATGAAATGATCCTGCCAATATTCCAAGAGGAAGGCTCTCCATGCTATTCATGCTCTTGACCCAGGACACGGCGTTGCCTCCTATTGAGCGCATTCAGAAGGAACTTTCGGTATGGTCCGACCTGCCTTTGGTCAAAGATATAGAAAAGAGTCCTAGCCATTACACTTTCACCTTGGACGAGACCAGGTGCATGATCGGACTGATACCTGTTCCAATTCCGCCGCAGGAATTGGAACTCCCCTGCAAGACCTCGTTACTTTGGCCGGATGCCTCCGCGGAAGTTCCCAAGGCATCGGCGCACATGGTCATCAATGTGTTCGAAGAGGAAAAGAAAATCTACAGCTGCATGCTCCTGACTGTGCTCGCAACCGCTGTCATGGCAGCGAGCCCTACCGCAACAGGCGTCTACTGGGGTTGCGCACCTCAACTAATTCGCAAGGATGAGTTCACCAAATCTGCAAAAAAGTTAGTCCCGCATACACCTCCGGTCCATTTATGGGTGGCATCGCGCGTTGCAAAGGACGCAGGAGTGACAAGCTCCGGTTTCACCCAAGGATTGCGCACATTCGATCTCATGGAAATCGAAGCGTTTCGATGTCCCGAGTCTCCCTCTGATCTGCACGACCGATTCATGAGTATTGCGCGCTACCTCATGCAGGAAGGCACCACTATCAAGCACGGGGATACCTTCGGGTATTCGGCCAGCGAGAAGATCAAAATTCTCCATGCGCAATCCCATTGGGGATACAAGGACGAAGTCATGCGCCTCGACTACTCTCAGTATTCGAAGCCGTGGTGGCGTTTCTGGTAAAGGCTGCTTTATGTCGCTTTACGGTCGATCCCCAACACCTTCAACCGCGCCTGCAACGTAGACGGATTGAGGCCCAGCAGCGCCGCCGCTCCGTCCTCGCCGTAGATCTTGCCGCGCGCGTGACGAAGCGTGCGCAGAATGTGGTCGCGCACCAGGTCTTTGAGCGGTAACCCGACACGCGGCACGGCGGCCGCGGGCGCGTCGGCGTCCCAGCCGGGGTCCATCGAAAAGACGGGGCCGTCGCACAGCAATACGTGGCGCTCGACAAGGTTCTCGAGTTCGCGCACGTTGCCCGGCCAAGGATAATCGACCGCGCGCCGGAACGTCTCGGCCTCGATTTCATCGAAGCTCCGCCCGGCGCGGGCGGCGTGCTTTTCCAGAAAATGGCCCAGCAGCGATTCCACATCTTCCTTGCGCTCGCGAAGCGGCGGGACGCGGATGGGAAAGACATTCAGGCGAAAGAAGAGATCGTCGCGAAGGGTTCCTTCGGTGCGGGAGGCCTCGAGATCGCGGTTCGTGGCGGCGACGATGCGTACATCGGCGCGCAAGGTCTCCGAACCGCCCACGCGTTCGAACTCGCGTTCCTGCAGGAGGCGCAGCAGTTTCACCTGCACGTCGGCGGATAGTTCGCCCACTTCGTCGAGGAAGAGCGTGCCGCCTCGGGCGAGTTCCACGCGGCCGATGCGGCGGGCATGCGCGCCGGTAAAAGCGCCCTGTTCGTGCCCGAAGAGTTCGCTCGATGCGAGTTCGGACGGCAGCGCTGCCACGTTGACGGCGACAAAGGGCCGGTCGCGGCGGCCAGACTGCCGGTGGATCCTGCGCGCGAGCAGTTCCTTGCCCGTGCCCGTCTCGCCGCGCAGCAGCACCGTTGCGTCGGACGGAGCGACGCGTTCCACCTTCGCGAGGGTTCGCAACCAGAGCGGGCTTTCGCCCACCGGTTCGGCATGCGCCGGCAAAAGGGCTTCGCGCAACGAACGGTTTTCGTCCGCGAGCTGCCCGCGCCGTTCGCGGGTCTCGGCGAGGGCGCGTCCGCCGGATTGCAGGCGGCTGGCCAGACGCGCGCGGTCGAGCATCACGGCGAGGCGGTCGGCGATTAAGCGCGCGAAGACGGCGTGGTCGCGCCGGTAGGCCTTCTTCGTGTGGCTGGAAAGCCAGAGCATCCCGAGCGGTCGCTCCGGCGTGCGCAGCGGCAGCGCCAGGTTCGAATGCATGCCTTCGGCCAACAACAGCGCCAGGGCCGAGCGCGGCCGGCGCGCGGCGTGCGCGGGCAGGTCGTCCAGGATGCGGGCTTCGTTGCGGTCGAGCAGGCGGCGCAGGTCCGGCGCGAGCCGTTCCCGATGGCCGGTCGCAAGTTTCACCGGACAGGCGCTGCAAACGGGGCCCCAAATAAGCTGGCCGCTCTCCGGATGGAGAAACGCGAGCGCGATGCGGTCGCATGGGACGACGCCGGGCAGGCCGCCGTGGAGTGCGCGCAGGACCTCGTCGAGTCCCGCCGGGCGCGCGGCGAGGTCGGCAAGTCGCGTAAGAACGGTCAGTTCCGGACTCATACCAGAATTTCAGTGTAAACACCAATATTTCAGTGTCAACGCGCGAGGCTTGGCCTGGCCCCCCTTTCTTAAGATGAGCAGGCGCGGTGACATGCACATTCCAAGGAGCGTGGCGCGCCGATTGCCTTCCATCTCCATGCTGCGCGAGCCGCTTCGGTTCGTGCACCCATAAAGGAGAGTGGCCATGGCCTACGTCGTGACTTCGCCCTGCATTGGAACCAAGGACGGCGCGTGCGCGAAGGTGTGCCCGTGCGCGTGCTTTCACGATGCCGGTGAGATGCTGGTGATCGACCCGGACGCATGCATCGACTGTGGGCTCTGCGCGCCCGAATGCCCCGTCGCGGCGATCTTCGCCGAAGAAGACGTACCGGAGGCCGATCGCGGCTTCGTCGAGCGGAACCGCACGTTCTTCGACGGCTTGTCCGTGGAGGAAAAGAACCGCCTCCGAGTGGTGTAAGTTCCTCAGGGATTCCTGGCGATGACCGCAGGCGGACGCGTTGGTGGGCTGCTCCGCATCCCGGGCACAACACTTCGCTTCGCTACGTGATGTGGCACCCATGGAACGGCTCAAATCTACAAGCGCCGTCGCCTAACCGGATTGCTTGCGCCAGTTGACTTCGTGGGCGCTCCGCTTATTCTGCAAACTTCCTTTAAGGCGATGGGGTTCGCCTGAACCGCCGGCCGGACGTGGGCCGCGCTGATAACTCCTACTGGTCTGCCGCGCGGCAGCGGCGATGTCTGCCAGTCAGGAGCCCCATGCCCATCCGTTGGAATCCCCGCGATCAGCTTTCGCTCGCTGCGTACACGTTAAAATGGTTCGTGCTGGCGGCGCCGGTTTCGGCGGCGATCGGTTCGGCGGTCGCGTTCTTTCTCTGGTCGCTCGACCGGATGACGGCCACGCGCTTCGAGCACCCGTGGCTGCTCTACCTGCTGCCGGTGGCCGGCGCGGCCATCGGGACGATCTACCACCTGATCGGCAAGCCCGCCGAAGGCGGCAACAACCTGATCGTCGAACAGATTCACGAACCCGGCGGCGGCGTGCCCGCGCGCATGACGCCGCTGGTGCTCGGCGGCACGCTGCTCACGCATCTCTTCGGCGGATCGGCGGGTCGCGAAGGCACCGCGGTGCAGATGGGCGGGAGCATGGCCAGCACGCTCGGCCGGCTGCTCGCGCGCACGCCCCTGGCGCTCGGCATCGACGAGATTCGCATCCTGCTGATGTGCGGCGTCGCGGCCGGGTTCGGCTCGGTCTTTGGGACGCCGCTGACGGGCGCGGTCTTCGCGCTGGAAGTGATCGCGGTCGGGCAGATGAACTACAAGGCGCTGGTGCCGTGCCTGATCGCGAGCATCGTGGGAGACTGGACGTGCACGGCCTGGCAGGTCCACCACACGCAGTACCGCCCGCTGCTCGAAACGCTTCACGTCCCGCACCTGGACCCGGCGCTGCTGGGCAAGACGGCGCTCGCGGCCGTGGCCTTCGGCCTGGGAGGCCTGCTCTTCGCCGAACTGGCCCACGGGCTGCACGCGGCCTTCAAGAAGATTCCGCATCCGGCGCTGCGCCCGGTGGCCGGCGGCCTGGCGGTGCTCGCGCTGACGTTCCTGCTCGGACGGAGCGACTACCTGGGCCTCGGCGTCACCTCGCCCGACGAACACGCGGTGACGATCGTAAACTGCTTCAAGCCCGGCGGGGCGGATCCCTGGAGCTGGTGGTGGAAGCTGCTCTTCACCACCGTTACGGTAAGCAGCGGCTTCAAAGGCGGCGAAGTGACTCCGCTCTTCTTCATCGGCGCGGCGCTGGGGCACACGCTGTCCGTGCTGCTCGGCGCGCCCGTGGAACTCTTCGCGGCGCTCGGCTTCGTGGCGGTCTTTTCCGGAGCGACGAACACGCCGCTGGCCTGCACGATCATGGGCGTGGAACTTTTCGGGCACGAATACATCGTCTACTTCGCCGCGGCGTGCTTCGTCGGATACCTCTTCAGCGGCCACCACGGCATCTATCTGTCGCAGAAAATCGGGACGGCGAAGCCCGCGGGCGCGCCGCAGCCGGGCGATTCGCTGCGCAGCGTCCGCGATCGGGCGCGCTCGGTGCTGAGTTGGTTTTCTAAGAAGCCTCGCGAATCCGGCGACGACTAAGGCTGCGCGGCGTTCACTTCCAGGGGAGATCGGGCACGCCGGCGGGGCGCTTCGCGACCTCGGCTTCGGCCTGACGGTTCGCGTGCTTGGGTTCCGGCGCGGAGGTCTGCTCGCCTTCCGTCCGCGCGTCCTTCGCCGGGTGCTCGCGGGACTTCTCGCCGGGCCCATTGAATTCGATGCGCCAGTAATTGTAGCGCGGGAAGACCAGTGTAATCAGGTCCACGCCCCGGCCGTCGAGATGCCAATCGCCGCAGGCAGCGATGCCCTCCTTTTCGGAATACTCCGGGAACCCGGGCTCGCGGAAATGCGTGAGCTGCTGCAGGCCGCTGCCGTCGCGGTTCATGAGCATGAATTCGGTGCGGATCGAAAGCACCTTCGAGCTGTTGGGATCGCTGCGGTACGGGTACGCGCTCATGAAGATGATCTTTTGGCCGTCGGGCGAGAAGACGCCGTGTTCGTCCCACACGTCGGGGGTCTTGGTCAGGTTCTCGAGCTTGGCGGTGCGAATGTTGAGCGCGTACTGGTCCTGGCCCTGCGCGTCTTTCTCGGTCGAACCGCTGAGCAGCACGGTCTCGTTGTCGGGCGCGAAGTTGCCGGGCTCGTTCCAGTGCATGCCCTTGGGCGTGATGTCCTTCTTGTTCGTGAAGACGGGCAGGCCGTCCTTCTCCTCGATGTCCGCGACGATCAATTCCCAGCGCCCGAACGGATAGTACGCGAAGATGTTGCCGTCCACGATCTGCGACCAGACGGCCTTCTTGCCGTTGGGCGTCAGCGCCGGGCCGGTGTAGCCGTCGGGCGTGCCCGGCACGCCGCTCTTGAAGTCGGTCATGCACTTCCAGCGCTTCCCGTCGGGCGTGACGGCCCACATGTTGGTCCAGAGGCCGCACTGCAGCGTGCCTTCGACGTACTCCTTGCTCGCGCCGAGAATCGGAGGCGTCGTGTACGTGTCGCGTTCGATGGCGGAAAAGATCCACTTGCCGTTGGGGTGCCAGTGAACCTGCATCTTGTGGCGGCCGGGCTTGGGTCCGCCGTCCACCTGTTTGTCGGTCAGGCAGACGAGTTCGTCGGAGCCTTCCTTGCCTACATAGATCTGGTAGATGTTGTTCGCGTCGAGCTTGCTGATCGCGAAACGCTTGCGGTCGGGCGCCCAGGCCTTGAGGCCCTGAAGTTCGGCCTTCTTGAGCGACTTGACCGCGTACGGATCGTTGGCTGGGACGGCGGGCACCGCGTCTGCGCCGCGGACGCCCGCGCACAGCGTCACGTGGAATACGGCCAGCGCGAGGGTGGAAGTCTTCATACAAAAGGAGACACGCCGCCGCGCGCGCGAAGCACAGTAATTTTCAGGATTCCCGCGCGAAGGCCCGAACCATAGCTCTAATCGCGAGTTGCGTCAGCCTTCCGCGACCGGCCAGACGAAGGGCCGCGGCCGGAGCGGGCGGATGGTCTGCGTGTAGTTCTGGAAGTAGAAGTCTTCCTTGTTCGTGCCGCAGAAGTGCCACATGCGGCGGGTCACCTCGCGCTGCGTGCGCATCTCGTCGAGCGTGGCCAGGCGCGCGTTGTCGAGCGTGTGGTAGTAGAGCCCGTGCATGCCGTCGATGACGACGCGGCCAAGCGGCGTCTCGAGAAGCGTGCAGAGGTGCCCGCGCAGGCCCATCGCGTAGCCTTTGATCGGAACGTTCATGCGCGCGCCGGCGCGTTCGGCCAGATGCGCGGAAAGCACCGACGTATCGGAGCAGAAGCAGCCGCCGAGCCGCACCAAGGTTTCGAGGTGCGCCTGCCCGGCAACGCCCGTCCAGCTGCTTGAATGGCGCGTGATCAACGGGTGGTAGACCCAGGCCGCGATGCCGCAGAGCGCGTCCTGCCAGTCCGGGAAGCGGGCCACGAGCATCTCGACCGCGCGGTCGAGCGACCCGGGCTTGGCGAGGTCCAGGTGCGCGCCGCCTTCGGGGTCTTCCAGATAGAAATCGGAAGGCGCGCCCTCGGCCGTGGTGCGCTGCCGGTAGTTGGGCATGCGCGCGAGCACATAGGCGCGGAAGCGGTTCACGAAATCCGGATCGGACGGCGCGGGGCGCGGCGGCAGAGGCTTGCCGTTCGCGCCGTAGCGTTCGCGCACGATGATGCTCATGTCGAAGCCGAAGGCGTACTCGGCGCGCCAGAGGTCCGTCCCGCCAGCCGCGACGCTCATCCGCAGCTTGCCGGCCTTGTCGAGGGGGTTGGCCCACTTGCCTTGGTGCGGGAAGACGACGGGAACGGCGACGCGAAAACGTCCCTCGCGCGCCTCCCACGCGGCCTCGGTCCGCACGCTCTCTCCGTCCGGCGGCAGCACGACTTCCGCGCGCACGACGCCGGCCGGGAGGTTCTTCGCGGAGCCGCTCAGGATTACGGTGCTCGCGTCGCCGCCCCAGACGGGCTCGGGGATTTCCACGCGCGTCACGGTCAGGCGGGGCTCGGCGGCGTAAAGATCGATGAACGCGAACGGCTGATCGCTCGCCCACGCGGGGAACTCGGGCGCGCAAAGCGCATCGGGGACGATCTCGTCGTGTAGGCCAACCTTGACGCCGAAGCCGGTCACGCCTTCGTTCCACACATCCTTCGCCGGAATGCGCAGGCGCGCGAAGTAACGGTCCGGCCCGAGTGCACGGAATTCGCCGTCGGCCTGGGGCGGTTCGGGCAGCGTGCGCTTGGGCGCGTCCTTGGGTTCTTCGCCGGGATACATCTGCGCCGCTTCGCCGCGCACGGTGCCGGCGTCGTCCACCGAATACATCCGGCGCGAGCCGTGGTCGTGGCCGGGGTTCAGCATCACCACCAGATGATCGCGCAGGTAGAATTCCGGATATGCGGGCTTGAGGCGCCCGGGGCGCGCGGACCCGATGGCCGCGACCTCCAGCGCGTCGCCGTCGGCAAAAACCCACACCTGGCCCGTGTGCCCGATCTCGTTCGGCCCGAGCGTGACGGAAGGCCGTAGGCCCTCGAGCGCCTGAGGCGTGACGGGGCCGCCGGGCGGCGTCTGGGCGATCAGAATGTCCGTGGTGAGGTCCAGCGACCAGCGCATGGAAGGCTCCTAGAAGAGTTCAGCCTGCTTCTAGGACTAGTAATATACCAGCTTCGGGCGGCGGCGAGTCAAAATGGGCGCTAGACTTTCTTCTTGCCCGGAGGAGCACCTAACCCAAGCGCTTCCATGAGCTTACAGGCGTCATCCAGGTCCAGGTTCAGGCGCGGATCGATGGCCGTGCCGAGCAGCGCGCAGATCAGGGCCAGTTCGCTGCGGTCGTCGTAGCGGAAGGAATAGCGGTGCCCGCCTTTGACGAATTCGACGACGCGCGTGGCGGGTTTTTTGACGGCGGTGCTGCCGGAGATGCGATTGAGCGCGGCCATGCGACGAATTCCCCCTGGCGAGGCGCTTACGGCAGGTCCGGCGCGCCGCACCCCCTCCTGCTTGCGGCGCGACCGGAGAACACCTGCCGCCCGCGCGACGCGGCGCACGGGTCGGAGCCTCGGTGAGTGATGCATCGGCCTGAATGCGGCGCACATGTAGAGAAAATAAGGAGGGGCAGGACGGGCTATAGGCGGCGGTTCATGCTCGTCGAACCGCGGGGCTTGGGCGAAGACTTCTCGGGGGCCTGCTGGGCGCGTTCGTGGCCGTCGCTGGCGCGTTCGCCGCCGCCGATCCGGTTGCCGTACCAGGCCAGCCCGCCGCCGATCAGCGCGACGACCAACCCGACGCCGCTGTACAGCGGATCGAGCCCCGTGACGAGGATCAGCAGGATGCCGGCGACGGCCAGCAGCAGCCCGGCGATCATGCCAAGATTTGCAAGAAGCGTCTTCATGTCAGCATTCGGTTACGATGGTTCGAACACAGATCCGCCCAACGTTCTAGACGTCGAAGATGCTAACACGGTTCCGCCAAAAAACCGAAGGTCATTTGCGGCGCATGCGCGGGAAAACCCGGAGGCGTTCGCGCGGGCCGCGCGCGTTCAAAAAAGTGGCGCGCGCCGGTCAAACAGCCTTGGCAAGCGGGCCGGGGTTGGACTATACCTATGCCATTCGGGGAGCCACTTGGGCCGATTCCGGCCGCCGCCTGGTTCGTTCGAACCGCTTCCTCCGCCTGGAGATTCCATACCCCATGCCTCGAACCACCGGCAAGCGACCCGCCGCGCCCGAGCATCCCAAACAGAAGGCCGCGGCGAACGGCGCGAGCAGCCTGCCCGCCGAATTGCGCCTGGCGCTGTACAAGCTGATGCTGAACGCGCGCCTGAACGACGAGGCCGAACAGGCGCTGAAGCGCCGCGGGCAGGGGCACTTTCAGATGTCGAGCCAGGGGCACGAGGCCCTGGCGGGCATCGCGCTCGCGATGGGCGAAGGCGACTGGCTGCACCCGCATTACCGCGACCGCGCCATCGTGATGGGCCGCGGCTACAGCCACGAACAGTTCTTTCTCGATTTCTACGCCAAGCGCGACTCCTGCACGTCCGGACGCCAGATGCCCGTGCATTACAACTCGCGCCCGCACCGCATCGTTTCGCTCTCCAGCCCCGTCGCGACGAACATGCTGCAGGCCGTGGGCATGGCCATGTCGCTGAAGGAACGCAGCGTCCCCGAGGTCGTCGTCAGTTCCATCGGCGACGCGGCCACGCGCGAAGGCGAAGTGCTCGAGGCGATCCAGCAGGCGGCCGTCGAGGCGCTCCCGGTGCTCTTCCTGATCGAAGACAACCGCTGGGGCATCTCCACGCCCACGGTCGGCAAGACCTTCTGGACGCAGCCGAACTCGCTCGTCACCGCCGCGGACGGCACGCAGTGGTTCATGGGCTGCCGCGTCGTGGACGCCGACGGTCTCGACCCCGAGGCCGTGTACCTGGCCGGCAAGGAGGCGCTCGACCGCGCCCGCCAGGGCAAGGGCCCGACCTGCCTCGTCACGCGCCTGGAACGCATGGGCAGCCATTCGAGCAGCGACGACCAGCGCATCTACCGCGACGAGAAGGAACTCGAAGCCGTGATGTCGCGCGACCCGCTCAAGCGCTACGAAGCCCGCCTGCTCGCCGAAAAGGCGCTTACGCAGGCCGACGGGGAGAAGCTGCGCGCCGAAGTGCAGGCCGAGATCGAGGCCGCCATCGCGCGCGCCAAGGCCGCGCCCGACCCCGATCCGGCGAGCGTGCTCAACAGCGCCTTCGCGCCGCTGCCGGAAGACCTGCCGAAGAGCGAGCAGGGGCTCCCGCCGCCGCTGAACAAGCGCACCGGCGGCATGACGATGGCGCAGTGCATCGACCTGGTGCTGGAACAGGAGATGCGCCGCAATCCGCGCATCTTCGTCTTCGGCGAAGACATCGAGGATCCCAAGGGCGACGTCTTCAGCACCACGCGCGGGCTGAGCAGCAAGTTCCCGCAGCGCGTGCGCAATTCGCCGCTGGCCGAAGGCACCATCATCGGCACCGCCGTCGGCCGCGCGATCCTGGGCGACGTCCCCGTCCCCTGCATCCAGTTCGTCGATTTCATGGGCCCGGGCCTGAACCAGCTCTTCAATGAAGTGACCACCTTCTACTGGCGCAGCGCCGGGCACTGGAACAGCCCGATGGTGATCCTTTCGCCCTACGGCGCCTACCTGCCGGGGCTCGGCCCGTGGCACAGCCAGACCAACGAAGCGATCTACGCGCACATGCCCGGGCTTCACGTGGTGATCCCTTCGACGCCCGGCGACGCCGCGGGCCTGCTGCGCTACAGCTTCCGCTGCAACCGCCCGGTGCTCTTCCTGTATCCCAAGGCCCTGCTGCACGGCGCCGAAGACACGGTCAAGGAACCCGGCAGCGAATGCATCGTGCCCTTCGGCAAGCTGCGCGTCGCCCGCCCGGGCCGCGACGTCACCGTCGTCACCTGGGGCAACTGCGTCGCCGTCTGCCGCCAGGCCGCGCAGCGCGCCGCGCAGGAAGGCATCGAGGCCGAGATCCTGGACCTGCGCACGATCGCGCCGTGGGACGTGCAGGGCGTGCTCGATTCCGTCGCGCGCACCGGCCGGCTGCTCGTCGTCCACGAAGACGCCAAGACCTGCGGGCTCGGCGGCGACATCGTCGCGGAAGTCGTCGCGTCGGCCTACGAACACCTGCTCGCCGCGCCCGTCCGCTACACCAAGTCCGACGACCACAGCCGTACCAGTTCGCGCTCGAACTCTCGGTCTCGCCAGCCGGACGGCGTGCTCGACGCGCTGCGTTCGCTGTACGCCCGCGCCACCGCGCCAGGGCGTCCTCCGCCAGCCGGTCAGGCAGGTCGCGCCCGTGGCCGAGCTTCGCGCCGATCCCCGCGCTGCGCCCAGCCGCGGCGCCCGCGGCCGCGTACGAGACTCCAGCCGCGCAGGCCAGACCAGCCAGCCACCGCGCGTCGCCATCGAAGTGCCCAAGCAGTCGCCCACGAGCAGCGCCACGGTCGTGCGCATCCTCGTCAAGCCCGGCGACCAAGTGCAGGTCGGCGGGAAACTCGCCGAGATGGAAGCGAACAAGGGCAGCTTCGAGGTCGAATCGACGCACGCCGGCAAGGTGGTGGAAATCCACGCCCGCGACGGCGAACACGTGCGCGTCAACACGCCCCTGATCGTGCTCGAAGTCCCCGAAGGCTCCGCGGTGGAATCCTCCGCGAAGCACATGGCGGGCGAACCCGCCGGCGGCCCGGCGGCGCGCGCGCTGCGCCTCACCCCCGCGCAGATTCAGGTCGGCGCCCTGGCCTTCAAGAGCCAGCGCGAAATCCCGACCGTCAGCGTCGAGACCGAAGCCGACATCACGCCGCTGGCCGAACAGCGCAAGGCCCTGCCGGCCAGCCTCAAGCTGCGCGTCACGTTCACGCACCTGATCCTGTGGGCGATGGTCGATTCGATGAAGAAGGACCGCCACGAAGGTTTCCGCGGGCGCCTCGATGCGACGGGCGAGGTCCTGCTGGTCGCGCCGCACGCCAGCGTCGGCTTCGCCGCCGTCGGCCCCGGCGACGACCTGTACTCGCCCGTCGTCAAGGAAGCCAGCCGCCTGACCTTCGTCGAACTCGTCCGCCGCACGCAGGAACTGACCGAGAGCGTGCGCACGGGCTCGATCAACGCGTCCGACCTGCAAGGGGCGACGGTGACGCTGACGAACATCGGCGCGTTCGAAGCCACCGGCGGGACGCCGTTCGTGATCCCCGGGCAGGTCGCGATGCTCTGCGCCGGCTCGATCCTCGAACGCCCGCGCATCGTGGCCGTCAACGGTTCGTCCGAATCGAAGGCGCGCAAGGTCCTGCCGCTGAAGCTGGTCTTCGACCACCGCCCCTTCAACGGCAGCCACGCCGCCGGCTTCCTGCGCACGATCAAGCACACGCTTGAGACGATGGATTTGAAGACGCTGCTCGACTAGTCGCCTATTGAAGCGAGGTACCCATGCGAATCGGGGCGTTTTGCGCGGCGGCGGTTCTGCTCTTGCCGTTTGCGGGGTGCGGCCCCGCCACCTCTGCCAATCCGATTACAGACCCCAAGGCATCCAAACGCGACCAACGATTGGAGGGTGCGTGGATTTTTCAGTCGGATGACAAGAAGACGATTATGCATTTTACCCTCCGCAAGGAACATGAATTTCGAATCCTGGTTGCCAACAACAAGGGCGACGCGGGCGACGCTGTATACGACGCATCCTCATCCGAAGCGGGAAACCGGAGATTCTTAAACGTCCGCATTCGCAAGGTCGACGAAGCAGGCGTGCGTACCGTGGGCGATGGCCATGTGTTGGTTTGGTACGAGGTGTCAGATGAAGGCGTATTGAAACTCCGGCTCTCGAAATCCGATGGATTCGCCAAGGCCATCGATGGCGAAAAGCTCAAGGGCGAAGTCACCCGAGACAAGAAGAAAGTCCTCGGCGTGAAAGTGACGGATTCATCCCAAAACCTTGCTGAGTATCTGGCAAAATCGAACCTCGATGACGATTTCGGCGATGCCGTCGAGCTAAAAAAGTTGAACGAGCCCGACGACGACAAGTAGGCCTTCTCCCGTCGATTTCCCCCTCGTTGCGCAATCCCGCAATGCCATTACAACACCGTCATGGGCAAGGACCGCGACGCGCTCTTTCGCATGCTGGAACTCGGGCTGCCCGAGGACCTGCCGGAGAGCGACCTGCGCGCGCTGGGCTTTCGCGAGCCCGCGCACGTCAAGGAAGGCCTGGGGCGGCTGCGCGCGCGCATCGACATCGCGCGCACGGTGGAACTGCGTTTCGCCGACATCCTGCGCGCGCTCTCCAAATCCCCCGACCCCGACCAGGCTTTCGCGGGCCTCGAACGCTGGCTCGACGCCGGCGGCGCGGCCGTGGGCGAAGGCCCCATGGACTGGTGCGAGGAACGCTTCCTCGAACTGCTCTGCGCGCTCTTCGCCTGCACCCCGGCGCTCTGCGCGTACCTGACGCGCTTCCCCAAGCGCACGCGCCCGGTGCTCAAGCCGGTGCTCGAACGCAAAGTGCGCGGCGGCTACGACTGGCTGCTGCAGGTGCGCGCCGCCGCGCTGGCCACCGCTCCTTTCAAGAACCGCTGCGCGGCCCTGCGCCACGCGCGCGTGGAAGCGATGCTCCAGATCGCGGCGCTCGACGTCGCCGGCGCGAGCAAGCTGCCCGACACCGTGCGCGCGCTCAGCGACCTGGCCGACGCCTGCGTCGAGACCGCGCTGGAGATCGTCGCCGAGTACATGAAGCCGCGCTTCGGCGAACTGCCCTCGAACCGCCCGGCCGGCGCGCGCCCGGGGCTGAACCCGCCGCCGCCGTTCGTCGTCGTCGCCATGGGCAAGCACGGCGGGCGCGAACTGAACTACTCGAGCGACATCGACCTGATCTTCGTCTACGCCGAAGGCGGCCCGACGCAGGGCACCTCGCGCCCGGTCGAACGCCCCGAGTACTTCGCGCAGCTCGGCAAGGAACTGATCGCGGCCCTCGACCAGGTGACCGAGGACGGGCGCGTCTACCGCGTGGACATGCGCCTGCGCCCGTACGGCAGCGCCGGCCCGCTCGCGTGCAGCAGCCGCGAACTGCTCGACTACCTGCAGGGCGAAGGGCGCACCTGGGAACGCCAGGCCTGGCTGAAGGCGCGCGCCGTCGCCGGCGACCTGGAGGCCGGCGCGGAGATGCTGAAGGAACTCGAACCCTTCGTCTACCGCCGCTTCCTCACGCTCGAATCGATCGGCGACATCCAGGCGCTCAAGCGCCAGATCGAGAGCAACGTGGCGCGCCGCGGCGAGACGCTCGACGAGGTCAAGCTCGGCCACGGCGGCATCCGCGACATCGAATTCACCGTCCAGTTCCTGCAATTGCTCCACGGCGGGCAGCACGTCCTGGTGCGCGGCGGCAACACGCTGCGCGCGCTGGAAGCGCTGCGGCGCGAGGCGCTGCTCACCCGCGAAGAGGCCGCCGACCTGGAGGCCGCGTACGAGTTTCACCGCCACGTCGAACACCGCCTGCAGATTCACGGCGACCTGCAGACGCACAAGCTCCCCGCCGATCCCGCGGTGCGCTCGCGCATCGCGCGCAGCCTGGGATTCGGCGACGACGAGAAGAACCGCGCGAAGACCGCGGAAGCGAAGTTCGAGGCCGAGCGCCAGCGCCACGTCGCCCGCGTGCGCGCGATCTTCGAGAAACTCTTCGCCAACCTCTTCCGCGAACAGGAAGGCCCCGAAGGGCGCCTCTCGGAACTCCTGCTCGCGCCGCAGCCGGACCTGGAAGCCATCGCGGCGCTGCTGCCGGGCTTCGGCTTCCAGCACGCGGACGATTCCGCGCGCGAACTGCTGGGGCTCGCGCGCGACCGCGTGGCGCTCACTAGCGCCTCGCGCACGCGCAAGTTCTTCGCCTCGCTCGCGCCGCTGCTCCTGCGCTCGCTCGCGGCCACGGGCGAACCCGAGGGCGCGCTGAAGCGCTTCTCGCGCATCGCCAGTTCCCTGGGCGGCAAGGCGGTGCTGTACCAGGCGCTGCACGAGAACCTGTGGCTCCTGAAGATGATCTGCGAACTCTCCGCGTGGAGCGAGTACCTCGTCGAAATCCTGGTCGCAAACCCGGGGCTCTTCGACGAAGTGATCGACGCGCTGCGCACCGAGCAGTCCAAGACGCAGGCGCAGATGGAAAAGGAGATCGCCGGCGTCGCGCAGGGCGGCGACGTGAGCGACACGCTGCGCGCGTACCGCGCGGGCGAACTCCTGCGCATCGGCGTCCGCGACCTGATTCACTCCGCCCCGCTGGAACAGACGCAGACCGAACTGACCGCGCTCGGCGAGGCCCTGCTGCGCGCGCAGTACGCGCACACACTGCAAAGCTACGCGCAGGCGCACGGCGACCTGAAGAACGAGCAGGGCCAGCCGGTGGGCATGGCGATCCTGGGCGTCGGGAAATTCGGCGGGCGCGAACTGAACTACGGCAGCGACCTGGACATCCTCTTCTTTTACGGCGACGAGGGCGCCTCGGCGAAGGGCCTGGAGGCGACGCCGTATTTCTCGAACCTGGCGCAGGACCTGATGCGCGCGATGGACACGCCCACGGCCATCGGGCGCCTGTACCATCTCGACGCGCGCCTGCGCCCCAACGGCAACAAGGGCCCGCTCGCGGCCTCGCTCCCCGGCTTCGAACGCTACTGGAAGGACGGCTCGCTGGCCGACTGGGAACGCCTGGCGCTCACGCGCGCGCGCTTCGTCGCCGGCGACGAGCGCGTGGCCGAGCGCGCGCTGCACGTGATCCGCAGCGCGGTCTACTCGCCGCTCAAGTCCACCAGCCTCGCGCAGGAAGTGCTCGACATGCGCCGCCGCCTCCAGGACACCGCCGAGGCCGGCGACCTGAAGCGCGGCAAGGGCGGGCTGGTGGACATCGAATTCCTCGTGCAGTACCTGCAGTTGATCCACGGCCCCGCCTTCCCTCCCCTGCGCCAGGCGAACACCAAGGAAGCGCTGAAGGCGATGATCAAGCACAAGAAGATCGCCGCCGCCGACGGCACGCTGCTGCTGGAGGCGTACGAGTTCTACTGCCGCATGGCCAACCGCGTGCGCATCGTCCACGGGCTCTCGGCCAACCGCCTGCCCTCGACGAAGGAAGAACTCCAGAAGTTGGCGCTGCGCGCGCTGTACATCGACGCGCCGGGCAAGACCGCCGGCGAACAACTGATGGACGACTTCACGCGCTACACGACGGAGGTGCGCGCGGTCTTCGAGCGGCTGGTGGTCTAACCGTGCACCCCGAACTCCGCGCACTCTTCGAGGCCGACCGGCGCGAGCGCCAGCCGCATCCGCAGGCCTGCACGCCCGCGTACCTCGCGCTGCGCGCGCGCGACGCCGAACGGCGGGCGCGCGTGGCCGAACTGCTCGCGCAGGGCGCGGCGGCGACGGGCGAAGACTACTACCACGCGGCCCTGATCTTGCAGCACGGCGACTCCCCGGACGAGATCGCGCAGGCGCGATCATGCGCGCTCCGGGCGGCGGATTTAGGACACGCGCCCGCGCGCTGGCTGGCCGCGGCGGCGCTCGACCGCTGGCTGATGTACCAGGGCAAGCCGCAGAAGTTCGGGACGAACATCGTCCCCGACGGCGTTCGTCAGCGCGTCTGGGACGTCGATCCCGAGACCACCGACGCCGAACGCGCCGCCTGGGACGTCCCGCCCATCGCGGAGATGGAACGGCGCGCGGCCGAAGTCTCGCGGCGCGAACCGATGCCCCCGATGGACGGCGCGCCCGCGTGGCTCAAGGACGCGCTCCCGCGCTGGAAGGCCGAAGGCCTGCGGATCTTCGCCGCCGACCGGCCCGGACACCTGGACCACGCGCGCATGCTCTTTCGCGAATACGCCGCCTCGCTCGGCTTCGACCTCGGCTTTCAGGGTTTCGAAGAAGAGCTGGCGGGGCTTCCGGGCCGCTACGCGCCGCCGGAGGGCCGGCTGTTCCTGGCCACGCACGAAGGCCTGAACGCCGGTTGCGCCGCGCTGCGCAAACTCGAGGACGGCATCTGCGAGATGAAGCGGATGTACGTGCGCCCGGGTTTTCGCGGGCTCAAGCTCGGGCGGCGGCTGGCGGAAAAGATTCTGGCCGAGGCGCGCGCGGCCGGCTACGCGCGCATGCGCCTCGATACCATCGCGACCATGCGGGAAGCCCGCGCGCTGTACGCCTCGCTGGGTTTCGTGGAAATCCCGCCGTACACCTTCAACCCCATCGAAGGCGCCGTGTACATGGAATGCGTGCTTTAGGATTTTAGAACCACGGGCGCCTGTGCGGCTCCCAGGTGTTACGGCTCACGAGGTTACTGAACACAGACCGCCCGTGGCACTGCACCCCAGACAGGATGCAGTAAAGCGACCTTCTCCCTGCGAAAGAGGGACGTGCGCGCACGCGCAGCCTTCACGAAAAATGGGCGGTCAGCGTTTGTTGACGAGTTCGACGTACTTCGCGAACTGATCGGCGGTCAGAATCCGGCTCAAGGCCTGGTTGAATTCCGTCTGCGGCGAGAAGTGCTTGCACGCCGAGGCCGCCGCGACCACCCGTTCCAGGGCGGCCTCGACTTCCTTCGGCTTCCTGGCGGCCTCGTACAAGGTGCGCGCGTCGGCCTGCTCCTTGGCCAGGGCCTCGCCCTTCTCGCGAATATCCTTCTTGGCCGCGTCGAGCTTGGTCTTCTGCTCGTCGCTCAGGCCCAGGTCGCCGCCGACGGCGTCGAAGACGTAGGTGCTCAGCACGATCACGTTTTCGGGCGCGGGGAGCGCCGGCTTGGCCGCGGGGGCGGCCTTTTCGGGCGGGTCTTCCTCGTTCTGGTCCTTGTCGTCCTTGCCGTCTTTGTTGTTCGAATTGCGGTGTTTCTTGGCCTTCCCGCCGCCGGCGCTCAGCGCAAAGGCATCGCCGCAGTAAAGCAGCAGGAACAGCGCCAGCGTCCATCCCACCACGCGCATCGTCGCACCCTCTCCTCGCTCCGGCACCCCATAGCATAGACGCAACCCGCGCCCAACCTGCTGCGTGCCACCGGCGCGTTGCATCTCCTTGCGGGGCTTTCACATGCCGAAGGCGTTCTCGATCACCCCGGAGGCGGCGATCTCGGCCCCGCGCGCTTCCAGCCAGACGATGTCGAAACGGCACGGCGGCGGCGCCTTGCGCCCGCAGCGCCGCGCCAAGTACCAGCGCGCGGCGCGCGCGACCCGCGCCTGCTTCGCGGCGTCCACGCTCGCGGCCGCGCCGACGGGATCCCGCTCCGAACGCACGCGCACTTCGGTAAAGACCAAAGTCCCGCCGTCCCAGGTAATCAGGTCGATCTCGCCCGGCGGGCAGCGGAAGTTGCGCTGCAGGAGCCGGTGCCCGCGCTTGCGCAGGAGTTCGAGCGCGTAGGCTTCGCCCTTAGGTCCAAGCTGGTGGAGGTCGCCCATGCGGCCGCGTCAGCGCGAAAGGCCGTGCGAAGCGGCGCGGATCAATCGGGCTTGTCGCCGAGGATGAAGGCGCGCAGGTGGTCGGCGCGGGTGCGGAAGATGCCGGTGACCTTGAACGACGTGTCGCCGTCGGGGATCGCGGCGGTAAAGGTGTTGCTGCCGGGATCGCACTTCCAGTCGCCGAAGGAGAAGGTGCCGTCGGACTCGTTCTTGACGTAGTCGCCCTTGAGCAGGTTGTTCAGGCCCTGTTCCTTCAGCTTGCCGCTGGCGCCACGGAGCAGGATCACCAGGGCGACCTTGGCTTCGCCCGGCTGGATGGGCGCCTTCGGGAGCGGAAGTTCCTTGGGATCGGAGACGGCGGCGGCGGCCACGGGGTCCGGGGCCGGTACGACGGGCTTCTGCGCGAGGCGTTCCAGCGAGGCCTTCGCGCGCGCGCCGACGCCAGGGTCGCCGGCGAGCAGCTTCAGTTCCAGGACGGCGTCGTCGTTGCGGTGGAGCACTTCCAGCATCTCCGCGAGCGCCAAGCGGGCCTCGCCGTCGTTCTTGTTGAGCGCCAGTTCCTGCCGGAGGTAGCCGACGGCTTCCTCGAGGTGCTTGGGATCCTTCTTGGCGGCGTAGGCCTTGCGGGAAAGATCGGCCAGGATGCGCAGCGCGCCGGCCTTCTCGGCCTCCATGCCGTTGCCGGGCAGGGAGACGATCGCGCGGGCCTTGTCGGCCGCGTCGGTGCGGTCGAGCAGGAAGGCGACGCAGGCTTCGACGTAGCGCATCTCGGCCGGGTTGGCGGCGGAGACTTCCTTGTCGTCGGCGGCCAGGGCTTCGCGGGCGAACCGCGCGGCCTCGTCGAGCGTCTTGGGGGCGTCCATCGAACTCTTGACGAGCTGCGCCTGGCCGCCGGCGAGGAGCAGCTTGGCCAGCCCCGCGTTGGCGCGGTAGCTGGAAGGCTGCGCCTCGGCCGCGTGGCGGTACAGGGTCTCGCCGTCGGCGAAGTCGTACGAACGCCCGAACGAGAGCCAGCCCAGGAACATGCAGCCGACGAACCCGACGAACATGGAGAAGCGCCGCACGCCCAGTTGCGCGGCTTCCAGGACGAAATTGCAGCGGTATTGCAGCGCCTCGATGCTCAAGGCCAGCAGCCCCGCCGCGAACGGCAGCGCCATGTAGACGCGGTGATCCTGGTAGCCGTCGCGCCCGCGCAGCCAGACGCCGAAGCCGAGCACGCAGACCAGCCCGGTCGCCAGCACCAGCGTGCGGCGGAATTCCAGCGGCAGCAGCACGAACACCGCGGCCAGCAGCGCGATCAGGCCCAGGCCCAACAGCACGGAGGGATCGCCGATGCCCACGGGCTGCGGCGCGACGTACTGATAACTGAGCGGCCAGGGCAGGAGGATCGTGCGCAGGCCCTGCCCGAGGCAGGCCAGCACGGTCAGCGGATCGGCCGGGGCGAGCGCGGCCGAAGGGAGCACCGAGAGCGTCTTGACGCCCAGCAGGACGCCGGCGGCGCCGAGCATCCCGCCGCGCACCATGCGCCCGGGCAACGCGCCGCGCACGAGGCAGGCTTCGGCGAGCACCAGGAGCGGCGTCAGGGCCACGGCGTAGATGCTGGAAAAAATCGCGGCGGCGAAGGCCACCAGCCCGGCCAGAAATCGCAGCACGTCCGGCGGCTCGAAAAACGCGCCGATGGCCGCGCCCGTCGCCGGCCGGTACAGCGCCCACAACGCCAGCAGGCAGAAGAAGAGCGCCTGGACGTTCGCGCGCTGCGCGCCCAGGACCAGGGATTCGACGTTGGTCGGATGGAAGAAGAACCAGGCGGCGGCCAGTCCGGCGGCGAGGTGGTTCTTGGTCGGATGCAGCGAGGGGATGATGGTAAAGCCCGGGCCCACCACGTTTCGGCCGCTCACCGGCATCCACGCGCGCAGCACGCTATAAAGGAGCATCGCGCTGGCGAAGTGGAAGACCAGTCCGAGCAACCGCACCAGCGCCGGGTTGTCGCTCACCCCAAGCTGGAAGCGCAGCAGCGCGTCCGAAAGCGGCGCGAGGCTGCGGCTGGCGGCATCGCTCTTGGCCGTCAGGGCGGCCAATTCGGAACCGTTCAGGTTCAGGAAAGGCTGCGTGAGCACGCCCGCGACCAGCACCGGGCTGGCCAGCAGCAGCAGCACGCCCAAGGTCAAACCCGAGCCCTTGGCGGCGGCCTTGACCGCTGGAAGTTGTGTCGTCGAACCCGGATCGCTCATGGCGGAGGCCTATTAGAGCACAAACTCCCGCCTTGGGAACTGCCAAATTGCCGTGGAACGATTCGGGACGCGGCTTACTGCTTGCCCGCGGTCTTGGAATGCCCAAAGAGCACTTCCAAGACGCTCGCGCGCCCGATGACGATCTCGGTTTGGCCGGTAAAACCGACGCGAAGCTGCGCGTTGCGCGGGTCGCGCTTGACCAGCAGGATGATCAGCCCTTCGGGGGTATTCGAGCCGCCGGCGACGGGCAGGATCGACTCGCCCGAATTGCCCGTCGGCGGCGCCGCAACCTGCGAAAGTTCCGCGACTTCCGCGTCCCAGGTGCCTTCCAGCCGGTACGGCAGCGCATCCAGGTAAAGCAGCGCCTGCTGCCCCTTCTCCACCCCCGGCAGGTCGATCTGCTGGGCGCGCGCGTAAAACAGGAAGCCGCCGGTATCGAAGATCCAGGCCGTGCGTTCCTTGTGGGTCACGGTCTGCCCGGGCTTGGCGTGGAAGTCGTACAGGATGCCGTCCACGGGCGCGCGCAGCAGTTTCTCTTCGATCTGCCCGGTCAAGCGGGCCTCGGCGAGCTTGTTCTTGGCCAGTTCGGCCTCGATGCGCCGCGTCTCCGACTCGTCCTTCGCGGCCAGTTCGGAGAGCTTCACCTCGTTGCGGCGTTCTTCCAGGCGGGCCAGCGCGCCTTCCAGCGCGGCCTTGTGGGCCTGCATCTCGGACTTGGCCTTCTCCAGGTCGGCGCCGATCTTGGTCTTGCGGTGAATCTCGATGGCATTCTCGCGCACGCGGTATTCGCTCTGCGCGGTCTCCAACGCCGACTGGGCCTTGGTGAGGTTCTGCTCGCTGACCATGCCCTTGTCGAAGAGCGTCTTCGCGTCGTCGAGGGCCTTCTCCGCGTCCCGGACGGCCACGGCCTGCTGCTTCAGGCGCTCCTCGGCGTTGCGGAACTCGAGCGAATCGGGGCTGGCCTCGGCCTGCTTCAGGTTCACGCTGGCCTTCTCAAGGTCGGCCTTGCGCGATGCGATGTCCGCCTCGGCGGCCTTCTCCGTCGCCTTGGCCAGGTCCAGCTTGACCGCGCATTCGCTGCGCTTGCGCTCCCGGTCGGCCAGGTCGCCGGTCAGGCGCTCGATCTCGCGGCGGACCTTCTCGCGCTCGAGTTCCTCGGACCGGGTGTCCATCTTCAAGATCACGTCGCCGGCCCGGACGTCGTCGCCCTCGTGCTTGAAGACCTCCTGCACCAGTCCCTCGACCGGGGGGCGAACCTCGGCGTATTTAATGGGGCGAATCTCGCCTGGCGCGCGGACCACCACGTCCATCTTTGCCAGGAAACCTATAGCCAGTAAGGAGATAAAGCCGAAAAAACTGACGCCGATCATCCACGAGACCGTCCGGGTGTGACGCATAAACTCGATTCTCTTTGGCCTTGACTTACCTGCACGGGACTATAAACATTATGGAACTGACTGGTCCGTTTTGCAAGAAATTTAAAGAAGGAAAGGCAAAGCACCGCTTTTCCTTCTTGAAGAAAGAAGCATGGCCGAAACGCATACAACACGTTTGTCGGAGGAAAGTTGTACAGCCCCGGCAAGCGATCAAGAAGGGTCCCGTTCGGGGCCTTCAAAGACCGTCGAAACCGCGACATCCCAGGGCTTCTACCCCCGCCCCGAACCCCGGGTCCTGAAGCGCAGCCTCTGGCTTTCGGCCATCGCCAGCGCCTTGGGGGCCACGTTCTTTACGGCGGTCCAGGGCACCGTTTTCAACTTCTACATCGAAGATTTGGGCCTGAACGACCGGCTCGGGTTTTTTATGGGTCTGGCCAGCCTGGCCGGCATCGGCGCGGTGCTGGGTTCCTGGTTTCAAGGCCGGTACGGGTACCGCAAGGCGCTCTTCGTCTGGACCGTGGGCGGGAGCCGCCTGATCTGGCTCGTGATCGGACTGATCCCGATCCTCTGGCCCGACCTGAACGGCGACCGCGCCTTCCTGCCGCTGGCGGCCCTGGTGGTGCTCTTTTTCATTACCCACGCGATGGGGTCCAACGCCTGGCTTTCGTGGATGGCCGACCTGGTGCCGCCCGAGATTCAGGGCAAGTACTGGGGCATGCGGCAGGTCGGATGTTCGGCCGCGGGCGCGATCGCGCGTTTCGGCTTCGGCTACTTCCTCGACCTGCACCACAACCCGGCCGGGTACCTGGCGATTTACGCCTTCTGCGTGGTCGTGGGCGTCGCCGACGCGCTGCTTTTTTTAGGCGTCGAACACCGCGAAGCCAAGCTCACGCCGAAGAACGTGAACATCCTCCGCGAGTTCGTCACCAGCCTGAAGGACGCGGGGTTGCGGCGGATGATCGGCGTCTACCTGCTCTGGTCGGTCTCGAACTGCGTGATGGGCGCGGCGGTCTTCCGGTTTCTGCGCCGCCACGTCGAGATGGGCGTCTTCCCCATCTCGGTGATCGAGATGATCACGCTGGCGTCCTTCACGGCCTTCAGTTTCCTGTGGGGGCATTTCTCCGACCGGCACGGCCACCGCGGCCCGCTGGTGCTCTGCCTGCTGATCCACGGGCTCTGCCCGATCCCGTACTTCTTCGCCGGCCCGGGCGACTGGCACCTGGCGGGGCTGGGCTTCGTGGCGGGGAGCCTCGGGTTCTGCGGCATCAACCTGTTCATGTGGCCGATGCTGATCTCGTACACCACGCGCAAGGGCGCGGGGCGCGCGATGGGCATGGCCGCGTTCGCGCTGCTGCTGGGCATTCCCGGCTTCTTCGTCTTCTGGCTCAGCGACGACGTCCTGCGCCCGGTCTTCCAGTGGGCGACCGGCGCCGCGAGCATCGACAGCCGCCCGGTCTACATGGCGCTCTTCGTGCTCGCGATGGCCCTGCGGTTCTCGTCGATGCTGCTGGCCTGGCGGCTGCCCGTGCGCCGCGAAGAGACCGCCCCGGGCCTGGTGATCTCGATGTTCGCGACCACCAATCCGCTGCGCGCGACGGTCAGCCTCGTGCGGTACGTCACCATCGGCTTCCGCGACGGCGAGGAAGGTCCGTTTACGGTCCAGGCGGCGCGTCAGGAACACCCGGGCGCCGGCCCGCGCCGTTCGTAGCCGCGTCGAGCCGCGTCAGCGCGTCTTCCAGCACCGCGGCCTCCAGGGTCAGCGAGCCCAGGCAGACGAACCAGAAGAGATCGCGGTTCAGGAACGAGTTCCAGACGAGCCGCGGCGAGACCGTTGTGCCGTTGGCGATCGCTTCCACCACCGCCTGCCCGAAGACCGACAGCGCCACCGCCAGCGCCAGCAGGCGCGCCGCCCAGACGATGGACCGGCGCGGACCCGGCGCGGGCACGGCCGGGGGCGGGGCGAGCGCCTCCACGGCCAGGCGCAGGCGGCGCGCGTCGAGCCGCAGGACCATCCACGGCAGCAGGACGTACGTCTGCATCAGAAACGCCGCCATCGGCGCGTAAAAGGACGCTCCGTACAGCCAGGCGTTGACGGCTTCGCCCACGAACATCAGCGCGCCCAGCGCCACCACGCCCTCGGGCCAGC
>JAHCJK010000210.1 GCA_026184295.1 Planctomycetota bacterium
TCTCAACGGCAGCCCGTACTTGAACAAGCCGCCGCTGATGTACTGGTCGATCGCGCTCGCGATGCAACTCTTCGGCATCTGCGAGTTCGCCGCGCGGCTGCCGGGGGCGTTGTACGCCTGGTTCGGCGTGATCGTCGCGTGGCACTGGGCCAGCCGCCTTTGGGGCCGCCAGGCCGGGCGGCTTGCCGCCGGGATGCTGACGGTCTCCGTCGGCTGGTTCCTCTTCGCGCACCAGGCGATGATCGACGCGCAGCTTTCCTTCTTCGTCTTCTGGTCGATGTACCTGCTCTGGCGCTGCACGCAGGAACCGCACCGCGGCATCCGCTGGCTGGCGTTGTACCTGGTGCTGGCGCTCGCGTTGTTTGCCAAAGGTCCGGTCGGGATGCTTTTTACGCTCATCGCGGGGCTGGGACTGGTGATCGCGCGCAAGCGCTACCGGCTGATCTGGCAGAGCCGCTTCCACTGGGGGCTGGTGGTGATGGTCGCGCCGCTGCTGCTCTGGACGCCCCTGGTCGAACAGCGCGTTCCCGGCTTTCTTGAGCACTTCATGAAGAACGAGGTCTGGTACCGCATCCTGAACAAGCGCTGGCCGCCGGACTACACGGTCTCGCAGGTGGGCGTGCTCGGCTACCTGGGCGTGACGGCGGTCTGGTGCGCGCCGTGGACGCTCTTTCTCCCGCAGACGGCCCGCTTCGCCTGGCTGAGCGCCTTCGCGCCCGGGGACGCGGACGATCCCGAGGTCCAGGCGCGCCGCGACGGCGTGCTGCTGCTGATCCTCGGCGTGCTGGGCCCGACGCTCGTCTTTCTGCCGATGGCCTCGCGGCTGATCTATTACAGCCTGCCGGCGGTGCCGTGCTTCGCGGTGCTCTCGGCGGGCTGGTGGCTCTCGGACGAAGCGCGCGCCGACCGCCGGAGCAAGGACTGGCTCGTCCCGGCCCTGACGCTGCTCGCGGCCGGAACCGCGGCCTTCAGCGCCGGCTTCTGGGTGCTGGGCGTGGTGAGCCAAATTCCGGAGATCGCGGTCTCGCCCGAGGTTCAGGGCATGATGCCGCCGATGGCCTGGTGGTTCGGCGGGGCGATGCTGGCCGCGTCCTTTTTCCTCTTCGCGAAGCGCCCGCGCGCCGCGGCGGCCTGGATGATCCTGCTCATGACGTGGGCCTGGATGGACGCGGGCGAAGGCTTCATGAAGTTCGAAGACGTGCGCTCTTCGCGGAACCTCGTCCAGGAGCTGGCCCCGCAACTCGGCCCGGACTGCCAGTGGGTCGCGGAAGGATCGAACGAACTCGGCGCGAGCGCGGGCATCGCCTTTTACCTCGGCGCGGACGCTTCGGGCCATCCGCGCACGGTGCGCGTGCTCGACGACGACCGGCGCCGCCCGCAGCCTTCGTTCGGCGAGGCGCCGCGCGACTGGGCGATCACGCTGCCGCAGTTGCGGAGCCTCTGGCAGAGCCCGCGCCCGGCGGTCTTCGTCACCGACCCGATGCGCCGCGATTTCGCCGCGCCCGTCCACGAGCCCCTGTACTACGAACGCGCCAACGAGGCCGGGCAGGTGCTGATCGAGCGCAACCTCCCGATGCTCGGCGAGCCGCTGCCGAAGCAGTGGGGCTTCCGCCGCGTGTACCTGAATCCCGCCGCGCGCGCCCGGCTGAACCCGTAACGCCCGCGGCTATTTCGCGCCGAAGCAGATCAGTTTGCCGTCGCGCGTGGCGACGAAGAGCTTCCCGTTCGCGGCCGAGAGGCCCAGGTACGAAGGGAACCCGCCGACCGGCGTCTTGCTCAGCACCTTCCCGTCCGCGCGCGCGAGCACCCACAGCTCGGATTCGCCTTTGACGCGCCGGTAATGCCCGGCCACGTAGACGAAGTTGGGGCTGAGGACGAGGTCGTCGGCGATCAGTTCGATGGGTTCCGACTTCCAGGCCGGGTTTTTGGGATCCTTGGCGGCCGCCGTCAGCACCATGGGCCCCGCGAGCGCCCAGGACTCGCCGCGCGGCGTCTGGAAGGCGACGCACAGGCCCTCGTCGAACGCGATCGCGCGCCCGGCGTTGCGGCCGTCGGAAAAGACCTCGCCGGCGCGGTCTTCGTTCGTGCGCGAGATGCTGTTGCCGTAGCCGAGCATGTCGTCGATCGCGCGGCTCTTCAGTTGAAAGCCGCCCGCCAGGGGTTCGGTGTACAGGTCCGTGTTGTGCTTGGGGCCGGGATACCCCGCCTCGTTCCAGGGCTCGTAGTTCACTTTGCTGTCGGCCACCTCGCCGCTTTCGGGCTTGAAGAAGACCTCGCGGTTGCCGCCGTGGATCGTCGAGGAGAATCCGGCGCTGGCGCGCGCCAGGCCGTCCTTGCCCACCATCACGTCGGCGGCCGTGGGCCAGAGGCTTTCGAGTTTTTCCTGGCCTCCGATCAGGCGTTCGCGCGGCGCGACGAGCAGCTTGTAGACGGGCGCGCCGGTCGTGGCGTCGAGCGCGTGCACGTAGCCGTCCTTGGTCGCGACGAGGCAGAGGCCCTTGTAGAGCGTGGGGGGAAAGTCCGCGCGGCTGCCCAGGTGGCAGGCCCACTTCTCCTTGCCGTCCTTCGCGTCCAGGGCGACGACGCGCTGCGCGTCGATGTCCGCGACGTACGCCATGCCGTAGGCGAGCGTGGCCTGGGTCAGGCCGGTGCGTTCGGCGTTCATCCGGCCGTAGGTGCCGTGGCCGAGGCCCACCTGGACTTCCCAGAGCTTGGTCAAGTGGGCGCCCAGGTCCGCGGGAGCCGCGTTGCCGCGCGCGTTGTTCCCGCGGAAGGTCGGCCAGTCGCCGGGGGCGGTGGCCGCGCCCGCGGGGGCCGCGGCGTAGCGCTTCGCGATCTTGCCGCCGGGCGCCTGGTCGAAGGCCAGGTCGGCCGGTCCGGTGGCGGTGATGCCCTGGATGCTCCCGCCTTTGCGCCCCGGCGAGTTGAAGATCATGCCGTAGGCCGGCTGCGGGGCCAGGCTGCACGCCGGATGGACCAAGTAGGGGAAGACCCGCTCCATCGTCTTGTAATTGAGCCAGACGTTGTGGTGGAAATACAGGTAGTCGCCGAGCGCCTGGGCCGCTTCGGTGCCGCACGCGTTCCCGAAGGTCTTGCCCTTGGCGCCGTAATCTTCTTTTTCGACCTTGCCGGTGGCCAGGTCGATGAGCGTGAAATGGGATTCCATCTGGGCCGGGTCCTTGTCGTAAAAGTACGGCGTGATGCAGTAGGCCAGCAGTTTGTCGCCCATGCGCGCGTACTGCAGCCCGCCGGTAAAGAGCTTCGCGTCCTTGGGCCCCTGCGGCGGCAGGGCGAAGATGCCGCCGAGTTGCACCGACCAGAGTTTCTCGCCGGTGGAAGGGTTCAGCGCGCTGACCACGAAGGGGCGTTCCCAGCGCCCGCCTTCGGTGACGAGCAGATGGCTGCCGAGGTGCTGGAGCCCCATCGATTTCTTGACGCGGTCGCCGCGCCAGGAGAGGTCGGCCTTGAAAAGCTCGCTCCCGTCGGCCAGCTTGCGCGCGCGCAGCGCCGCGCCGTCGCTCTCGAACAGGGTCTCGCCCTCCAGCGCCATGAACTTGCCGTTCCACTTCCAAAGGAGCTTGCCGTCGGCGGCGGAGAAGACCGAATTTCCGTAGACGACGTACGTGTCCAGGTGCGTGGTGACGTACCCGGGGCCGGCCTTGGCGCCGATGAGTTCGAAGCGTTCCTCGCCGGTCGCGCCGTCCAGGCAGACCAGGCGGCCGTCCTTGGTGAGGCTGAAGAGGCGGTTCCGGTTGTCGGCGCCCAGGGACCAGTTCCAGCCGGTCCAGGCGGAGGTGCGCCAGACGCCGCGCGGCGATGCTTCCTGTTTGATCCAGAGGACGCGCCCGTTGTAGGCGTCGCGGGCGACCAGTTGGGTGGTGTCCTCCGGCCAGCCGCCCTCGGCCTCGACCTGTTCGCGGTAGTAAAAACGCCCGTTCCCGAAGGTCGGCCCGAAGATGCCGCAGGACATGTGGGCGCGCATGCCCGCGCGCCATTTCAGGCTGTCGGCCGGCTTCCAGGCCACGGGCGGGACCGGCTTGCGCCACGCGGACGCGAAGCCCGGCGCCTGCGCCGCGGTCATGCCCAGGGACTTGGCTTCCTCGGCGAAGGCCGGCGGCGCCGCGCGCAGCGCGAGCGTGCCTTCCGGCGTGAGGATGCGGCAGAGGTCGGCGAGCTTGGCCGCGCCGAGGGCCGCGGGGTCTTCGACGACGACGAGGTTGAAGAGGTCCGAGCCGTAGTCGCCGGCGTTGAAGGCCGCGTCGCGCAGCCCGAGTTTTTCGCGCAGGGGCGCGTGCGCGAACTCCTGGCCCCACGCGCGCGCGCGGGCCGCGTCGGGTTGGAGCACCTGGACGTACAGGGCGCTCTTGGCCGCGAGCGCGGTCGCCAGCGCGGTGTCTTTCGCGCCGAGCACCAGGCAGAGGCCGCCGTTCAAGCCGGTCTTTTCGAGCAGCGCGGCGGCCGGGGCCTCGGCGGATTCGGCGCGGACGCGTCCCGGTCCGGCCAGCAGCAGCCCGGCCAGGAGGCTCCAGGCGAAAAGTTCACACGTGCGGCGCGCGGTCGTCATGCGGTATTTCCCTCGCAGAGGTCCAGGTTCCCAGCCGACATATGCCGCAAAGCTGACACCGTCTGACTCATTCTGAGATTGTGCGGCCGAATTTCCCGGAAAGGAAGCCGGTGCGAACCGCGGATCAGGCGGCGGGCTTGCGCAGCCACAGATCGTAGAGCACCGCCAGCACGGTGAGCCCGAAGGCCGCGCCCATCAGCGTGCCGCCGGCGATCACCGTCCAGGCCCACGCCGCGCCGCCGTATTTCACGGCCCACCAGCCGCCGATGTCGAGCAGGATGGAGAAGAACCCGCCGAAGACGAGCCCGCCGCGCAGCTTCGCGGACCAGGTGGAAAAGACCAGCGCCGCGCCCGCGCCGAGGAACATCATGGCCATGCCGAGCAGATGGACGTGCGAGAGCATCAACAGGCGGCCCTTGTCCATGCCCGTGTCGCCCTTGGTGTAGCGGCTGACGGCCTTGAACGAGTCGAGCGGGCTGTCGCGCTTGGCGAACTTGCCGGCGGCGTCGGGGCTGTGGCAGTCGTAGCAGCCGCGGTCGCCGAGGATCGCGTAGACCAGCGCGGGGTCGGCGGTCTTCTCTTTCAGCGTGGGATCCCAGTAGCCGGACTCGGGCGCGCCGGCGTCGTTCCAGGCGATCACGGCGTCGAGTTTGGCCTGTTCCGCGGGCGTCAGTTCGGCCGGCTTGCGGTCGGAATCGTCCATGAAGTAGCGCTTCATCGAACCGAGCGACATCGTTTTGAGGCGCGTCTTGGTGCGGTCGCCGTGGAAGTGGACGGCGATGTCCCGCGGCGAGGGCATGAACTTTTCTTCGCCGCCGGCCCCGGCCATGGCGTGGTGCAGGTACAGGTGCGCGACGAGGAATCCGCAACTGAGCACGATCAGAAACATCGTGATCAGAATCTTGCGCGGCGCGTCGAAGGATGGCAGGTTGGACATCGCGGGCGCTCGGCCTCCTGAAGGTGTCTCATAGCGGCGCGCCGCGCACCCCGCAAGGCGGGAAAACGGAATCCCGCGCCTCCAGGCCATTCAGCGGTGGCACGGACCGTAGTTCGCGAGTACCTTCGCGCGGCGTACCGGCCGCTGCGGCCCCGCATCGTTCGAGCAACCCTGTGCTCCTTCGGGAGAGATCGGAATCATCGTGAGTTTGCCGGCGTCCTTCACTCCCGCGCCCGGCCAGTCGCTCCGCGAGCTTTCGTTCCCGTTCGATGGATTTCCCGTGCGCCTGCTGGTCCCCGTCGATCCCAACGCCGTGGCCGTCGAAGACGACAGCCCCGACAACTCGGTCAACGAGGTCCACTGGGCCGAATCGTGGCCCGCCGGCGTGGCCCTGGCCGGCGCGCTGCTGGAAGGCGCGATCCCGCTCCCGGACGGCCCCGAACCGATCCTGGAACTCGGCTGCGGCGTCGGCCTGGCCGCCGTCGTGATCGCGCACCTGCTCAAGACGCGCGCCGCCGCCGGACGCCCGGGCCCGCGCAAGCTCATCGCCAGCGACATCGAGCCCCGCGCCCTGGAACTCACCCGCGAAAACGCCCGCCGCCACGGCGTCGAGGATTTTCTCGAGACGCTGAAGCTCGACTGGAGCGACGCCGAAGCCTACGCGGGGCGCCACCGCATGATCGTGGCCGCCGACGCGCTTTACCATCCCGACGCCGGCTGGCAGCTCGCCGCGTTCCTGCGCCGCGCGCTGACGCCCGAACCGTCCTCGCTGGCGGTGCTCGTCGATCCCGATCGCTTCTCGGCGCGCGATTTCGACCAGGCGGCGCGCGACGCCGGCTTCGCGGTGAAACACCAGCGCCGGCCGGTGCCGTTCACCGGCGCCTCCGGCCCGCAGATGGAAATGCCGCGCTCGGGGCCGCCGACGGACGGCGAGGTGAAGCCCGACGAATCGATCCGCGTGCGCTTTTACGAATTGCGTTTCCCTTCCTGACGTGGGCCGGCGCGGGCCGGACGAATTCCCGTTGACAAGCACCGGTTAACGCGGGAAAGTCAGTCGAAACATAGGGTTCGCAGGTTCCTGAACGCCGGCGGGGTGCCGCAGGTTCGAACCGGGTGGGTGGGTCCTCGCATGCAATATCCCAAAAACCTGAAGACCATCACCGAATCGAAGAAGTACGAGATGGTCCGGCTGCTGGCCGAAGGCGGCATGGGGCAGGTCTACGAGGCGAGCCAGTTCGGCGCCGAAGGTTTCGAGAAGACCGTCGCGATCAAGACGATTCTCGAGAGTTACTCGACCAACCCCGAATTCGTGCGGCTCTTCATCGGCGAAGCCAAGCTCGTCGCGGACCTCGTGCACGAGAACATCGTCCAGGTCTACCACCTCGACAAATTCGGCCCGATCTACTACATCGCGATGGAGTACGTGGACGGCATCAACCTGGAACAGTTCATCCAGACGCACATCAGCCGCGGGATGGAACTGCCCATCGAACTCTGCGCCTTCATCATCAGCCGCGTCTGCCGCGGGCTCGAATACGCGCACAACAAGCGCGGCCGCGACGGCGGGCGCCTGGGCATCGTCCACCGCGACGTCTCGCCCAAGAACGTGATGCTGACCAGCGAAGGCGTGGTGAAGCTGACCGACTTCGGCATCGCCAAGGCCCGCCAGGTGATGGAACAGGAAGAAGGCGAAGTGCTGATGGGCAAGGTCGAGTACATGTCGCCCGAACAGGCGCAGTACCTCGAGACCGACTGCCGCTCCGACGTCTTCTCGCTCGGCATCGTGATGTTCGAGCTGCTGACCGGGCACCACATCTTCGAGACCGAAGACCTGTACGAGACGCTCAACAACGTGAAGCGCAAGCGCATCCCGCGGCCGCGCGAGTTCCGCCCGGACCTGCCGGAGGATCTCGAAAAGATCGTCATGCGCTCGCTGGAACGCGACCTCAAGGCCCGCTACCAGACGGCGGGCGAGATGGGCCACAATCTCGAGTACTACATGTACCACGACCGGTACGGCCCCACGAACGTGACGCTGAGCAATTACCTGAAGAAGCACTTCCTGGGCAAGCCCGCGGACGGCCACGATCCCCACCATACCTCCTCCGAGACCGAACAGCTTCCGGCGAAGGGATCGTCCGATACCGACAAGTTGCTGGCCCACCGCGCCGACACGCTCTTCGGCGACGAGCTGAGCAAGGCGCGGGTCCAGGGCCGGAAGCCCGCCAAGTAGGGCGCCGGCCTCATCCCAGACGGGAGGCGGATCTGCCGTGTCGGACACGGAAATCCCCGCCAAACTGCCCAAACTCGCCATCAACCGGCCGGGGCAGAAACTCGAAGAGTACCAGCTTGTCAAAAGCCCCGTGCTCGTGGGCCGCGTCAAATCCAACGACATCGTGATCCTCGGCGACAGCGCGATCTCGCGCGAGCACTGC
Source organism: Planctomycetota bacterium (assembly GCA_026184295.1). Taxonomy (GTDB): domain Bacteria; phylum Planctomycetota; class SZUA-567; order H5-PLA8; family H5-PLA8; genus JACQFI01. Next base: position 7,937 of record JAHCJK010000210.1, read on the forward strand.
CGCTTCGACCTCGACACCGCCTCCGGCGACCTGACCGTCCGCGACCTCGGTTCGTCCAACGGGACGTTCCTCAACGGCGACATGGTGCCGCTGGAGCCCACGCCCGTCCGCCCCGGCGACAAGATTCAGATCGGCGCGACGATCATGACGTACAACGTGGACCGGCCCAGCCAGGGCGCCGTGGTCAAGATGGTCCAGCAGAAGTTCAAGAACGGCCCGATGCCGCCGATCGAAGGCGAGGCCGCCAAGGTGGCCTTCTCCGAAGGCTACTGCACCTGCGGCCGCTGCGGCTCGACCTTCAGCATCCGCGGCTTCGGCCCCGGCGAAAAAGTGGGCTGCTCCCGCTGCCGCGCCGTCTGGCGCATCCCGGTGATCAAGCCCGACCTGGAACCCAAGCCGGGGGAAGCGCTGGAAGGATAGTAAAACGCCGGCCACTATTTGTTCGCGTGAGTTCTAAGTTTTTCGAGTAGCCGTTCAGCGCCATTGAAATTGTAGTAAATCATATAGCCTTCAATGGCCTTCTTCTTCGCGCCACAGTTATCCAAACGAGTGGCCCAGTATCTCAAGTAGGGTGCGACGTCTGATGGTTCGAATAACCCAACTTCAATATTTGCACTAAATCGCTCAATCCCGTCCAGGAGGCGATCGAAGCAGTCGCGAATTCGCGATTCCTCATCAGAAAAGTAGGGTTGGTCGCTGTGGGTTCTTAGCGCATTGCAAATCAGGTCGTCTTTTGCATCAATGGATTTTAGAAGAGGGTCATCAAAGAATATTTTTCTTTCGTTCCAATCAATCATCAATAATGCATTCTGAACCAATGGATCATCAAAAAAGATTTTCATTTGTTCCGCAATCCATTCGGCCTGCTTCCAGTGCATAGCTACCCTGTATTGTCGCAATCCGACAATAAACGCAATAATTCCGGATAGTAGCGTTAGTAACCCCACGTCTGTTTCATTGAGCATGGAAAGTCTCCTTGGAATTGAAATTTGGAGCCTTGTAGTAGCTCCATAAGGCTGCGTAAAGGTGTGAAACTGGCTATCAGGAGTTGTGCCACCAAAACGGGAATCGGAATAGAATGCATGATAGGGCGGGATTCGTTCTATTTCTCAGGGGGAATGGATAATTGGCTTAAATATATGAACCCAAGACTGAATCCCAGGCAAAAAGTCGAAATGGTGGTCGCGATGCCCCACGCGACCGTGGCATCGAGAGCCCTACGCCACTTGGGCCAGTTGTATTCCGGCTCGTATCGCACAAACAGGTGAAGGATATGGACGTTTAACGCCCAGGCTGCTGGTAACAGGACGCCCGCCCACCATGGAACAGTAACGAGGTCCGCGTCGCTGTACATTTCGCGCAAGGTAACATCGAAGTGCTCAGACAGCACCTTCGTGCCTGCGGAAAAGACGGTTGCCAGCACCACCAAAACAAGCATTCGGCACAGCGAAAACTTTCGAAACTCCTTCCATCGCCCGAAGAAAAAACAACTAAACATGGGTAAGGTAGAGACGCCTAGGGCGACCAATATAAGAATGATGTGATCGTCCAATAGGTTCAGGCGGCCCAGTCTACCGAGGATCGGGATCATGGCGCGCCACCCGGAAACGAAGGGGATCGTCTACGGGAGTATTACAGAACCGACGGCTCGGCTTTCAGCGCCTGCTTGCGGTACTCGCGCGGGGAGCAGCCGAAGACCTGGCGGAAGGCCTTGGTGAAGCGTTCGGGCTCGGGGATGCCGACGTCGCGGGCGATCTCGCGGACCGGGCGCGCGGTCTGGGCGAGCATCTCGCTGGCGCGGCGCAGGCGGTACTGGCGCAGGTAGGCCATCGGCGGCAGGCGCATCTGGCCGACGAAGAGCCGGTGCAGGTGCGTGACCGAAAGGCCCACGCGCTCGGCCAGGTCCGGCAGCGCGATCGGATTGCGGTAGTCGGCGTGGAGGAACTCGCGCGCGCGTTCGACGTAGTGCGCGGGCGTCAGGCGCATCGGCACC
>JAHCJK010000211.1 GCA_026184295.1 Planctomycetota bacterium
CGCCGAAGCGGCCTTCAAGCGCGCGCTGGAACTGAAGCCCAACGACGCGCCCGCCAAGGAGGCCCTCGACAAGATCGCCGACGCGCGCAAGAAGGACGCCGAGAACGCCGCGCTGGCCGAAGGCAGCGAACGCCGCAAGGCGATCCTGGCCGCGATCGAGAAGGCCATCGAGGCGCAGCGCATCGAAAACTGGGACGCGATGGCCGACGCGCTCGAGCCGCTCCAGAAGGAGAGCATCCCCGACGCGGCGCTTAAGGAAAAATACCAGGGCCTGCTGAAGATCGCGCAGACCGAACGCAAGACGCGCCAGGAAGCCAAGAAGCTGATCGAGGAAGGCGTGCAGCAACTCGCGGACAAGAAGCACGAGGACGCGCTGAAGAGCTTCAAGGAAGTGATCGCCCTCTGGCCCGACGCGCGCCTGGACCAACGCGTCGCGTCCGGCATGGCCGCCGCGCAGGCCGCCCTGGCCGGCGTCGCGTCGAAGGAACCGGGGCGCGAACGGCCCGAAGGCAAGACCGAAGTGGCCATGCCGCCCGAACCGAAGAACGAACCCGGGAAGGAGAATCCGCCCGGCCCGCCCGGCGACGTCTCCGAGCAGTTCAAGCGCAACATGGCCGACGGCGACCGCTTCCTGCGCCAGCGCCGTTACCAGGAGGCCATCAACGCGTACGAACTGGTGCTGAAGGAACGCCCCGGCGATCCCCGCGCGACCGACCTGCTGGGGCAGGCCAAGGAAGCGCTGCGCACCGGCGACGGCAGCAAGATCAACTTCCCGCCGGGCCCCGAAGGCCCGGGCGGCGGCGGACAGGGCGGCAACGGCCCCGGCGGCAACGGCCCCGGCGGCGAGCGCCGTCCGCCGCGCGGCGGGCGCTAGGCCTTGCCGGCCGCCGCTCCGGCGTGCAGGAAGCTCTTCAAGTCTTCCTCGTTCGCGTGCGGTTCGCCGGGGCTGACGTTGTTCAGCTTCCCTTCCTTCATCCACGCCTCCAGGCGGTCCACTTCCTTGAAGAGGTGGTCGAAGGAATCGACGACGAAGAGCAGCGGCTGGTAGTGGTGGATCTCGAAGTACTGGTTCACGACCCATTCGAGCTGGAACGGATAGCGCTGGACCTCGGGCGACTCGATGCAATGCTCGATCTCCCCGCAGGAACTCAGGAGCCCGCTGCCGTAGACGCACAGCCCGCCGCCGGGGCGCTGCATCAGGCCGAATTCGATGGTGAACCAGAAGAACCGCGCCATCGCCTTGAGGATGCTCTCGACGCGGCGCAGGCGTTCGTGCTCGTCCGCGATGTCCGCGACCATCTCGGCCGCCGTGTGCGCCACTTCGCCGAAGCGCACCAGCACGTCGGCGAAGACCTTGTCGGTGTGCATCGGCACGTGCCCGGCGACGTCGTGGAAGATGTCGGGTTCGGGGAGGTAATCGAGGTTCTTGCCGTCGCGGATGGTGATGGTGGTCGGGAAGGCGCGGTTGCGCAGGCAGTCGAAGAAGATGAACGCGGGCACGTAGCCGCTCACGGCCTTGGCCGAAAAGCCGCTGAGCGGGCAAAGGAACTTGTTGATGTCCTCCAGGCGCGGCACGGCGTCGGGGTCCAGCGCCAGATTGTACACGCCCTGCATGAACTTCGGGTTCGCGTACTTCTCCCACTTGGGCTTGATGCGCGCGTACAGCCGCCGCCACGTGTCCTGGTTCTCCTCGCTGTACAGGTCGTACGGCTGCTGGATGTAGATGCTCCCCTGCGCGCGCACTTCTTCGATGAAGGGCGCTCTCGTGGTGGTCAGTCCAACGGCGGTCATGGGCACACCTCCAAATCTTTATTCACCGCGGAGGCGCGGAGCACGCGGAGAACGGCACGTTTTGAATTTAAAAACGCCGTTCTCCGCGACCTCCGCGTCTCCGCGGTGAATGAGGACGTTCAACGCTTCCCGCCCGGCCGCGGCAGTTCGAAGAGTTCCCGCGTGCGCGCGTAACCTTCGCCGCCCATGCGCCCGATGGTATCGAGCTTGAACGGGTCGGGCAATCCGTCGGCGCCCAGCACGGCCTCGTCCACGTGCATCAGCACGATCCGGCCGATCACGAGGTTCGCGGCCAGCGGGCCTTCGCCGACGTTCACGATCTGATGCAGCACGCACTCCATGTGGACCTTGGCTTCCTTCACGCGCGGCGGCTTGACCTTCTCGCTCGGCAGCGGCGTCAGCCCGCACGCGTCGAACTCGCTCTCTTCGTACGGCAGCTCGGCGCTCGAATCGTTCATCGGGCGGGCCAGGTCGTACGAGACCACGTTGACGACGAACTCCGGCGTCTGCTCGATGTTCAGGATCGTGTCCTTCTTGCTCCCGTCGCGCCGATTGACGGGGCTGAAGACCACCGTCGGCGGATTGGCCGCGACGCCATTGAAAAAGCTAAACGGCGCAAGGTTCGGAATCCCGCGCGGCGAAACGGTGCTCACCCAGGCGATGGGCCGCGGCGTGATGACGCCGATGAGCATCCGGTACATGTCGCGGACGGGGATGGCGGTGGGGTCGATGCGCATGAGGTTCCTCGTTTGTAAACCGTAATGCGTAAAACGTAAGAACGGCACTGGGTCCCAACGTATTTATTACGTTTTACGTCGTACGTTTTACGCGTTCCTATTCCGCCCAGCTCAACGGATACTTCGGATCGTCCAGCTTCATCGCCTGCGGCGTCAGCGCCAGCGGCTTCTCGGTGTCGAACATCACGGCCAGTTCCTCGGTGCGCGTCTCTTTCATGCTCTTCACGATCGTGCCCGGGTGCGGACCGTGCGGAATCCCGCGCGGATGGAGCGAGAACGAACCGCTCTCGATGCCCTTGCGCGAGCCGAAATTGCCGCGCACGTAAAAGAGGACCTCGTCGGCTTCCACATTGCTGTGCACGTACGGGACTTTGACGGCCTCGGGGTGATGGTCGAGGTAGCGCGGGGCGAACGTGCAGATCACGAAGCCGCGGCATTCGAAGGTCTGGTGGATCGGCGGCGGCTGGTGCACCGTCCCCGTGATCGGTTCGAAGTCCGCGACGTTGAACGTGACGGGATACACGAAGCCGTCCCACCCGATCACGTCGAACGGGTGCTGCGCCAGCGTCACCTCGGTGATGCGCGCGCCGTCCTTGACCAGAATCGGCGTGTCTTCGTCCTTGTCCACGAAGATCGGCTCGGAAGGCCCGTGAAAATCGCGGTGGTAATACGGCGCGCCGAGCATGATCTGCCCGTCGGGATTCAGGTAGCGCTTGGGGATGCGCACCGCGCTGTGCGACTCGAGAATCAGGTAATCTTCCTGCTGCGCGTCGGCGGGCTTGAGCGCGTAGGTCGTGCCGCGCGGGATGATGACGTAGTCGCCTTCGCGGTACGGCTGCCGGCCGTAGGGCGTCTCCAGCGTCCCGCCGCCGGCGTAGACGTAGATCACTTCGTCCGCGCCGGCGTTGCGGTACAGCGTCTCGAGTGCCTTCGCGGGCTTGCAGCGGTAGCAGGCCAGGTCGTCGTTAAAGAGGAGCGGCACGCGGCCGGAGAGCGCGTCGCCCGCGCGCGGCATCTGCGCCGACTTGAGGTGGTGGACGCGCAGCGGGAGTTCGGCGGTGCGTTCGAGCGGCACGTGTCCGGCGACCTTCACGTTCTTCACGCGCGTCGGCGGGCGCAGGTGGTAGCGGATCGAGTACGCGCGGTCGAAGCCTTCGGTGGTGACGACGTGCTCGTAGTACATCCCTTCGCCTTTGTACGACTGCGAGGGCTCGCGTTTGTGCAGGATATGGCGTTTGCGGGGCACGTCGCCAAGGCGCTGGTAGCTGTTCATGGCGGAACCTCCAGACCGGTGCATTATACCGCAAATCAGCCATCTTTGGCTATGACCTATGGCGCGAGAAAAGCATCTCCGAATGATCTGCGGCGGCAAGGGGGGATACTGGTTGATTTGCTCATTTTGAAAAAGAATAAACGCACCTTTGAATACCCTCGAATAATCGCCATGCTACCCGTAATTTTAGATCGCTGAAATGTCGTAGCCAACCATCGCCGGCCTAGAGGAACGCCTATGAGCATGGAACAAGCAGGGTATTGGGCACTGGTCAAGCCCTATTGGAAACAGGTCGACATTTACAGCGGTCCCGGAGCATTTCTACGTAGCTTTCAACGGTTCCCGTTAAGAACGGTCGACTACTGGCAGCACATTGGTGTCAATCCGAAGTTGGAAACGGTGGCTTCCACCAATTCTTCACGAACCCGACAGGAGTGCTTGCCCCTGAAGCGCTGGAGGGGTTCGAATCCATCCAGCGCCCCGACCTCGCTCGGCTGCTTCGATCCGCCATGTTGTACTTTGGGGAGCCCTTTCCTCGCGATCAGGAGGTACGGATCGCAGCACTGGAGCGACGAAAGGGCAAGGCTCGGAAGGAATGGGACCCCTTCTACGACCTCGACGACGAGTTCTACGATGGTCTGAACCGCGAGACGTTCGAATCGTCCGCGGACCGAATGGCGCTAAACGAACGTTCGTCTTAGGATGGCCCAAATGACCTCCGACTTCCCAGGCGCGGTGCCGGAACTCCCGGTCGCGGACGTGGCGGCTGCGGCGGCGTACTACCGGGACGCGCTGGGCTTCGGCGTGGACTGGATCGCGGACGACATCGACCTCGCCGGAGTCTCGCGCGGCCAGTGCCGGATCTTTCTCGCGGGCCCGCGGTTCCGCAAGGAGCGCAGCTACCCGCATCCGATCGTGACCTGGCTCAACCTGAGCAGCAAGGCCGAGGTCGATGCGCTGTACCGCGCGTGGCAGGCCGCAAAGGCCGTCTTGATCTCCGCGCCGGAATCGAAGCCCTGGGGCCTGCACGAATTCACCGCCGCCGACCCCGACGGCAACCGCTTCCGCGTCTTCTACGACTTCGCCACGCCGGAGCGCGAGTGCGCCGCCGGTCGGGCCTGAGAACACCAGTCCATAGGCGGGCTATTCCATGGCATTCCTCATCAGTGAAGCTCTGGCGGAGGACGTGGCCGCGCTGCCGAAGCTGCATGTACAAACCTTCAACGAGACGCATTGCGATGGCCGGGCTCGCGGTCCGTCCTTCGAACTGCGGGAGCGCCAGTGGCGGGAGGCCTATGCGGCCGCGGATGGCGCCTGGTTTTGCTTCGTCGTCGAGGACGACGCAGGGCACTGGTCGGATTCGCGAAAAGGTACTCCGCACAAGGGCGGCGTGCCCGGCGCGGGCGAACTGAACAAGATCTACGTCTTGCGTCAATTTCACCGTCAAGGCATCGGCCGGCTACTCGTATGTCATGTGGCGCGCCGGTTCCTCAGCGCGGCATCACGTCGATGCTGCTCTTCGGCGATGGCAAATCCGTCCAACGGATTTTACGAGGCATTCGGCGCCGAGCGGCTTTACAGCCCGAGCGGCGAGTTCCACGGCGGGTACGGCTGGCGCGACCTGCACCAGCTCTTTGCAAAAGCCTGTGGTGAATAGGTTCGGTGACGTACGGTTCGAGACGTCGGCGGCCCGACCCGCTATTCCGGCCGTTCGGCGATCGGCGTCCACCCTTTTGCCCAGCTTCTCGATCTCGAGTTCCACCACGTCGCCGGGCTTGAGCCAGCCGCCGGTGGTTTCAGGGCCGAGTTCCAGGATCACGGCCGGTGCCGACCGTGCCGCTGCCGAGCAGGTCGCCAGGGAAGAGTTCCGCGTCGGCGCTGGCCTGCGCGATCAGCTTCAAGCCGGGGTGGTGCCTCCAGCGCCTGGGTATCGATTGGAAGGATAAAGGTGGTGCTCCAATCTTCCGTTCAGGTTCGATCACAGGTATGCCCAGGTAGATAGCGTGTATGACCTCCGACGCTTCCCCCAGCGCAGTGCCGGAACTCCCGGTCGCGGACGTGGTGGCCGCGGCGGCGTATTGCCGGGACGCGCTGGGCCTCGGCGTGGACTGGATCGCGGACGACATCGACCTCGCCGGAGTCTCGCGCGGCCAGTGCCGGATCTTTCTCGCGGGCCGCGCTTCCGCAAGGAACGCAGCTACCCGCATCCGATCGTGACCTGGCTCAACCTGAGCAGCAAGGCCGAGGTCGATGCGCTGTACCGCGCGTGGCAGGCCACCAAAGGCCGTCTTGATCTCGCGCCGGGAATCCGGAAACCCTGGGGCCTGCACGAATTCACCGCCGCCGACCCCGACGGCAACCGCTACGCGTCTTCTACGACTTCGCCACGCCGGAGCGCGAATGCGCGAAAGAGGCGGAAGGGTCGCCATAGTAAGATATGACTCACCGAGAACTATTGATTGAAGGCGTGGTCTTTGGCCCTTTCAAATCAGAGCACCAGCTCGCGACGGTTGACGCGCACTTTCGTGCAGCCGCGTATACCTGTCTGGAATCGCACGTACTTTCAAAATTTGAAAGTGCTTTCACTCGCATCAAAGGTGGAATTGGTGGATATGATGATCCCAAGTATTTTGGACCAAACAGCCTCATTAAATATCGGTACTTCTTCGGCCTCCATGTGTTTGCGCCTGGCGTGGTTGAACATGCCAATGGGATCTTGGATTACAATCCTGATTCGCGCGAGATGCGCCTCTATAGGGCAACCGTTGAGTCCTTAGAATTTCAAAAGCAGCGCATCATAGAAAAAGCCTACCTAACCGCAGTCATGTGGAAGGCAGCGCGCGGCGACTCCGATATACAATGCCCATATTGTCGTGAGCGCATTTCAGTCTATAGACACGGGAAGAAAATGGCGCATTTGGCCTGTAATGGCTGTAGGAAGATAAGAGTGATATTCGATTAGCGAAATCCGCCTCGGAGACACCTTCTTAGACCACCTGGAAGCGCAGGCCATGTTCACGCTCTTTCACTTTTTCGTGCTCGTTGGCGCGTTCGTTGGAATTGGAACCGGCCTGTTCGTTGGCGTGAAATCCTTTGGCATTTTCGGTGGTATCCTCGGCGCGCTCACAGGCGGATACTTGGGTGTAGCGGTTGGCCGCATTCCCGAATGGGTAACACTTCGATTACTCATCCGGAATCTGAACGCAAAGTCCACGACTGAGCTAAAGACGCTTTTGCACGGTCCAAATTGCCTGACGCCTAATGTCGTGTTGCTGGAATTGCGCAGAAGAGGTGAAGATATTCGGCAAGAACTACCGTTCGTGTTGGATTTGCTTGTATCGGAAGATGCAGGGGGACGCGGTAAGGGTTGGGCGGCACTGACTTCGGCCTTTCCCGAGTTAGCTGCGCAGGTTCAAGACTATCGCATTGCAGATTCGGTCGATGACTGCAGACGCAAGCTCGAGAAGCTGCGAAGTGTTTAACCAGACACGGGAAGGTGCATCGAATGCAGGCGGAACCGCTAATCCTGAGTGTTTGCAAGGAGGCCCAAGGGCTGCTCGACCAGCTATATGCGGCGGGAACGCCAGCCGCCGGCAGTTCGCTTGACCAAATGGGGCTTCGCAACGGACGTGAGATTGTAGAGGATTATCTTTCGCACGGAGAGCCGCGTCTGGCGCTGGAGCACTTGCTCTACATGATCAAGGAGCCGCCACTTACCTTGTCAACAGTCTCGCGCAACAATGTCCGACGTGCGGCAGAATTGCTTGGGATGGCGCACTTTTTGCCTCGTGAAGTAGAATCGGACACGACCAAAGACGGCGGTATTTGATTCGTTCCTCTAGGCGTGCTGTGGTTTTATTCGGTTATTCCGGCCGTTCGACAACGCCGGAGCGCGAGCGCGCGAACGCCGGGGCGAATGCGAAAATTCAACCATAAATAGGGTGCGATCATGAACGACCTACAAGTGCGCCGCCGGTCGGGCCTGAGAACGCAGTCCATAGGCGGGCTATTCCATGGCATTCCTCATCCGTGAAGCTCTGGCGGAGGACGTGGCCGCGCTTGCGAAGCTGCATGTACAAACCTTCAACGAGACGCATTGCGATGGCCAGGCTCGCGGTCCGTCCTTCGAACTGCGGGAGCGCCAGTGGCGGGAGGCCTATGCGGCCGCGGATGGCGCCTGGTTTTGCTTCGTCGTCGAGGACGACGCGGGGGCGCTGGTCGGATTCGCGAAAGGTACTCCGCACAAGGGCGGCGTGCCCGGCTACGCGGGCGAACTGAACAAGATCTACGTCTTGCGTCAATTTCACCGTCAAGGCATCGGCCGGCTACTCGTATGTCATGTGGCGCGCCGGTTCCTCGAGCGCGGCATCACGTCGATGCTGCTCTTCGGCGATGCGGCAAATCCGTCCAACGGATTTTACGAGGCATTCGGCGCCGAGCGGCTTTACAGCCCGAGCGGCGAGTTCCACGGCGGGTACGGCTGGCGCGACCTGCACCAGCTCGCTGCAAAAGCCTGTGGTGAATGAGTTCGGTGACGTACGGTTCGAGACGTCGGCGGCCCGACTCCGCTATTCCGGCCGTTCGACGATCGGCGTCCGCAGCACGCCCAGCTTCTCGATCTCGAGTTCCACCACGTCGCCGGGCTTGAGCCAGCCGCCGGTGGTTTCGGGGCCGAGTTCCAGGATGCAGCCGGTGCCGACCGTGCCGCTGCCGAGCAGGTCGCCGGGGAAGAGTTCCGCGTCGGCGCTGGCCTGCGCGATCAGCTTCGGCCAGGGGTGGTGCATCGTCCCGCTGTTGCCGCGCGAGAGTTCCTTGCCGTTCACGCGCGCGCACATCTCCAGTTTCACGCGCCCGGCCTCGTCGATCAACCCGTCGAATTCGTCGAGCGTCGCCACGTACGGCCCGACGGCGGTGGCGAAGTCCTTGCCCTTCGCGGGCCCCAGGCCGACGGACATCTCCTTGCGCTGCAAGTCGCGGGCGCTCAGGTCGTTGATGATGGTAAACCCGGCGACGTGCTCCCACGCGTCCTCTTCGGCGATGTCGCGGCCGCCCTTGCCGATCACGATCCCCAGTTCGAGTTCGTAGTCGAGTTCCGCGCAGCCCCTGGGCGCGCAGACGGGATGTTCGTGGCCGATCAGCGAGCCCGCGTTCGAGAAGTAGAAGACGGGCACTTCGTACCAGGCGGGGGGCATCTCGAGCCCGCGCTTGGCGCGGCAGGTCTTGACGTGCTGTTCGAAGGCGTAGAAATCGCGGAAGCTGCGCGGGTGCTGCACCGGCGGCAGGAAATTGGGCGATTCGAGGCCCAGCTTGCGCCCGCGCGCCTGCGCGGCCTCTTCGCCGAACTTCTTCATCCAGGCGTCCACGTGCTGCCGCACCGCGTCCAGGTTGGCCAGCGCGAGTTCCATGTTCAGGAAGAGGTCGAAGTGGTCGGTGCCGACCAGGTCGAGCTGCACGGCGATCTGTTCGAGGCTGGCGTGGCCGCCGCCGGGCAGGGCGACGACCGGCCATCCGGCGCCGGTGTTGAACTCTTCGACGGTGGCCAGGCGCATGGGGGAACCTCGGCTACTGGGGAGCCGCTTCGGCGGGCGGAGCCGGCTTTGCGAGCAGGTCGATGGTCTGGCCGTTCGCGGACAGGGTCATGTTGGTGTACTGCCAGGCGCCGTTCACGGTCTTGCCGGCCACCTGCACCTGGCCCGAGCCGTTCGGGCCCGTGACCGAGTACGTCGCGCTTCCGGTCTGCCCGGAACTCGCATCGGCGTGAAAGCTGAACTGCGTGGGCGTGCCGCCTTCGATGGGCGTTCCCAGAAGCTTCTGCGCTTCGGGGTTGTCCTGCACGGCCTTGAGCGACTGAACGTAGACCGGATGCTGCTTGGCGGCCGCGAATCCATAAAAGATCGCGCCGATGCAGCCGCCGCCGAGCAGCAGGACGACCAGCAGGCAGCCGGCGCCGCCGATCAGCAGGAACTTGAAGAGGTTCGACTTCTTGGCCGGGGGCTGGGCGCCCGGCCCGGGGGCGACGTCGGAGGTCACGCGCGGTCCTTTCGAACGATCGAACGGTCAGAGCGACCCGCGCCTGGCCTGTTCGCGTTCGATGGCTTCGAACAGCGCGCGGAAATTC
>JAHCJK010000212.1 GCA_026184295.1 Planctomycetota bacterium
GCCTTCGCCGGCGATGCCAATGACGCGACCGGCGCGACCGGCGCCAGCGGCGGGAGGGCGTCATGAGCGGGCTGCAGGCCAGCGACCTGGCGCTGTTCTGGGCCGGCGTGATCGCGTTGTCGATCATGGTCTACGTGATCCTCGACGGCTTCGACCTCGGCGTCGGCATCCTGCACCTGACCGCGCGCGGCGACGAGGAACGCCGGCTGTACATGAACGCCATCGGCCCGCTCTGGGACGGCAACGAAGTCTGGCTCGTCACCTTCGGCGGAGCGCTCTTCGCGGCCTTCCCGGAAGCCTACGCGACGGCCTTCTCCGGATTTTACCTGCCGTTCATGCTGCTGCTCTTCGCGCTGATCTTCCGCGGCGTCTCCATGGAATTCCGGAGCAAGCATGGCGCGCGGCGCTGGCGCTCCGCATGGGACGCGGCCTTTTGCGGCTCCAGCGCCCTCGCCTCGCTGCTCTTCGGCGTCGCCGTCGGCAACATGATGATGGGCATTCCCATCGGCGCCGACCGCAACTTCAGCGGCACCCTGGCCGACCTGCTCCGGCCGTACCCGCTGGCCGTGGGCGCGCTGGTGGTGGCGCTCTTCGCCATGCACGGCTCGATCTACCTGTACCTGAAGACCGAAGGCGAACTCCAACGGCGCATCCGCGGGCTGATGTGGAAGACGTTCTACGTCTTCGCGGTCCTGTACGTCGCGGTCTCCGCGTGGACGCTCCTGGCCGTGCCGACGGCGATGCGGCACTTCGAAGGGCAGCCCTGGCTGTGGGGCATCGCGTTTCTGAACGCCTGCGCCGTCGCGAACATCCCGCGCGCCATCCACAAAGGCGCCGAATGGTACGCCTTCGTCAGTTCCTGCGCCGTGATCGCGGCCCTGGTCGCGCTCTTTGGCGCGGCGCTCTTCCCGAACCTGGTGGTTTCGAGCCTCGATCCGAAGTACAGCCTGAACATCTACAACGCCGCCTCGTCGCACAAGACGCTCGGCATCATGCGCAACATCGCGATCCTCGGCATGCCCTTCGTGATCTCGTACACCGCCGTGATCTACTGGGTCTTCCGCGGAAAGGTGAAGTTGAGTCCGATGAGCTACTGAAGGGGACAGGGGTCAGGATTCAGGGGTCAGGGATCAGGGGTGGAGCGGCTTCGCCGCCCTTCTCTAAAAAATTGGGCGGCGCGAAGCGCCGCTCCATCCCTGATCCCTGAATCCTGAATCCTGACCCCTGCCGTTAGTCCCCTGCCGTTAGTCAGTTCCAATTCAACCGCCAGATCTGAAAATTCAGCGCGACGGCGAAGCTGACCCAGGCCAGGTACGGGAGCAGCAGCCAGCCTGAGCGCTTGCGGACATGTTCGAAGAGACCGGCGGTGACGGCGACCATCAGCCAGAGCAGCAGGAGTTCGAAGAACGCGGCGCCGGGATTCCTGAGGTGGAAGAAGAAGAACGACCAGGCGGCGTTCACGGCCAGTTGCAGGAAGTAGACGAAGAAGGCCAGCGGCGCGCCGGCGAGGCCCTTGTCTTTCCACACGACCCACCCGCTGACGGCCATCAGGACGTACAGCACGCCCCAGACGGGCCCGAAGACCCACCCCGGCGGCGTCCACCAGGGCTTCTCGACCTGCGTGGCGTACCAGCCGCTCTCGAGCGCCGGCAGGGTGAAGTACCGCGAAGTGAACGCCGCGGCGGCGCAAAGCGCGCCGAACGCGGCGAGCGCCAGCCATTCGCGAAGATTCCTGGGCATGGCGAGAAGACTACCGCGTCCGCGGCGGTTTTCACGGACGGAAGATCGCCACCAGCCCCGAGACCCACGCGCCGACGCCGAAGATGGCCATCATCAGCGTGCCCAGGGAATACTGGACGGTGTGCGAGGGCGGCTTTTCCAGCAGGCGCGCGATGCGCCACGAGGCCAGCGTGAGCAGCAGCAGGTAATCGCAGATCCAGAACATGCCCCAGACGCAGATCAGGACCGCTTCCCACAGGCGTTCGCCGCGGCTGGATTGCAGGGCGTCGGAGAGCGCGGCCATGCCGCAGAGCACCACCACCGGCCAGGCGAGCAGGTAGAGGAAGTGCAGCAGCGAGGCCTTCATGTCCGAGGAGCCGCCGGGCGTCAGGACGTCCCGCCGCAGGCTGCTGTGCAGGAAGAGCGGCACCGCGAGCCAGAAGGTCGCGCCGTAGGGCAGCGTGACCAGAAAGAAGAGCAGCCACAGCCAGCCCGGGAGTTCGACCGGCCGCCGGGAACGGCAGACGAGGCGGTAGCATTCGAAGCCCATCGCCGCGCCGAGCAGCGCCGCCGGCGGGACGATCAGGTACAGGGCCAGCCCCACGTTTTCCCAGTTTATGCGGACGGGGCCTTTGAACTGGAGAAACGGCATCGCCAGCGCCGCGAGGACCGGCACCGCCGCGCCGCCGGCGTAGAGCTTGAGGCCGAGCAGCGTGCAGGCCGAGCGCGTGACCGGCGTCGCCTCCACCAGGTGTTCGACCGAACGCGGGCGCGCGGATTCCGTGGGCGGCGCGGGCTCGCCGGGGTGGGGGAGCGCTTCCTTGAGCGGCAGATCGCCGGCGGTCGGCAGCGGCACGGCCTGCGGCGAGACGGCCGGGGGCGCGGCGTCCGGGGCCTTCGCGCCGGCGGGTTCCGCGTCCGGCAGCGGATCGGGCGGAGCGGGCGCGTCGGCGCCGCCGGGCGTGGTCATGGATGGAGTGTAGTCAGAAGGCGGGCGCGTCGCCAGAGGATCGAACGCATGCCTAAGTGCGGTAAAACGGCAGCAGCCCCGCGCACCACAGGCGCAGGAGCATCACCACGGCCACGAAGGCCCCGAGCGAGAACTGGTACTTCGCGGGCGGCTCGGGGATGCGGCCGTCGTGCTTCCACCGGCTGGCCAGCAGCGCCAGGAAACAGTCGCCCATGCCCAGCGCGCAGAGCAGGATCGCCACGAAGGCGAACGCGATGTCCTGGCCCGTCTGGAATAGGCTGTGCGAGAGGGCCATGCGGCCCAGCGCCTGCCCGCCCGCGAGGTAGATCAGGATCAGCAGCGCGGCCAGCGGTTTTCCGGCGGCGCGGGCCGCCGCGTGGCCGGCCATAAGGTACGAGCGAACGGCAAGCTGCGCCGCGCACAGCAGAAAGAGCGGAAAGATCCCGAAAAATACGAACATCAGGATCATGAACCCGATGGCGCGCACGAAGCTCAGCACCTGTTCGAGGACCGCGTGTTTCGCGTGCAGGAACTGGAGGCGCGGCCAGCGCCTGTAGAACGTCATCCAGCCCGCCAGCATTCCGATAAATGCCGCGATGGGAATGCCCGTATACGCCGAACGCAGCGCATGGAAGCGCAGGCTCCGGTGCTGCAGGAGTTCGGGGTCGGACATCACGGTCACGAAAAGCCAGAGCGCGCTTGAGAGCAGCGCCGCGGCCAGGAAACACGCCCCGCCGGCGGCCGCGTGCGCGGCCGCTCCGCGGTCGTGCGCCGGGGCGTTCACCACACGCCGCTCCGCAGTATCTGCGCGACGCCTGCCCCGTACGCGCCCAGCGCGAAGACGCACGCCATCAGGCTGCCCAGCGAGAACTGAAAGTTATGCGAAGGCGGCGGCAGCAGGCGGCGTTCGTTCCGCCAGCGGGCAACGACGGTCACCAGGACGCTCTCGCAGAAAAGAAGCGCCAGGACGCCGGTAAACACATACGCGAACGGCTTGTTGCCGTGCGGGGTGGAAGCCCAATACAAAAGAGCGAAGAACAGCAGATGCAGGCAGGGCATGCCCCAGCCCGGCGCCGCCCGCCCGCTCAGGATCAGGTAGCGCCGTCGAAACTGAAAATAGAGGACGACGACGAACCAGTTCAGCAGGCAGAACGCCAGCAGCCAAAGGTACCAGCGTTCCACCAGCGGCTCCATCAGGCCCGAAGGACCCGTGGGCACGCGCGCTACCGTGTACGTGCGCCGCCCGATCGCTGCGCCGAGCACCGCCAGGGGCGGGAGCGCGACCCAAAGCGCCGAGTGTAAAAAGCGGGGGCTGAACGCGTAATGCGAAGCCCCATGGGACGAGGACGTGAAGATTTCTGCCGCGGTGAAGCCGGCCAGGAGCGTGAGTCCCGCGAGGCCCGCGCCCATCACGGCGCAGTCCCGGCGCGTGTGGAACCCCGGGGGCGGTTCGCCGTCGAACGTGGCCGCTTTTTCGGCCTCGTTTTCCCGGCGGCCCTCCGTCCACGGGTCGGACCACTCGCGGTCGGTCGGATACGGGTTCATGCGCACCAAACAAAAACGGGCCCCGAAGGACCCGTCCGTTGCGCGAAACGGCGTGTCCGCCGGCTTATTTCTGTGCGTCGTCCTTCTTCGGGTCCCCGTCCTTCGGCGCTTCCGCGGGAACCTCGACGCGCCCTTCTTCCTTCTTCGTCTTGCGTTCGTAGGTGAACGGATCGTCGTCGGCCGAAGGCTCCGCGGTGGGAGCGGACTTCGGCAGCGGCTTGTTTTCCGTCGCGTCGGGCGCGTGGCTTTCCACCAGGCCGCCGGGCAACTGGGCGCTCAGGTCCACGCGTCCGGTGGCCTTGCCGACGACCTGTTCGAGCTGCGCGAGCCGCACTTCGTAGTCGAGGCGCCGGTTGATGAAGTCGGTCTTCGCGGCCAGCAGGCTGTCCTCGGCGCGGATCACGTCGAAGCTGTCCTTCAGCCCGCGTTCGAAGCTGATCTGCGCGGCCTCGACCGAGCGCTTCGCCTGTTCCACCTTCTTGCCCTGGATGAGCGTGCTCTTTTCGGTCTCGCGGAGCGTGCGCAGGATGTCGCGCACTTCCAGGTGCACCTGGGTGCGCGAGCGCTTGAGTTCGATCTCGGAGCGCTGCAGGTCCAGCAGGGCCTTCTCGTAGGCCGAGCGGTCGCTCACCTTGCCCCACGGGATCGAATACTCCAGGCCGACGCTGGCGTTGTCGTTTTCGAGATCGAAGGTGTCGGACCACTTGCCGCCCCTGCCGCTGCGCGAATAGCCCGCGACGAGGTCGATCTGGTGGCCCAGGCCGTCCTTCGCCAGCAGCGCGTTGAGCTTCTGGATGGCCATGTTGCGGCGGCTGTTGAGCAGTTCGATGCGGTTCGCGAGCGCCTCGTCGAGAATCTTCTGGTCGTTGTAGTGCGTCGCCTGGAACATCACGGTGCCATCGCCCGCCGGCTTGCCGCCCTTGCGCGTCACCAGCACCACCGAGCCGGACTTCTCGTCGGTCTCGATCGCCTTCTCTTCGCCCTCGGGCGGCTTTTCGCCGAAGTCGAAGAGCGTCAGTTCGACGTCGATCTTCTCTTCCAGGTCCACGTCCATGATCTGCTTCAGGCGGTCGAAGGACGAATCGAGCTGGCGTTCGTTCGAGACCAGGGCCAGTTCGCGGTCGGCGAGCTGCACTTCGGCGTTGAAGACGTCCAGCTTCGTCACCTGCCCGGCGGCCTCGCGCGCGCGCGTCAGGCGCAGGAAGGTCTGGGCCGATTCCACCGAATTCCGGTTCACCGCGCGCGCCTGAAGCTGGCGGATGCAGTCGGCGTAGGCCTGGCGCACGGCGAAGATCAGCGCCTGCACGTCCAGTTCCAGGTTGCCGCGCGAGATCAGCTTGTTCAGCTTCGCGGCGCGGATGTCGTGCAGGCCCACGTCCAGCCCCGCGCCCTTCCACAGCGGCTGAGAGGCGCTTACGCCCACGCTGCTGGCCCGCGAGGTCCCCGTGACCGGGTGCGCTTCGCTGGCCGAGCCCGAGAGCGAGACGCTGCCGCCCCAGGGCGTGTTCTGCGTGATCTTGTTCGAGAAGGTCGTCGTGTTGGTGTGGCTTCCCCCGCTCACGCCGTTGGCGTTGCCGATGCTGCCGCTGAACGTGGGGAGGTACTTCGCCCAGGCCTGCCGCAGGCCGATGTCGGAAGCGCGGTCGGTCAGTTCGCTCAATTTCAGCCCCAGGTTGTTCTGCATCGCGATCTCGATGCATTCCTTCTGGCTGAGCAGGATGCCTTTGATTTCCTCGTCGGGCTTGGGCTTTTCCTCTTCGGCGACGGGCTCCGCGGCCGGCTCGGCCACGGGTTCGGCCTTCTGGGCGGTCGTGTCGGCCAGAGCTTCCTTCACGCGCTGGATGCGCGCGTCGATCTGGCGTTCTTCGGGGCGCCGGGCGTTGGCCGCGAGTTCCTTGGCCTGCTGGAGGTCCTCCAGCGCCTTCTCCTGGTGCCCCGATTTGATCTGCGCTTCGCTGGCCAGGACCAGTTCGGCCAGGCGGCGCGTGATCTGATCATCGCTAAGTTCTTCGGCGCGAAGGGTCGGAAGGGCGGCGAACGTGGAAAGCAGAAGCAGGGCTAAGGATGGAATGGTCTTGGAGTTCACGCGTTTTTCCCCACGCACATGAGCAATCGCCACGACAACGAGGCCGCCCGACGAATCGGGTTCCCCCCCGCCTCCCTGGGGAATTTGGGCGCACCTTAGGGCGAACACCCAATCTACTCGCCAGGCCACATCGCGACAAGCCGGTGTTCGTAATAATACGTACTAATGTAAGGAGTTATCAATGTTTAGGCCGTCGAAGCACGGATGATATTGGAATTCCGCCCGATTCAATACCTTGCGCAAGTGTTTGAAACAGATTTTCGTGGAATTCAACTCCACGCACCCCGGGCCGGGGCGCGAATTTCGGAAATTCTCTGGAAGAGTTCCTCCAGGAAGCGTTTCAGGCCTTCGCCCGTGGCCGCCGAGATCGCCACGACCTCGCAGCCCAGTTCCTTGCGCATGCGTTCGATGTTTTCGGCCGCGCCGGTCAGGTCGGCCTTGTTCGCCACCACCATGCGCGGGCGCGCGGCCAGGACTTCGGAAAAGAGCGCGAGTTCGCGTTCGATCAGGCGGAAGTTCTGCGCCGGATCGGCGCCGTCGGGCGGAACGGCATCGACGACGTGGACCAGAAAGCTGGTGCGTTCGACGTGGCGCAGGAATTCGTGGCCCAGCCCCGCGCCGGCGTGCGCGCCTTCGATCAACCCCGGCAGGTCCGCGACGACGATCTCGCGGAAGTCCCCCGTGGAGACGATCCCCAAATTCGGCGCCTTGGTCGTGAACGGATACGGCGCGATCTTGGGGCGCGCGGCGCTGATGCGCGAAATCAGCGTGGACTTGCCCGCGTTCGGCAGGCCGATCAGGCCCACGTCCGCGATCAGCTTCAGTTCCAGGTGCAGGTCGCGCTCCACGCCTTCCTCGCCGAACTCGAACTCCCGCGGCGTCTGGTGCGTGGACGAAGCGAAGTGCTGGTTCCCGCGCCCGCCCTTGCCTCCGGCCGCGGCGATGAACGTCTGCCCCAGCGTGGTCAGGTCGGCGAGCACCTCGCCCGTGTCCGCGTCCTTGACGATCGTGCCGGCCGGCACCTTGACGAGCGTGCTCTGGCCCATGCGGCCCGAACAGTTCTTGTTCGCGCCGGGCGCGCCGTTCTTGGCCTTCAGGACCTTGCGGCGGTACAGGTGGAGGAGCGTGTCCACGTCCGTGGAGACTTCAAAGACGACGTCGCCGCCTTTGCCGCCGTCGCCGCCGGCAGGGCCGCCCCAGGGCCGGAACTTCTCGCGAAGGAACGCAACGCAGCCGTCGCCGCCGCGTCCCGCCTTCACGTGGATGGTCACTTCGTCGATGAACATGGATTGCAGTTTGCACGGAAGCGAGATAGATTCAATTTCGTTACGCGGGAATGCCTACTTCGCGAAAAGCTATAAAAGGTTGGTAGGCGGATTTTGAAAAATTTTCGCTAAGCACGTGTGCGTAGTTCCAATAGGATTTTTAAGATGCCATTTGACTTAGGGTTATGGACGACTATGAAAAATGTATAGAATATGTTTGTAAAGAAAGGCATTTACATTATGTTGAGTCGATATATTTGGATCGGTAGCTTGAAGTGAAGACCAAACCGCTTTCACGGATACTTGATGCGAATGCGAACCGGGCCCGAGAGGGTATTCGTACCGCCGAAGATTTCATCCGTTTCGAGATTCAGGAGCCGCGCTGGTCGCGCAGACTGAAGGAGCTTCGTCACCGCGTGACGGAGCATCTGACGGAAGGAGGCCTGCACGAAGCGCTGGTGGCCGCGCGCAACGTGGAGACGGATTCGGGCAAGCCGGATGGCACGTCGGACGCGCAGCCAAAGGCGCGCGTGGAGCATCGGGAAGACGGCAAGGCGGTGGCGCAGCGCGGCCTGAAACGCGCGCAGGAAGCGCTGCGGGTGCTCGAGGAATACTTGCGCGGGCCCGCACATGATACTTCGCGGGCGCTGGCGAAAGTGCGCTTCGAACTGTACGAGGCCGAGCAGTGGCTGGTGCAGGGATCGGCGGCCGCGCGCATCCTGAGGCAGGCGCGGTTGTACGTGCTGATCGCCGAGGATCAGTGCGCGCGGGGCGTGGAAGCGACGGCGCGCGCGGTGCTGAAGGGCGGGGCGACGGTCCTGCAGATGCGCGAGAAGGCGCTGGACGGCCACGCGCTGCTCGAACGCGCGCGCATGCTGGGCGGCCTCTGCGGGGAATACGGCGCGCTGTTCGTGGTGAACGATCGCGCGGACGTGGCGCTGGCGGCGGGCGCGGGCTGCGTGCATCTGGGCCAGAAGGACTTGCCCGTGGGCGCGGTGCGGCGCATGGGCGGGGCCGGCCTGCTGATCGGGCGCTCGACGCATTCGGAGGCGCAGGCCCGGGCGGCGGTGCAGGAGGACGGGGCGGACTACATTGCGGTGGGCTCGATGTACGCGACCGAGACCAAGAAGGGGTACGAATTGAAGGGCCCGGCGCTGGCGAAGGCGGTGATGGACCTGAAGCTGGAGGTTCCGGTCTTTGCCATCGGCGGAATATCCAAGGACCGTATCGGCGAATTACGGGCCGTGGGCGTCAAGGGGATCGCGGTATCGTCGGCGGTTGTGACTGCTCCGGATCCGGAGCGGGCCGCTCGCGAACTGGTCGAGGCGCTCGAGGCCTGAGGAAAGCGTGGGTTAAGGGACATCTAGAGAAAAGGAAAGGACATCGAGATGAGCACCGCAGGAGGTTCTATTGCCCGTACGTTCCCGCAGCGGATCGGGATTTTCATCGACGTTCAAAACATGTTCTACTCGGCCAAGCTGCTCCACCAGAGCAAGGTCGATTACGGCCGGCTGCTGCGCGAGATCACCGGGACGCGCCAGCTTGTGCGCGCCATCGCGTACATCGTCCAGAAGCCCGACGTCAACCAGGCCGGCTTTCACGAAGCCCTGACGCGCTTCGGCTACGAACTCAAGATCAAGGAACTGAAGATCCGCCCCGATCCCGACGGCCGCGCCGGCTCGACGGCCAAGGGGAGCTGGGACATCGGGCTCACCATCGACGCGCTGATGATGGCGCCGAAGCTCGACACCGTGATCCTCGTCACCGGCGACGGCGACTACGTGCCGCTCGTCGAGACGCTCAAGTCGCAGGGCTGCCGCGTCGAAGTGGTCAGCTTCGAACGCTCCACCGCGGGCGAACTGATCCGCTCCGCCGACCAGTACATTCCGATCCAGGACGCCTGGATCTTCAAGGAAAAGAAGTTCGAGGCCGCGCAGGGCGGTCCCGCCCCCACCGGCGGCGGCGTGCTCGGTTCGACGGCCGCGGGCCAGACCGTGTACGAAGGCCTGCCCAAGGACGAGGACCTCGACGCCGAAAGCGCCGCGGTGCAAGCCGCCGAGAGCGCCGGGACGTACAACCCCGATGCACAAGAGCAGGCGGAAGAGACCCCGCGCAGCAGCGGCGGCCGCCGCGAACGCAAGCCGGACCTCGGCATCCTGGCCTGAGGCGATTCATAAGTGGTAAGGAAAAGACGGGCACGTCCTTTATAGGGCGTGCCCGTTCCTTTGTGGGGATTTTGTTGCTCACGTGCGATTGCTTCCGGAAGTGCTTGACACGCCGTGTCTAATCCCTATAGTGCTTGGGCTCT
>JAHCJK010000213.1 GCA_026184295.1 Planctomycetota bacterium
GTCTCAACATCGAGACGTGTGGCACCCCATACGGCCCAAGCCCAATCGCCCGCCCTTCGCAAGCACCTCTCCCCACCGGCGCGAACACTGGCAAAGCCCACGGAACGCGCTGGCCTCCCGCCCGCCCGCCCGGATACTCTGCGCATGCTCGACGACCTCGATCGCGACGGCTACGCCTGGCTACGCGGGTTCCTGAACGCCCCGGAGACCGCGCGCCTGGCGGAAACGCTGAGCGCCCTCGCCGCGACCCTGCCCCGCGACGACGCGCGCGCGGCCGCCGGCCTGCGCATCCCACAAGCCGCCTTTCCGCAGGCGCAGGACCTGCTCGAACGCGCCCGCCCGGACCTGGCCGCGGCCCTCGGCAGCGTGCGCCTCGTCCGCGTGCTGCTCTTCGATAAATCCGCCGACGCCCCCTGGTTCGTGCGCTGGCACCGCGACACGATGATCCCCGTGCGCGAACACCGCCCCAGCACGGAACTCACCGCCCCAAGCGTCAAGGCCGGCGTCCCGCACGTCCGCGCCACGCCCGCGATCCTGTCGAAGATGCTCGCGCTGCGCCTGCATCTCGACCCGTCCACGTCCGGCAACGGCCCGCTGAAGGTGCTCCCCGGCAGCCACCGCATCGACCGCCTGGACAGCCCCGCCGCGCAGCCGCCCCCCGACCGCGACGCGCGCGCCGTGATCTGCTTGGCCGCCCCCGGCGACCTGCTGCTGATGCGCCCGCTGCTGCTGCACGCATCGCCCAAGCCCGCCGACGGCGCCCGCCGCCGCGTCCTCCAACTCGAAATCACCGCCGACCAGTCCCTCCCCGACGGCTACGCCTGGGCCGATTAACGCCCGCCGCCCGCCCCTCCCAAGCACCACACCCACCCCCGCGCGCGGACAGGCGAGACGCCTGTCCCACATGCGATGCGCCACGACCGCCGCGCGCGCGCCCGCCCGCGCGCACGTCCCCCCTCTCCCTCGAAGGGAGAGGGGCCGGGGGTGAGGGTGCAGCGGCCCCGCCTGCGCGAACACCCGCAAGAACCGTAAGGTGCAGCGGCCCCGCCTGCGCGACCACCCGCAAGACCCCCGCGAGTTTGCAGCGGCCCCGCCAGCGCGACCACGCGCAACGCGTAGGACAGCCCGCCCACAGGAGGCCCGCCCAAGCGACGAGGTTTTTGGTTCTTACGTGCGCGGCGCCGCAGGGCGTTCAGTCCTTGCGCTTCGGCAGCACCTGGCAGGCTTCCTTGCAGCCGAAGACGGCGGAGAGCAGGTGGCGGTTGCGGCTCACCCAGCGGTACGCGATCTCGCAGAAAAAAATCACGCCGGGGATCCACAGAAAAAGCGCGAGCGGCCAGAGCACCACGCAGCGCAGCGCGATAAAGCGGATCGCGCGCGCGCCGCGGTGGATCGGGCCGGCCGGCGTCAGGACGTGCATCGCTTCGAGCAAATCCTCGCGCCGAAGCTGCGGAGCGACGGCCTGCACCGCCGGGTCGTTCAGCGCCAGAAAATCGAAGCGCCGCCCGAGGTCCAGCCACGAAAGCAGCCGCATTTGGAACGTGCACATCGGACAGCGGTCGTCGTAGACCACGATGGGCCGAGAAGGCTTCGGCATGCTTCCGCCGGCGGCAGGCGCGGCGGACGTTCCCGGCGCAACGGCGGCGCTCGGCGCGGCGGCGGGCGCGGCTTCGGCGGCGGGCTCGGCGGGCATCGTCACTCCGGTTCCAGCGTAAAGGTGAGCGGGAATTTGCGCGCGCGGGCCAGGCTGTGCGCGCGGTCCACGCGGAACTCGGCCTCTTCGAGCGGCAGGACGCTCACCAGCGCCACCTGGCCGTGGTGCGCCTCCAGCATGATCGTGGCCGCTTCTTCGAAGGACTTGCGGAAGACCCCGCAGAGCGTCTCGACGACGAAGTCCATCGGCGTCACGTCGTCGTTGTGGATCATCACGCGGTACTTCGGCGTCAGGCGCGTCTCGGCGCGTTCGTCCAGCGCGGGTGAAACCTTCGGCGCGGCGGGCGCGGGCATGCCCGGCGATCCCGGAGCGCCCGGGGACGTGGCGGCGTAAGGCAAAGCGGTGCGCATGGGTCCGTGCATTTTTTCCGGGCCGCCCGCGCTTTCGCTTTGTCGGCGCGCGCGAGCCGTTAGACTGGAACCACTCTAACCGATCGCGGCGTTGGAACCAAGGAGCTGGTTCGCGCCCAGGAAGACCGCGCATGCCGTCCGTTTCGCCGGGGGAACTCGCCGCTCAGCTCGGCTCCATCTTCTACTTCGTCGTCTGTCCGATGCTGCTGCTCGTCGCGACCGGCTACGCGATCCAGCGGCGCGCGGGGCTCGACCCGCAGACGCTCTCGCGCATCAACTTCAACTTCTGCGTGCCCGGCATCATCTTTTATTCGGTGGTGGGCTCCAACATCCGCCTCGGCGAAGCCGCCCAGGGTTTTCTCTTCACCGTGGCGATGGTGGCGAGCATGTGCGTGCTGACGAAGCTGGTCGCGAAGCTCACGCGCGTCCCCGCCGGGCAGCACCACGCGATGATGATGTCCACGATGTTCTACAACGCGGGGAATTACGGCCTGCCGCTGCAGGACCTCGCCTTCCGCGCCGCGAGCCTCAGCGCCGAAGCCCGCGCCGCGCAGGTCTTCGTCATGATCGGGCAGAACCTGACCACGTTCACGCTCGGCATCCTGCTCGCGTCCAGCGGCCGGGCGAACCGCACGTTCAAGGATTTCGTCCGCGACGTGCTGCGCTTCCCGCCGCTCTACGCGCTCGCCGCCGGGCTGATCACCGTGCTCATCCGGCACCTGCTGGGCGACGACGCCCCCGCCGTGGCCAAGGCCCTGCGCCCCTTCTGGGACGCGCTTGCGTATGTGAAGGATTCGTTCATCGGCCTCGCGTTGCTGACGCTCGGCGCGCAGCTCGCGCTCGTCAAACGCGAAGAACAGCCGTACCCCGTGGGCCTGACGGTGCTGATGCGCCTCGCCGGCGGCCCGCTGCTGGGCCTCGCGATGGTCCACCTCTTCGGCCTGAAAGGATTCCTCGCGCAGGTGATGTGGATCAGCACCGGCCTCCCGTCGGCCGTGAACAGCATGCTGCTCTGCATGGAATTCGAGAACCACCCCGGCTTCCTGGCCCGCACCGTCTTCTACGCGACGCTGGCCTCACCCCTGACCCTGACCGTGGTGATCTTCTTCGCCCAGGGCAATTTCATCGAAGCCTTAAAACTCCCCGGCTGACCAAGCATGTCGAAGCAACCGCTTCCCGCCGACGCGCGTCCCCCGCGCGCCCGCGCGCCGAACTCCCCTCTCCCTCGAAGGGAGAGAGGGGCCGGGGGTGAGGGTGCAGAGGCGCCGCCTGCGCGACCACTCGCAAGAATTCCAGCCGTGAGGGTGCTGAGGAACCGCCTGCGCAAACACGCGCACGCAGGTTTTGGTTTGCCGTCCGGTTCTTAGTTCTTCAAAGTTGGACCTTGCCGCTACCCCGGTATCCCATCCGCCAAAAACGTCTCCGCCACGCGGCAGAAGACCGCAATCCCGGCCGGGATCGCGGCGTCGGTGAAGTCGTAGCTGGGGTTGTGCAGCGCGGGGTAGTCGTCGCGGGTGCCGACGCCGAGGCGGAACATCGCGCCGGGCACCTTCTGGAGAAAATAGCCGAAGTCTTCGCCGCCCATCGTCGCGGTGGGCAGTTCGCTCACCAGGTCCGCGCCGAGCACCTCCGCGGCGGCCTTCATCACCAGGCGCCCGGCGGCGGGGTCGTTCACCATCACCGGGTAGCCGTCGTTGATCTCGACCTCGGCCTTCGCGCCGCCGGCCGCGCAGATGCCTTCGGCGGTGCGGCGCACGGCCCCGTGGACCTTGCGGCGCACGTCTTCCTTCAGCGAACGGATCGTGCCGAGCAGTTCGAGCGCATCGGGGATGACGTTGCGCGCGCGCCCGGCGTGGATCGCGCCGATGGTGACGACGGCGGAATCCAGCGGGTTCACTTCGCGGCTGACGACCGACTGCAGCGCCTCGACGACGCGCGCGCCCAGCACGATCGGGTCGATGGCCATGTGCGGCGCCGCCCCGTGCCCGCCGCGCCCGCGGATCACGATCTTGAAGCCGTCGCTCGCCGCGTGCGAAGGCCCGCAGCGCACCGCCACCTTGCCGCAGGCCAGATTCGGCTGCCCGTGCAGCGCGAACGCCGCGGAACACTTCGGATCGTCGAGCACGCCTTCGCGGACCATGTAGTTCCCGCCGCCGCCGTTCTCTTCCGCGGGCTGGAAGCAGAAGACGACCGTGCCTTTCAGTCGCTCGCGGTGAGCCGCCAGCACGTTGGCCGCGCCGAGCAGCGTCGTGGTGTGGCCGTCGTGCCCGCAGGCGTGCATCTTGCCCGGCACGGTGCTGGCCCACGGCAGCCCGGAGGCCTCGTCGATGGGCAGGCAGTCCATGTCGGCGCGCAGAGCCACCGCGCGCGCGTCCGCCGCGTCGGCGCCCGGAGCCGTCCCGCGCAGAATGCCGACGACGCCGGTGCCCTTGGCGAAGCCCGTGCGGACCTCCAGGCCAAGGCGCTTCAGTTCCTTCACGACCAGCTTGCTGGTCTCGAACTCCTCGAACCCGATCTCCGGATGCATGTGCAGGTGATGGCGAAGCTCGGTCAGCCGCGCAAGCTCCGCGGCAGCAGCGGCGTTCCAGATATCGTGCGGCATGGCGAAGGCTCCCGGCCGTGGGTGGAGACTCCTTTTTAGCACCGATCGCGGCAGGGCAAACTGCAAACGGGCAAGAACCAACTTCCAAACAAACGGAAAACGCCAAACGCCAGGCACAACGGTTGCCCGTGAGGCCCCTCCGAGCTACGGCTGCGGCGCTTGGGCGGGCGCGGGCATTTCCGCGGGGGCGGCTTCCGTCTGGCCGCGCAGGCGAGCGGCGTGCTTGGCCACCAGCGCTTTGAACTCGGGCTCGTTGCGGTACACGTCCAGGTCCACGTCCTGGTCGATCCATTCGAGGACGTGCGTCGAACGCGCGAGCGCGAGCGCCTTCCCGAATTGCGCGTAGAACTTCGGGCGGTCCTGGTAGACGGCGTAGAACCACGCGACCATGGATTCGAAGAATTCCACGTCGCCGCGCGGGCGCTCGATCTGGACGAACTTCTGCATCCCGGCGTCCTTGTCGCCCTTCAGCGTCAGGTAGCCGGCCTCGAGCATCTGCAGGTTCCAGCTCTCGGGATTGATCAGCAGCGCCTTGCGGATCGAGGCGAGGGCGTCGTCGAGGCGCGCGTCGTTTTTCTGCAGGATCGCGAGGTTGTACAGCACGGCGGCGTTGTTGGGCATCAGCGCCTCCACCAGTTCCATGTAGCGCACGGCCCCGCGAAAATCCTTCAGCGCGCGGTGGCAGAACGCGAGCGACCTCAGTACGGAGATCTGTTCTGACTTGGGCGCGCAGGCGAAGGCCTTGAGCAGGTATGCCCGCTGGAGTTCGTAGTTGCCGTAGCCCGCGGCATCGTCGGCCAGGAACTTGAGCGCATCGGTTTCGACACTGGGCGGCAACGCGTCCTCCCTACGGTTCAGCATTGCGTGCACCTTTTCGCGGGCTTCGGCCCGGTGTCCGGTGATGTCGGCGAGCAACCGCAGGATGGTTAATTCCAGATCGGGCCGGTCTGGGGCCAGCTTTTGAATTTTCTCTACCAAGGCAAGGGCCTCTTCGAATTTGTTTTCGCCCAAGCGATGTGCCGCGGCGAGTGTGATCATCGCGGCCACGAAGTGGTTCTTGTCCAACGACCGGCCGTAGCCATAGGCACGCACATCTTCAGGGGCGGCTTCTCGCAGCGATGGGTACTTTTCGTCGGGCACTTCTTCGCCGCCGGCGGTGGTCTCGATGTTGATCTTCATCGTGCCGTCGTCCCAGCGCGCGAAGGCGTGGTTCGGGATTTCCACAAGCCGGATCGGCAGGCCCAGCGCCTCGCCGATGCAGACGTACAGCGTAGCGGTGGAAATGCAGTTGCCCTGCTTGCGCAGCAGGCTTGCGGCCAGCGTCGCATCGCGCCAGTACACGTTGGAAAGGTAGGCCACCTCGCGGTCGGCCAGGAGGACCTTGTTCAGGACCGCGATCTTCTGCCTGGGCGTCGCGGCGGCGGCAACCGGTTCGCGCAATGTGTCGATCAGGTCTTTAAAGGCCTTGCGCGCGGCCGCGAGGTCCAGTTCGGGCTCCAGCACGCGGTTGAGTTCCAGCACTTGCTCGAAGAGCGAGACGTCGTCGGCCGTGGCGGCCGGCGCGGGTTTGGGAGCGGGCGGTTCGGCGACGGGCGCGGGGGCTTCCTGCGCGCGCAGCGGCGCCCACGCCAGGAACCAGACGAGCAGCAGCAACCATCGGCGCATAGGCGGACCTCAGTTCAGGATACGAGCGTGCAACCTCGAACGCTTCAGAACGACCAGACTTCCGGGAACGAGAAGAAGACGAAGAGCAAACCGGCGGCGAGGAACGAGACCATCAGGAGTTCGCCGAGGCCGAAGACCAGGCGCCAGCGGCGGTAGACGGGGCCGCCGGCCGGTTCGGCGTGTTCGGTCTCGCGGCGCAGCAGGAAGGGCGCGGCGAGCAGCAGGCCGATGAAGAAGGGCGCGGAGTAGACCTGGTTGAGCTGCAGGAGGATCGAGGCGCCCATGAAGTAGAGCACCATCTTCATGCCGTCGGTGAGCCCCCGCGGGCGTTCGCGCGTGCGCCGCCACTCGTTCTCGTAGCTGATCCAGCAGCCCAGGACCGAAAGGCCCAGGATGCAGACGATCCCGCAGGCGATGGCGATGTGCCGCATGTCGTGCGCTCGGCCGCCGAATTAGGCGCGCGGATCACCGCCGCGCGGTCGCGATAGGCTCGCCCCCGAACATACGCACGATCGCGCCCCGCGCAAGAACGACTTTCGCCGCCCCCGCAAGGCACCGCGCCCCCGCGCGCCTCTCGGTGCTTGTAGATTCAACCCATCCGTGGGTGCCACACCGCAAAGCGGTGTGCCGTCGTGCTCCGTCCGCGACGAAGTCCGCGCCCCGTGTGCCTCTCGGCGCTTGTAGATTCAACCAAGCCGGGTGCCATGGGTCGCCGCCGTTCGCGACCCATGCCCTCTTGCAACCCGGACAAGGCCCTACCCGCGACGAAGGCCGCGCAGCGTCCGCACTCCGCGGTGCTTGTAGATTCAACCCGTCCGTGGGTGCCACACCGCAAAGCGGTGTGCCGCGCCCCGTCCGCGCCCCCGCCTAAGCCGGTTGGCCCAAGGCATGCGCCCAAGCCCCAAAAGAAATCCCCGGCCTTTCTTATGATAAGATACACGCTAGATTCGAACGCGGTCCGGAGGCACTCCGCACGTGATCAAGACGCAAGGGCTGACGCGCAGGTTCGCGAGCGTCAACGCGGTCACCCACGTGGATCTGCACGTCCCCACCGGCACCATCTTCGGGTTCATCGGGCCCAACGGCGCGGGCAAAACCACCACCATGCGCATGCTCGCCACGCTGCTGCGCCCGACCTCGGGCACCATCGAAATCGACGGCATCGACGTGATGAAGGACCCCATGGCCGTGCGCCGCCGCGTCGGCTACCTCTCCGACACCTTCGGCCTCTACGACGACCTCAAGGCCTGGGAATACCTCGCCTACTTCTGCGCCGCGTACCGGGTGGACGCCACCCCCGACCGCATCGACGCCATCCTCGACCTCGTCCAGCTCACGCACAAACGCGACGACATGGTCGGCAAGCTCTCCCGAGGCATGCGCCAGCGCCTCGGCATCGCGCGCATGCTCGCCTACGACCCGAAGCTGATCCTGCTCGACGAACCCGCCAACGGGCTCGACCCCATCGCGCGCATCGCGCTCCGCGACCTGCTGAAAAAACTCCGCGCCCGAGGCGTCACGGTCCTGGTCAGCTCGCACATCCTCACCGAACTCTCGGACCTCTGCGACACCGTCGGGATCATGGAACTCGGCCGCATGATCACCCACGGCAGCGTCGAAGAAATCCTCGCGCGCACCCGCACGCACCTGCGCCTGATGCTGGAAGTGCTCGGCCCACCCGAAGCCGCGCGCGACGCGCTGCAAGGGCATCCCGGCATCGGCGACGTGGAGATCGCGAACGTGCCGGCCCACGCGCCGCCCGCCGCGGCCCACGCGCCGCCGGCGCCGACCGCAAAGCTCGAAATGAGTTTCACCGGCGAACGCGAGGACCTGCCGGCCCTGCACAAACGGCTCGTCGAAGCCGGCGTGCCCGTGGTCGCCTTCTTCCCCAAGGCCGAAAACCTCGAAGACCTCTTCATGCGCCTCTCGACGGGGGCCACGAACTGATGGGCCCCTTCGCCAACCCGGAATTCCTGCGCCTCTGGCGTTCGAAGCTGCGCCCCCGGCAGATGATCCTGCTCGGCGGCATCACGGCGCTCGTGCTGGGCATGATCCTGGGGATCTGGTACTGGATCGAGATCGCCAACAACAGCTACAGCCGCTCGAAGATGATGACGGGCTACTTCTTCGTCGTGGTCGGCCTGCAGATGGCCATCGTCTCCTTTTACGGGCTCATCCAGTCCGCGCAGTCCGTCTCGCAGGAAAAGGAACGCTTCACCTTCGAATTCCAGCGCCTGGTGGCGATGGGCCCGAGCCGCCTGGTCCTGGGCAAGATTCTCGGCGCGCCCAGCGAAGCCTTTTTCATGGCCGCGGTCGGGGCGTTTTTCGCGTTCCTTCCGGTGCTGAGCGGCGACATTCCCTTCGGGCTGTACGTGTGGTCGATGCTCGTGCTCGCGGCGCTGGGCCTCGCGGTCTCGGCGATGGGCGTCTGCTTTTCCAGCCTGGTGGAAAAGACCCAGCGCGCCACCGGGCTGGCCACCGCGGTCCCGATGCTGATCTTCTTCGCGCACTTCATTCTCGTCGCGGGCCGCTTCGGCTCGGTCAACGTCTGGACCGCCGCCAGCCCCTACGTGGCGATCAACCACTTCGGCGAAGCGCTGGTCGATCCCACCATCTCCCCGGGCTTCCGATTTTTCGGCTCGACCGTCCCGCTCCTGGCCGGCTACTTCGCCTGGCAGGCCTTCCTCGCGGCCTTCTTTTACGGCGTCGCGGTGCGCCGGTTGCAGGACGAGGAATACTCGTTCCTCTCGCCCTGGCAGGCGATCCTCACCTTCGCCGCGCTGCAGTTCGTGCTGCTGGGCGATTACGCGGGCGCGCGCCAGTCCGCCGGGCCGGGCGAATACTACACCGGCCAGCCGCTCTTCTTTCACGGCGTGAACCTGGCCCTGCTCATGCTCCTGGCCTTCGCGCTCACGCCCTCGGGCGAACTCCTGCGCGGCCGCCTGCACCGCGCCCGCCGCGACGAACACTGGAAGCTCCTTTTCGAATGGCCCAACCGGTTTCAGGACACGCCCGCGGTCTTCACCGTGCTGGTGCTCGGCGCGGGCTACGCCTTCCTCGCGCTCGCGCTCTCCCTGGCGCTCGACGTGTTGAACCAGCAGGCCCTCGCGATCACGGTCATGATCGCCGCGATGGGCCTCGCCGTCGCCGGGATGCTCCTGTACATCCAGGCCTACCTCGAACGCGCGGGCCTCCGCGCCGGCGTCGTCCTCCTCGCCATCTTCCTGATCGTGCCCCCGGTGATCGTCGGCTACCTGACCTACTCGTGGCAGCAGACCGCCTACATCAATCCCATCTCGTACCTGACCGTGGTCGGCACGATGGAAGTGCACGGCGAACACTTCCGCCGTTCCCCCGGCATCGGCGCGACCTGGACCTTCCCGCTCGTCGCCCTGGCCGCGGCGCTGCTCCTGCCCGCGCTGGCCGCGATGCGCCTGCGCTACCTGATCGACCTGTATGCGCTGGAACTCGAAAAGGAACGCAAGCTCGCCGAGGAAAAACCGGCGCCCGCCGCGCGCACGCCGCAGGCCGCCCGAGCCGCGCTGGC
>JAHCJK010000214.1 GCA_026184295.1 Planctomycetota bacterium
CGTCACCCGGCGCCGGCTGGGCGCGTTCGGGTCCGCGCCGTGCTTCAACAGCAACGCGATCGCCTTCAGGTTCAGCGCGCGCGCGGCGTAATGCAGCGGCGTCTGGCCCAGTTCGTCCTCGGCGCGCGCCAGGCCGGGGTCCTTCTTCAGCGCGCGCGCGGCCGCGGCGATCTCGCCCAGCACGACCTGCGTGAAGAACGTGCCGCGCGCCTTGTGACGCTTGAAGAGCGCCACGAGTTCCGCGTGCCCGCAGGCGGCCGCTTCCAGCAGCGGGGTGAGCACCGCGTGGCCGCCGCTGACGTCGGCGCCGTGCGCGAGCAGTTCGCGGCAGACCTCCGTTTGTCCGCAGCGCGCCGCGAGCAGCAGGGGGCTCAGCCGTCCTTCCGTGGCGCTCGCCTTGCCCAGCGGAAAGGCCTGGTCCGGGTCCGCGCCGGCCTTCAGCGCCGCGCGCAGGGCCGGCAGGTCGCCTCGGTGGACGGCATGCCAGAAGGAACGGCGCGGGTCGTTCTTTTTCATGGGCGCCTCCGGTACGGAACCACGATATGCGCGAACCGGCGCGCGCGTCAACGGGCGCGTTTGCGCGCCGCCTCGTACGCTTTCAGATACGCATCCACCGGCACGGACGCGACGGTCTCGGCGACGGCTTCGAGCGGCAGGTCGCCGAGCGCCTTGAAGCGCACGCAGCACTTGCCCATGTCCAGCTTCTTGCCCGCGCGCTTGAACGCGGCCTCGAAGGCCCGCATGCGCGCGCGGCTGCCGTACAGGCACATCAGGTAAAGCGCGTAATAGTTTTTCTGCGCGGCCAGCGCCACGTAGCAGAGCGGCTGCTTGTTGTAGGTGCCGGGGAAGCGCCGGAGCGGGACCTCGTAGGAGAGCATCCCGAAGCGCACGGCCTCCGCGTAGCCCTTGGGCAGGTGCTTGCGGATCAGCGCGCGCAGCTTCGCCACGACCGCGCGGCGTTCGGGCGGCAGGGCCTTCAGGTACGCTTGCGGCGAGGATGCCTTGATCTGCACGGGCGCGCCTCCGCGGGTGGCGCGCCGATCATGCCGCGCGCGGGGGCGAAAAGCAAAGCCCCGTTCGCTCAGGCTTCGGCGTAGCCTTTCGCGCATTGCTCGATGCAGCGCGCGTTGATGGCCTCGGGATCTTCGCCCAGTTCGCCGAGCATGCGGGCGTGCAGGCGTTCGAGCGTGGCGCGGTGCGCCGGGTCGGCGGCCAGGTTCTTGAACTCCCTGGGATCGGCGGCGAGGTCGTAGAGTTCGCGCTCGGCCGGGAAACCCGCGCCCGCGGCGTTGTGGTAGACGTACTTGAACGCGCCCTGGCGGACCATGGTGATGCCCGAGCAGATGTTGTGGCCGTAGTACTCGCTGAGCGCGAAGTCCTTCCACGGATGCGCGGGATCGTCGAGGTACGCGCCGAGCGAATCGCCGTCCCAGGCTTCGTGCGCCTGCGCGCCGCCCCAGGCCGCGATGGTCTGGACCAGGTCCATGAAGGAGCAGGCGCCCGTGCGGCGCTGCCCGCCGGCCCAGCGCCCGGGCCAGCTCACGATCAGCGGCACGCCCGCGGAGTGCTCGTACATGTTGTTCTTCCACCACAGGCCGTGGTCGCCCTTGTTCTCGCCGTGGTCGGACGTGTACACGACGACGGTGTTTTCCGCGATGGCCGGGTTGCCGCGCAGCGCGGCCAGCAGCTTGCCGACCTCGTGGTCGAACCATTCGACGAGGCCCCAGTACAGGTCGCGCCCGCGGCGCTGCACGGACATCTCGGCGGTCTCGACGCCGAAGCCGCGGCGCAGATGCTTGTAGTTGCGCGGAAGGTTTTCCAGCAGTCCGGGCGGCAGGTCCGGCGCGGGCACCTTGCCCGCGTAGCGGCCGGCGTACGGCTCCGGCACGACCAGCGGGAAGTGCGGCGCGAGGTATCCCGCGAGCAGGAAGAAGGGCTTCTCGTCCGCGCCGCGTTCGGCCAGGAACCTGGAACACGTCGCGGTCACTTCGCGGTCGTGGCGCAGGATAAGGGAGTCGTCCCCCGCGTGGAAATCCTTCGCGCGCGCGTTCCAGGACTTCTCGGCCACCTTCGTGTCGCCGGGGCTGCGCCAGACGCCCTTGCCGGTCATCGTGTCGTTGTTGAATGCGTGCGGCACCAGGTCGCGGAAGCCGTAGCGGTGGCGCCCGTCGTAGTGCATCTTTCCGCCGAGCAGGCAGTCGTAGCCCGCGGCGTTCAGCGCGCGGGGCAGGCTGGGGTATCGGTCGCTGGGCAGGCGCGAGCCGTTGTTCCACCCGCCGAAGCGGCTGACGTACTGGCACGCGGTAAAACTCAGGCGGCCCGGCACGCAGAGCGGCGAGGTGGTATACGCCGCGTCGAAGGCGATGCCCGACGCCGCGAGCGCGTCGAGATGGGGCGTGCGGACGAGGGGGTCGCCGTAACACCCCGCGACCGCGCGGTCGTGCTCGTCGGACATGATGACCAGAATGTTGGGGCGCGACGATGCCATGGAATCCTCCCGCTGTGACAAGGCGCGGGAGGGCGCGCGCGTTTGCGGAAATCCTCCGAAATCGCCGCTCCGTCAGGCGCCGAGAATCTCGCGGACTTTGGCCGCGAACCGCCGCGGCATGAAGGGCTTTTCCAACTGCGGAATGCCCGGCGGCAGCATTTCGGTGCGCATCAGCGGATGGACGCCGAATCCGGAAATGAGCAGAATCTTCAGGTCGGGGAACTCCGCGCGCAGGTGGCCGATCAGGTCCTTGCCGTTCATGACCGGCATCACCATGTCGGTGGCCACCAGGTGGACCTTTTCCTGCCCCGCGCGCAGGATGTCCAGGGCCGCGGAGCCGTGCTCGGCCAGGAGCACCCGGTAACCGAGTTCCGCCAGCGTCGTGCGGGCAAGCTCGCGGATGTCGCGGTCGTCTTCGACGAGCAGGATGGTCTCGTGGCCCGCGACGGTCTTCCCGTCGAATTCGGCGGCCTCGCGCGGCGTGATCGGCGCGTCCACGCTCGGCAGATACACCTTGAACGTCGCGCCCAAGCCGGGCTCGCTGTACACCCAGATGAAGCCGTTGCACTGCTTGACGATCCCGTACACGGTCGCCAGGCCCAGGCCCGTGCCCTTGCCGATCTCCTTCGTCGTGAAAAAGGGCTCGAAGATGCGCACGCGCGTCTTCTCGTCCATGCCGTGGCCGGTGTCGCTGACCACGAGCCGAATGTAATCCCCGGGCCTCATTTGAGGGTGCCGGGCCAGGTAGGATCGATCGACCGTCTCGTTGTCGGTCGAGATGCACGCCTTGCCGCCGTTGGGCATGGCGTCGCGGGCATTGACGAGCAGGTTCATCAGGATCTGTTCGATCTGGATCGGGTCCATGCAGCAGTGGCGCAGATCGGGCGCCAGGTTCAGCGTCAGTTCCACGTCCTCGCCGATGATGCGCTTGAGCATCTTCGTCGCGTCTTCGACCGCCTTGTTGATGTTGAGCACCACGGGGGTGACCGTCTGCTTGCGGCTGAAGGCCAGAAGCTGCCGGGTCAGGTCCGTGGCGCGGGAACCCGCGCGCACGATCGCCGAAATGCGCGCATGAAGGGGATCTTCGGGCTTGAGCTTGGAAAGCGCCATCGACCCGTAGCCTTGCACGATCGTCATCAGGTTGTTGAAGTCGTGCGCCACGCCGCCGGCCAGTTGTCCGAAGGCCTCGAGCTTCTGGGCCTGCCGGAGCTGGTCTTCGAGGCGCTTCGATTCGGACAGGTCGGTCATGCTGCCGATAAACATGATCTCGCCGTCGAGCACGAATTCCGAGACGGCCAGGCGCAGCGGGAACTGGGTGCCGTCCTTGCGCTGGCCCTTGGCCTCCCGCCCGATGCCGATGATGTTGGCCTTGCGCGAGTTCAGGTAAGCGCCGATGTACTGGTCGTGCTTGGAGCGGTCGGGCTCCGGCATCAGCATGCTGATGTTGCGCCCCAGGACCTCGTCCGGCGCATACCCGAACATGCGCGCGGCGGCGGGGTTGAACCGGTGCACGATGCCGCGCGCGTCGATGATCGCCAGGCCGTCCAGCACATGGTCGAAGACCGAGCGCAGGAGCGTGAGCGCGCGCCGCTGTTCCGCTTCGTCGTCCGCTGAGGGAAGGTGTCCTTCGGAGGGCACGAATATTCTCCCGGTTGGGGCTCCGCGGCTGAGTTGTCCAAGGTGTCACGGGCAATAGAAGGTATAAGTATATCTCTAAATCCGAAGAGCGAAAGAGAAATCCACGGGCCGCCGCCAGGGCAGGTGAAACGAACGAAACGGCGTCAGGGCGCGTCCAGGATGCGCAGGCTTTGCCCATTCAGGAGGCCGAGGAAGAGCGCCACCAGGTCCGGGTCGAGGTCCCCGTCGGCGCCCATCTTCGCGAGTATCCCGCAGGATTCGGCCTGCGAGAAGGGTTCCTTGTAGGGCCGCCGCGAGGTCAGCGCGTCGAAGACGTCGGCCACGGCCATGATCCGCGCGACCTGCGGGATGTCCGTCCCGCTCAGGCGGTCGGGGTAGCCGCGCCCGTTGGGCCGTTCGTGGTGCCAGCGGATGCAGGGCATCGCGTGCGCCAGGCTCTTGAGCGGGCGGCAGATCTCGCAGCCGATCGCCGGGTGCTTCTTGATGATGTCGAACTCTTCGTTGGTCAGCTTGCCGGGCTTGTTGAGGATGTGGTCCGGCACGCCGATCTTGCCGAGGTCGTGCAGGATGCCGCCCTGCCGCAGGCCGTGCAGCGCGTGTTCGTCCAGCCCGACGGCCTGCCCGAGCGCCACCGCGTACGCGGTCACGCGTTCGGTGTGGCCCTGGGTGTACTGGTCCTTCGCTTCGATCGCGCGGGCGAGCGTAAAGATCACGTCCTCGGCGGATTCCAGGTTCTCGTTGGCCAGCTTGACGCGCAGGAGATTGCGCACGCGCGCGAGCAGTTCGGGCATCTGAATGGGCTTGGTGAGGTAATCGTCGGCGCCCGCGTCGAGGCCGCGCAGGCGGTCCTCCAGGCTGTCGAGGCCGGTTACGAGAACGACGGGGATGCGGCGCGTCTTCGGGTCCGCTTTCAGGCGCTTGCAGCAGCTCACGCCGTCGAGGTGCGGCATCTCGATGTCCAGCACCACGATGTCCGGCGGGTTGGCTTCGACTTCCCGCAGGCATTCCTGCCCGTTGGCGCTGCCGCGCACTTTGCAGCCGAGTTCCGCGAGCAGGTCCATGATGGTAAGGCGGGTGACCTCGTCGTCATCGACGACCAGCACCGATCCGTTCAAGAAAGCGCTCATGCCGCACCTCGCATAAGACAGCACCCCGGACCTACGCATACCGGACACGCCGGTTCCAGCCTACTCCATTCTCGGCCTGGCTGGAGAAAAAGATCGCATCGAATTTCCATACGTCGCGGTCGGCTGAAAGAACATGTGCTTTCGCGTCCGAACCCGAACGCTTTTTGAAACAAAGTAGTGGGATTTAATTGTACAAGCAGGTTGAATTTGTAAGGTTGGACGGACATACGCTTCGATGGAGCGCACATGAACGCGGTTTCCCTGTTTCTCCTGGTCAAGGCCGGCGCGTGGGTCTGCGCCATCCCGATCCGGCACGTCCTCGAGACCATGCGCCCGCTCGAGGTCTCCAGTCTCAGGGAGACCGCCGATTATCTCCTGGGCCTCGCCATGATCCGCGGCAAGCCGACGCCGGTGGTCTCGCTGGACGCGCTCCTGGAAAAATCCGGGCAGGCGCCGCACGGGCGGTTTGTTTCGCTGACGATCGACCAACAGCGGGTCGCCTTGGGCGTTCAGGAAGTGATGGGCGTCTTCCCCATCGACCTTGCCGCGTTCGAGCGCCTGCCGCCGCTGCTGGAAGGCGCCGACGAACGCTTCGAGGCCGTGGGCGCGAAGGACCGCCGCCTGCTGGCGGTCCTCAAGCCCATGAAACTGCTCTCCGAGCAGGATTGGAACGCGCTGCGGGCAGCCAGGGCCTGATTTCCATGAACAGCCCCACGAGCGAAGAGACGGAACCTTTCCGGCACGCGATTGCTCGAACCCTGGGCCTGCAGTTCGACGCCGGCAAGCGCGACTTCCTGGCCGATCTCCTGCGCCAGCGCATGCAGCACGCCGGGCACGGCAACGCCTTGGCGTACCTCGCGCACCTGGCCACGCCGGCCGGCGGCGAGGAATGGCGCGCGCTGGCTTCCGCGCTGACGGTGCCGGAGACCTACTTCTTCCGCAACCGCGACCAGTTCCGCGCGCTGACCGAGTGCGTGCTGCCCGATCTTTTCCGGATGCGCGCCGCGAGCAAGCGGCTGCGCATCCTTTCGGCGGGGTGCGCCAGCGGGGAGGAAGCCTACTCGCTGGCGATGCTGCTGCGCCGCCGGTTCGGCGACCGCGCCGACTGGGAGATCCGCATCCTGGGCATCGACATCAATCCCGCGATGCTTGAAAAGGCCCGCCGCGGGCTCTACCTGCCGTGGGCCCTGCGCGAGACCGGCGACGACGACCGCGACCTCTTTTTCCGCGCGCAGGGGCGCGAGTACGCGCTCTCCGAGACCGTGCGCGGGGCGGTCGTGTTCGAAGAACGCAACCTCAC
The DNA here is from genome assembly GCA_026184295.1 of Planctomycetota bacterium. GTDB lineage: Bacteria > Planctomycetota > SZUA-567 > H5-PLA8 > H5-PLA8 > JACQFI01. Next base: position 6,554 of record JAHCJK010000214.1, read on the forward strand.
GCGGGAGGACCCGGCCTTCTGGCACGCGGACGCCTTCGATCTTGTGCTCTGCCGCAACGTCACGATGTACTTCAGCCTGGAGGTCACGCGCGGGGTGATCGCGCGCATCGGCCGGGCGCTTTCTCCCGGCGGGTACCTGCTGCTGGGCCACGCCGAGACCCTGCGCGGCATCTCCAACGATTTCCACCTCTGCCACACGCACGACACCTTTTATTACCAGGTGCGCGAAGGCGCTCCGGCCAGGCGCGCGGTTCCGGACTGGGCGGCGCCTGCGGACGCCGGACTTCCGCGCGCCGAGCCGGCCGAGGCGGCCGCGCTCGAACCCGACGCGAGCTGGGTGGACGCGATCCAGCGCGCGTCCTCGCGCATCGAGACCCTCGCCAGCCGTTCGGCCGCGCCCGCGGCCGCCCACCGGCCGCCGGCCGCCGCGGGCGAGGCTACCCGGCTGAGCGGCGCGATGGAACTGGTGGTGCAGGAGCGCTTCGCCGAGGCGATGGGAGCCGCTCGACGCGCTGCCGCCCGAAGCCTGAGCGATCCCGACGCGCGGCTTGCAGGCGGCGCTGCTCACCAACGCGGGCCAACTGGACCGCGCGGAGGCGATCTGCCGGGCGCTCCTGGAGAACGACGAGATGAACGCGGCGCTGTGCGGCGAGCACCGCGGGGACTTTTCGGCCGCCGAGGAACACGACCACGCCGCGTGCTACCTGGACGCGCAGTTCGCGATGCCGCAGCACCTGGGCCTGATGGCGCGGCGGTCGGGCAAGCTGGAGGCGGCGCGCGGCGGAACCGCCTTCGCCATACCGCTGCTGCTGCGGCGAAGACGCCTCGCGATCCTGCTCTTCGGCGGCTTCAGCCGCGAGGCGCTCGTCGCGCTCTGCCGGGCCGAACTGCAGCGCGCGGAGGCGGCGCGCATGAGCGGCCCGGCCGATCCTCGCGGGCGCGCGCGGTCGGCCTGCGCGAGGCCTTCGACCGCGCGTTCGAGGCCGAGCCTCTCCGCCCGGCCGCGGCGGCGCGGTGGACGTGCTCGCCCTGGGCGTCGCCGGCGACCGCTTCGCGGCGCGCTTGCGCGACCTCGCGGGCATCGCGCGCTGCGGCCGCCTGGCTCCGGTGCCCAGCCGCGCCAAGGCGCTCCTGGGGCTGACCGGGCTGCGCGGCGACCTCGTCCCGGTCTATTCGCTGGCGCAGTTGCTCGGGTATGCCCGGGCCGAGGAGCCCGCATGGCTGCTGCTGTGCGGCGCGGGCCACCGCTTCGGGCTGGCCTTCGGGCAGAACCACGGCTGTTTTTCGGTGGAACCCGGCGCGTTCGGCGGCCGTCCGGACGGCGCCGCGGGCCGGGAAGTCGTCGCGATTCAGGGTCTCGTACACACGGTCGTCGCGCTCGACGAGATCGCGCGCGCCGTCACTTCAGAGGAGGAGTCTTAGCGCATGGGCACCGGTATGACCTTCGGCAAGCGGCTGGCGATCGGATTCTCGCTCGCGGGGCTGACCCTGCTGATCATCGCCTTCGTCGGGTACCAGAACATCGGCCAGTTGATCGAAAACGAGGGCTGGGTCTCGCACACGCAACAGGTGCGGCGCGTCATCTCCGACCTGCAGTCGGCCATGGTGGACGCCGAGAGCGGGGCGCGCGGCTTCGTGATCACCGGCAAGGACTCCTTCCTGGAGCCGTACACCGCGGCCTTGTCGGATATCGAGAAGCTGCAGGTCCAGTTGCGGACCCTGACCGCGGACAACCCGGCCCAGCAGCAGCGCATCGACGCACTGCGCCCGGCGATCGACGCCAAGCTGAACGTGCTGAAGAACAACATCGCGTTGCGGCGCACCGAGACGGTGGAGTCCGTCGCCAAGGTGGTCTCCCTGGGCGAAGGCAAGGAGGCGATGGACCAGATCCGGCGCCTGCTGAACGACATGGACGCGGCCGAGTCCACGCTGCTCGAGAAGCGCCACATCTTGGCCGAATCCAGCGCCAGCGGCAGCAAGCAGATCATCCTCTGGGGCACCCTGCTGGGCGTGGCGGCCGTGGCGGCCATCGGCTGGTTCATCACCACCTCGCTGACGCGGCAGATCGGTTCGGCCGTGCAGCACATCCAGAGTTCCTCCAGCGAACTTCAGGCCGCCGCGAACCAGCAGGCGACCGGCGCGAAGGAACAGTCCACGTCGATGAGCGAGATTTCCACGACCATCAGCGAACTGCTGGCGACCTCGCGGCAGATCACCGAGAGCGCGCAGCGCGTCTCGCAGATCGCGGAGCAGACGGCGCTCAGTTCGCGCGACGGCGACCAGACGGTGGGCCGGGCGCAGGAATCGGTGGCGCAGATCCGCAAGCAGGTGGACCTGATCGTGAACCACATGCTCGACCTGGGCCGCAAGTCGCAGCAGATCGGCGGCATCCTGGAGATCATCAACGAGCTTTCCGAGCAGACCAACATCCTCGCGATCAACGCCACCATCGAGGCCGCCGGGGCGGGGGAGGCCGGGCGGCGATTCGGCGTCGTGGCCGACGAGATTCGCAAGCTGGCCGACCGCGTCGGCGGGTCCACGAAGGAGATTCGCACGCTGATCGAGGAAATCCGCTCGGCGGTGAACACGACGGTGATGGCCACCGAGAGCGGCTCGAAGTCGGTGGACGCGGGGCTGAGCCAGTTCAACGCGGTGGCCGCGTCCTTCAAGCAGATCAACGGCCTGGTGGGGACGACTACCGAGGCCGCGCGCGAGATCGTGCTCAGCACCAAGCAGCAGTCCACGGCGGTGGAACAGGTCAACCAGGCGATCTCCACCGTGGCGCAGACCACCAAGGAAACGGAGGCCAGCACCAACCAGACGCTGCAGACGTCCTCGCAGCTTACGTCGCTGTCGAGGGAACTCGCGCAGATGGTGCAGCCCGCGGGCGCGTGACCATGGCCAAGGATCCGTACCGCTTCTTCCGCATCGAGGCGCGCGAGCTGCTCGAGTCGCTCACGCAGGGCATCCTCGATCTCGAAAAGGGCGCGTCCTCGCCGGAGCTGGTCGCGCGGCTCCTGCGGGGCATGCACACGCTCAAGGGCGCCGCGCGCGTCGTCCGCCAGAACGCCATCTCGGACCTCGCCCACAGGATGGAAGACCTGCTCGGCCCTTTCCGCGACGCCGCCGCGCCCGTGCCGAAGGACTGCATCGACGGGCTCCTGCGCCTGCTCGACGGCATCTCCTCCGCCCTCCAGAACCTCGACGCGCCCCGCGAACCGGCCAAAGACGCCCCGGCTCCGGCG
>JAHCJK010000215.1 GCA_026184295.1 Planctomycetota bacterium
CGCCGCCCCCTCCTCCGCCACCGACGCAGCGGATCGTCATCACCTTCTCGCCGGCGGGGCCGTACGCCGTGGGCGACCGGGTGACCGTGCGGGCCTACCTGCCGGGCGCGCCGCGGAACGCGCAGATTCGCCTGACGGTTCCGGGCATCGGCACGGTGACCGGACGCGCCAGCGGCACCACGGTGCGCGGGCGGGTGAGCCGGGCCGGCACGCAGACCGTGACCGCGCGGCTGGTGAACTCGAACCTGAACGTGCCCGTCGCGCGCGCGCAGATGACGGTGGTGGGCATGCGCCGGCTGAGCGCCAGCGACCGCGTCGTCCGCCTCGACAACGGCTCGGCGTCGATCACCTTCACGCCCACCACGAACCCCTCGGGCTACAACTCGATGGTGGAATGGCGCGTAACGCCCAACCGCAACTCGAGCATCACGCGGCACGCGAACGGTTCGGTAACCGTGCGCTTCACGCGCGACGGCGCCTACACGATCCGCGCCAGCGTGGGCGACAGTTCGCGCAGCATCGAAGTGGACGTCCAGCCGGAGCCCCACCGCCGCCGCTGAGCTTCGGCGTGGAAGCAATGCATCCGGCGGCGCGCGCCCGGCGCGCCGTTCACGGCATCCTTAGATTGTCGAGCAGGCTTACGGCGCGTGCGCGGGACTGCCGGTGCGGTCCTTGATCGAGCGCTTCTTGTAGGCCTCGTCGCGGTCCTTCTGCGAGGTCGCGCCGATCTTTTCCAGCACCCAGTTGACCCAGACGCCCTGGAAGTTGCCCAGGTCCTTGCCCGAGATGATCTTCAAGGCGTCGGCCATGGGGCTGGAGATGTTCGTCATCGTCCCGGCGACCGGGCCTTCGGGCAGGAAGACCGTGGTCTTGGTGCTGAGCGGGCCCACGGGCAGTTCGATCTCGCGGGTCGTGCCGCGGGCATCGGGGTTGGCATTCTGGACTTCGGGCTGCGGAATCTGCATCGCCAGCGTCGAGAAGGCGCGTTCGTCGTCGATCTCGCGCAGCGCCTTGGCCGCCTGGTACTGCAGGCGCTTGTCCTCGCTGACGGAGAAGATCAGGAGGTAGTTCATCGAGCGCGTCTCTTTCATCGCCTTGATCGCGTGGCAGGCCTCGCGGCGGACTTCGGCGTCGGGGTCCTTCATCGCCACGTAGCCGAGCGTCTCGGCGCCCATCTGGTCGAGCGGCGCGAGTTCCACGAGGGCGCGCAGGGCGCCGATGCGCAGTTCGGGCGTGGTGCGCTGCTTGGGATGAAAGATCGCGAGCAGGATCGGGAGCGCGCGGAAGCCGAGTTCCTTGGCGCGGTCCATGGCCGCTTTGCGTTTGTCCTTCCGGCTGTGGCCCAGGTCCACGAGCTGCTGGTAGATCGCGTTGGTCTCGGCCTGCAGGTCGTTGTTGGGTTCGTTGAGCTTCGGTTCGGGGACGGGCTGCTGCGCTGCCGGGCCGGGCGCGGGGCCCACGGGCGCCTTTTCCGCGGCCTGGACTCCGGCGCCGCCCGCGCCCTTGATGATCTTGTCGATGCGCAGGCGCGCGATCCCGCGTTCCTCGCCGTTCTCCACGCGCAGAAAGACCGCGTTCTCGTCCTCGCGAATGATCGTGCCTTGCACGCGGCGGCCGTCCTTCAGCACCACCACGTCGGGCCCTTCGGCCGCGCGCGCCGAACCGGCCGCGAGGCCTAAAAGGGTTAGCATGAAAAGGGTTGCGAGTGCGCCGCGCATGCGTGTTCCGCCGGTCCCTAGCGAAAGCCTAAACGGCAGGCCCGCGCCTGCCAAGCATTAGACGCGGGGCTTGCCGGATCGCTAGCCGGAAAATGGAGCCCTATTCCGGGCGCATGAGCGGGAAGAGGATCACGTCGCGGATCGAGTCCGAGCCGGTCAGCAGCATCACGACGCGGTCGATGCCGATGCCCAGCCCGCCCGCCGGCGGCATGCCGTGCTCCAGCGCGTGCAGGAAGTCCTCGTCGATCAGCAGCGACGGATCGGTGAGGCGGTCATTGATGCGCAGGAGTTCCTTCTTGCGGCGGTCCTTCTCGGGCAGCGAAACGAGCGTGGCCTCGGTCTCGGGCTTGAGCGGCCCGGGGTGCGCGAGCTTGCGGATGTGCTCCTCGCTCTCCTTGCCGATCTTCGAACGCTCCGCCTTCGTGAACGCAAAGCGCGCGCGCTTGACCTCGGCCTCGAACGCCAGGAAGCGGTGGAAGGCCAGGCCGAGCAGGTCGAGGAAGGCCGCCTGTTCGCCGCGGACGAGTTCCGGGCGGTTGCGCGCCTCCTCGAAGTAATCGTGCAGCATGTCCAGGTCGTCCACGATGTGGTCGAAGACCTGGTCGAGCAGGCGGCGCTTCTGTTCGATGGGATCGTTGAGTTCGCTGTAGGCGTTCCCGATCTCCATCCCGGCCGCGAAGGCCTCGAAGCGGTCGGCCAGCTTCGGGTTGTCCGGATGGGCCTTGCAGAGCGGGCTCATCTCGACCGGCTGGTTGACGATGAAGCACGCGTCCTGCAGGTGCTCCTCGACGAACTCGCCGAAGACGCCGTCGATCTTGTCCACCATCGTCAGGCCTTCGGGGTTCAGGCCCTTCTCGCGCAGCTTGGCGTCGAGCCCGGCTTCGTCGTCGGCGGCGACGCCCGCGTGCTGCTTGAGCAGCGTGCAGTAGTCGAGCCGCGGCCAGGGCGCGCCGAGCTTGACCGGCTTGCCGCGGAAGGTGACGGTCGTCGAGCCCGTCAGCGTCTGCGCCAGGTGGCTGACCAGGTTTTCGATGATCGACATCATGTCGCGCAGGTCGCCGTAGGCCTGGTAGAGCTCGACGGTGGTGAATTCGGGGTTGTGCGAGTAATCGACGCCCTCGTTGCGGAAGATCCGCCCGAGTTCGTAGACCTTCTCGAGCCCGCCGACGAGCAGCTTCTTGAGCGGAATCTCGGTCGCGATGCGCATGTACATGTCGATGCTCAGCGCGTTCAGGTGCGACTTGAACGGCCGCGCGGCCGCGCCGCCGGGGATCGTCTGGAGCACCGGCGTTTCCATCTCGAGGAAGCCCTGCTCGTCGAGGAACCGGCGCACGCCCGCGACCGCCTTGGAACGGATCACGAAGGCGCGCCGCGACTCGGGGCTCACGATCAGGTCGAGGTACCGCTTGCGGTAGCGCAGTTCCTTGTCGTGGATGCCGTGGTGCTTGTCCGGCGGCGGCGCGACGCACTTGGAAAGCAGGCGTACGCTCGTCGCCCACAGCGTGGGTTCGCCGCGCTGCGTGTACGCCAGGTCGCCTTCGACGCCCACGATGTCCCACAGGTCCAGCGTGTCGCGCAGCAGCGCCAGGGTCTCTTCGTCGAGCAGCTTGTTCCAGAGCGCGACCTGGATGCCGGCTTCCTGGTCCTGCACGGTCAGGAAGATGAGCTTCTTCGACTGGTCGCGGCGCAGCATCACGCGCGCGGCCAGGCGCGCCTTGCCGTACCGGGCTTCGCCGTCGGGCTGCTGGCCCTCGGCGAGCGGCGGGAACTTCTGGCGCAGGGCCGCGATCGATTCGGCGCCGGGAAAACGCGAACCCCAGGCCGAACCGGGGCCGGCCTTTTCCTCGTACTTGCGCAGCTTCTCGATGCGTTCCTGCTTCAGCGCGTCGTAGCTGCCGATGGCCACCTGCGTGCCCGAACGCGCCGCGTCCACGCGCGCCTTGGCTTCCTCGTATTTCGCGTTCAGCTCCGCGCCCAGCTCGTTCACCTTCTTGCCGACGGCCGGCTTCTCTTCCTTGGGGACCTCGCCCATCCGCCCCTGCGCCGTTTTCAGCGCTCCGCGGTTGCCCAGGTACTTCACGCGCGCGGCTTCCAGCGCATCGGGCGTGGCCGCGGCGGCGAACGCGCCGGCCGCTTCTCCACGCAGGGCTTCAAGGTCGTCGAGCAAGGACATGGCGGACTCCGTCGGAACCGAATCTCCGTAAAAAAAGCAGCCCGTACGCCGGGCCGCTGTGAGCGAACAGACTAGTTGAGCGCGGGGCGATTTTCAACGATAGGCGGAAGGCCCGCGGGCCGTCACGCCCCGGGCTTGCGCGTGTAGCGCCCGGCCAGCGCGCCCGTCTCGGCCTCCGCGAAGGCCGTCCACAGCCCCATCGCCACGGCCGCGTAGACGAACAGGAAGGTCCAGGTGAAGCAGCCCATCGCGTGCAGCACCGCGGCGGCCTCGTCGCCGATCACGTCCGGCGAGGTCAGCAGCCCGACGCCGAAGAGCAGCAGCAGCGCCGCCCAGGCCATCTTATGCGCGAGCCCGCCCAGGATGCCCTGCTGGAGCATCGCGATCAGCGACGCGGCCGGGAGCACCAGCATCACCGCGTGCGCCTTGCGCGTGAGCGGCGAGACGAGCAGCATCGTCACCGCCAGGAGCCCGAACGAAAGCGCCGGGCCCCAGACGCCTTCGCGCGCGCCCCGGGGGGCGGTCAGCGCCATCGCCAGCAGGAAAAGGATCAGACTCGCCGCGCTTGCCAGCCGCGTCGCTGTCTGCACGTCCAGGCTGAGGATGTTCACGCTCGGGTCTTCGCCCGGTTTCGCGTGGTTCAGCGCCACGGTCTCGGAGAAGAGTTTCTGAAAGGTCCCGCGCAGGCTGATGCCGTACGCGCGCGGCGCCTCCTCGGCGTCCAGGCTGACGACTTCCGCGCGCGGTTCTTCCTTCGCGGGCGTTTCGCTCTCGGCGGCCGGCGCCGCGGGCGGTTCGGCATCCGGGACGCCGGGGGCGTACCCGCCCCCACCCGAACCCGCCTGCCCGCCCAGGTAGCGGTAGCATGCCTTCAGCGCCGCGTCGTTGGCATCGAAACCGAGCACCAGCCCCGGCACGCCCCACAGAAAGAGCGCCAGGCCCACCGCGCCGCCCACCATCGCCCAGCCGCGCCGCGACCAGAAGAAGTACGCTCCGAAGATGCCCGGCGCGACCTTGTAGACCGTCGCCAGCGCCACCGCGAGACCGCCCGCCACGCCGCCCGCCGCGCCCTTCTTCCCCGCGATAAAGTACAGGCCCAGCGTCACCAGAAAGAGCACGACCACGTTCGCGTTGCCGACGGCCATGTTGGCGTCGAGAAAGCGCCCGCAGCAGAGCGCCGCGAAGAACAGCCCGACCTCGGGGCGTTCGAAGAAGGGCGGCGGGAGCCCGGGCCTGTTCGGCCAGAGCAGCCGGCGCAGCATCCACAGGGCCGCGACCAGCAGCGCGACGTTGAGCGCGTAGTAGACCGCGAGCGCCGCGTTGTGTTCGAAGACCGTCAGCGGGGCCATGGGAAAGACCGCGAACATAGGCGGGTACAGGTACGGCCGGAAGGGCGTGCTGCTCTTGTTCCAGTCGCGGTAGATGTCGCCGCCGGTGCGGGCCATCTCGCCCGCGGAGTAGTAGGCGGTAAAGTCGGTGCCGCGGTGCCGGCGCTTGCGCGCCTGCTCGGAACTCTGGTTCGGATCCGGCGGCTCGTAGCGCCCGCGCTCCACGCAGCGGAACCCGTAGGCGACCAGCAGCCCAAGCAGCAACAAGCCCGCCACGCGCATGGGCCAGCGCAGCGGGTCGCGCACGGCAGCATTCACCCGTGTGGAATCGGCCACGCGGTGGTTATCTCCCCGCCCCCCGGCAGACGTCAAGCCTTGCGCCAACGAAAAAGCCCGCCGAGCGGCGGGCTTTTTCACAACCGAATGGCGTCAGCCATTACCACATGATCTGCTGGCTGATGATGAAGACGTTGTTCTTGACCTCGCGGAAGCGGCGGCCGGTTGCCGTGAACGAAACCGTGCCCCCGGTCGGTCCGCTTGTAGTGGGCGAGAACGTCAGGTGTCCCTGGGGCTCGTCAACCCAGGAGTAGTTGATCTGCGTGCGGGTGTTGTATCCGCGCCAGTAGTAGTTGATGCCCGCAGTATGGACCTGCGTCTTAAACACATCGATGTGGCTGGGAACCAAATAAAGGAATTCGTTGCCGCCCAACGGCACCTGCCCTTTGTAGGCCGTAAGGCCATCGGTGTACAGGTTGCCAAATACTTCGTACCGGTAGCAGAACTCTACGTCGTGGGCCATCTTGATGAGCCAATTGGGGTGATTCTTGAGGGAATTCGCCCATACACTGTCTGAAAGCTTATAGCCTGTCGAAAAGTACCACCCGCTTCGCTCGAAGGTGGGCGGCTGGAGGACGGGCGCGTTAACATTCCACACGCCTGGGCCGGGGCGATCGGTCATCGAACCCCATTCTCCACGCAACCACCAGCCACGGACCGGGCCGCCGGGGCGGTACCAGGCCCAAGCATACTGGCGGCTTGCGGCTGAATGCCTGATAGAGAGGCCATCCACGGTGGTTGACAGGCTGTTTTCGCCTAACCCGCCGAACGGAATCCACTGAAGGCCGTTGCCGGATTCCCCGTGCGTGCCATCCTGTCGGGAATAGCCCAGTTCCAGCGATCCCCAGTTCTTCTGGTTCCAGATGGGGCGAACCAGCATGCGCCAAGCGATGTCCTTTTCGTCGTTGTCGTCGCTGCGGTTCTGGAAGCTGGCAAACGTATTGTGGAAGTTGCCCGCCGCATTGAAGGCACCGAACCAATACTGGAAGCGGTCGTTCCACCAGGACCCGTGTACCATGACGCCCAAGTCGCGCTGATTGGAGAACTGATTGATCATCGCGCGTTCAACGAAATCAAGCTGCCCGGAGTTTCGGTTGCCTTCCTCCGACATGGGAGGCTTGAACTGCCCGATGGTAAAGTCGTGATGCGGAATCCACGCCGGGTGGTAATTGATGTACGCATCCTGGAGTACACGGTTGGGCCGCATGAACCCGCTCTGCATGTTATTGCGGGCCAGTTCGCCTGGGCGGGCAAAGTGGAAATTGCCGAAATCGTCCGGAATGGCTACCGGAGACCACAGCACCCAAAACCCGGCCGTACCCAGCGCTTCAAAGTCCACGTTGTTGCCAACGCCAAACGGGGAAGACCCGACTACGCCCTGGTTGGTGGGATAAGAGGGGAAGGTGTTCCCTTCGTCACCGCCCGTTGGGTCAACCATGACGACGCCCGTGATGTCGTCGTTGATGTCAACGCTCAGTTTGATCTCAGCGCGACGGATGCGGTACCCGTCGTTGTCGTTCAACTCGTTGGAATTCCACCCATTCATTCTAGAACGGGCCGAGAATGGCCGAAGCGCCTGAAAGGTTTCGTTATACTTATTATTCAAAAGGGAATTCACGCCGCGGTTGTCGTTCTGGATCGAGTATGTCCACACCTGCAAGAGGCCGCCGATGGTGAGCTTGCCCTTCTTGGTCGTCACCGTCGCGCCGGGGCCGTAGCGGTTGGCCACCGTCGCATCGGCTCGGCCGATCGCGCCGACCGCCTTGGGCGCGGTGCCCCCGTTCAGCTTCTTGCGAAGGTCTTCGACTTCCTTCTTCAGGTTCGAGTAGTCTTCGCTGGACGCGGCGTGCAATCGAGTCGGAAGCAGGGCTGCCCCCACGGCAACCACGCTAAGGAGAAACTTCATTACGCACATGCGCAAATGATACCCCTTTCGGAGCGATCTTCAGAGACCGAAGCCTCTGGAATCAAAAAACTTAGGCACGGACTAAGGCGACTATTCTGCCGAGTCACTCCCGAAAATTCAACTGCAATTCGGAAAGTACATTAACATGTTCATTCCAAAGATCTTACGAGAATAAGACCGCGCCATTCCACGCCTGCGTACGGATCGCCCGCTTCCGGCGCTTGCGTGCGCACGGGTCTGAGCGCAAGCTTTACGCGTCCGCGCGAGTGTCACGATTCGGTTCAACCCGGGGAAAGGAGCCCTTGCCCATGCCTCGTTCCAGCGCCACGCCCGCCCGCAAACTGCGAATCCTGGTGATCGGAGCCCATCCGGACGACGACGAGATCAAAGCGGGCGGTTCGGCGGCGCTTTGGGCGGCCGCGGGCCATACGGTCCGGTTCGTCACGGCCACCAACGGCGGAACCGGGCACCATGCCATCGGCGGCGTGGAACTCGTGCGCCGCCGCCTGGCCGAAGCCAAGGCCGCCGCGGCCGTGATCGGCATCGAGTCCCAGGTGATGGAGTTCACCAACGGGGAACTGGAGCCTACCCTTTATTACCGCAAGCAGTTCATCAAGATCATCCGCGAGTTCAACCCGGACCTGATCCTGACGCACCGGCCGAACGACTACCACCCCGACCACCGCTACACCTCGCAGCTCGTGCAGGATTCCTCGTACGTCATTACCGTGCCGAACAACCTGCCCACCACGCCCGCGCTGCGCAAGATGCCCGTCATCGCGTACCTCTCGGACAACTTCACCAAGCCGATCCCCTTCCAGCCCGACGTGGTCGTCGGCATCGACTCGGTGATCGAGAAGAAGCTCGACATGCTCCACTGCCACGTCTCGCAGTTCTACGAATGGATTCCCTGGAACCAGCAGAAGGAAGACCAGGTGCCGAAGGGCAACCGCGAACGCCGCGCGTGGCTGCGCGGGCAGCGCATGCAGGCCGACGAAAGCTGCGCGAAGAAGTACCGCGCCAAGCTCCTGGAACTCTACGGGCGCAAGGCGGGCGCGAAGTTCCGCTACGCGGAAGCCTTCGAAATCTGCGAATACGGTTCGCCGCTGCCGAAGGAACGGATTCCGGAACTCTTCCCGTTCTTCGGCTGACGCGCGCCTCGGTTTGTCGCTATTCTGTCCAGGGACTGACCAATCCGCGCCCATGCGCGGCTGGGCCAACCCCTGAAAGCTCGTGTAACTCCTGTGGCCGCGTCCGCGCGCCGCGCGGCGGGCTCTGGCGCGCCATATGCTGCGGAATCGAGGGTCTGTTTTTCATCCCATCATTAAAGGAGCATGCCCATGAAACCGCTGACCTTGTTCTGCCTCGGTGCCCTGCTGTGCGTCTCGGCGCTCTCGTACGCCCAGGACCAGAAAGGAGTGGCCGAAGGCGAGTACGCCGTGGAGGTGAAGCCGAGTCCCAACAACAAACTGCGCGGGACCAACCAGGCGTACAAGGACGTGATCACGCTCAAGGACGGCAAGTTTTCGACGATGGTGAACACCAAGTACGGCTTCGATCCCGTCGCGTACGAAGTGAAGACCGACGGCGGCAAGACCGTGGTCGTCGCCGAACTGAAGGACGAGAAGCACGGATCCAACAAGTACGAACTGGAAGTGAAGGGCGCCGCGCTCGAAGGCACCATGAAGTGGGGCAAGATGGGCGAAGACGGGAAACCCAAAGCCGCGGAATACACGCTGACGGGCGCCAAAAAATAGGGGCCCGCGGGGCGGGAAACCGCAAACGGAAAACGGCAAACTTCAAACAAACGGAAAACTGAAAACGACAAACAGCAGCAAGGCCAGCGAGGAATCTCGCTGGCCTTTTTATTGCCGATTGCCGCTCGCCGTACTCTGTTTGCTGTTTGCCGTTTTCAGTTTGTTTGGCGTTTGCCGTTTGCCGTTTGCCGTTTTCAGTTTCCCAGGCCCAAGCCTGGGCCTGGGCCTGGGCTTATGTTTTGATCCACTCGAACCCGAGGCCGCGCAGGAGTTCGCCGGCGACGATGATGCTGCCTACGTCGTTGAAGTGGCCGCCGTCGGAATAGACCGAATGGATCGGGTGCTGCTTGTAGAGTTCCACGGCGCAGGTCTGCATGCCTTTGCCGACGTCCACGTACAGGCCGTCGTGGCGTTTGGCCACGCGGCGCAGCGCGGCGAAGTAGGCCAAGCGGCGCGGATAAATCCTGGCCTTGGCCGGCGGCATGTGCGGACCGGCCTTGAAGCCGCCGAGGAAGAGCATGCGCGTGCCGAATTCCT
>JAHCJK010000216.1 GCA_026184295.1 Planctomycetota bacterium
TCAGGTCTTCCGGCGCGGAACTGTTGCTGAGCGCCTCTTCCTCGGTGATCTGGCCGGCCTTGAAGAGCGTGTGCAGCGCCTGGTTGAAGGTCTGCATCTTGTAGTGGCTGCCTTCGCTGATCGCCTTTTCCAGGTCGCGGGTCGAGCCGCCTTCGATCAGTTCGCGGATGTGCGGCGTGTTGATCAGGATTTCGATGGCCGCGACGCGCCCCTGCCCGTCGGCGCGCTTGAGCAGGCGCTGGCTGAGCACGCCGCGCAGCACGAGCGCGAGTTTGAGGCGGATCTGATTGGCTTCCGAGCCTTCGAAGGTTCCGAGGATACGGTCGAGCGACTGCTTGGCGTCGTTGGTGTGCAGGGTCGAGAAGACCAGGTGCCCGGTTTCGGCGGCCGTGATGCCGAAGTGGATCGTGTCCGGGTCGCGCATTTCGCCCATCAGGATCACGTCCGGGTCCTGGCGCAGCGCGGCGCGCAGGGCGCGGTGCAGTTCGTGGGTGTCGAGGCCGAGTTCGCGCTGGTTGATCGTCGCGAGTTCGTCGGTGTAGACGAATTCGACGGGGTCTTCGATCGTCACGATATGGCGCTGGTACTGGTGGTTGATGTAATTGATCATCGCCGCCAGCGAGGTCGATTTGCCGGAGCCCGTCGGGCCGGTGACGAGCACCAGGCCGTTGGGGCAGTCGGCCAGTTCCTTCATGACCGGCGGCAGGCCCAGTTCTTCCATCGTCGGGATGGTCAGCGGGACGAGACGCATCACCGAGCCGATCTGCCCGCGCTGGATGAACGCGTTGACGCGGAAGCGCGCGAACCCGGGAATCTCGTACGAAAAGTCGGCTTCCAGTTCCTGTTCGAAGATGCGCGCGCGGTCCGGGCCCATCAGCCGGAACATCGTCTCGCGCATCTCTTCGCCGGTGATCTCGGGATAGGTCGTCTGCGCCACCAGTTCGCCGTGGACGCGGAAGAGCGGCGGGCGGCCGGTCTTGAGGTGCAAGTCGGAGCCGCCGCGCTGGCTGAGTTCGATGAGCAGTTGGTCGAGATCCATGACGATCCCCTCTATTAAGCGTGCGTGGTATGGGTGCCTGAAGTTACCTTTCGAACCCCCACGAATCAAGGCACCTTGTGCAATAATTTAAAAGAACGCCCGCCCGCCGCGCGTCGTTCGCGCGCGGAAAGCCGAATGGCAAGGCCCTTTCGCGCGTCATAGAATGGTCCGAGGTTCGAGGGTCCGTTCATGCGCGTTTGCCTTGCCGCCTGCCTGCTGCTGCTCAGCGTGTTCTCCCTGCGGGCCGCCGACGAACCTGCGCCGATGCCCGACGACGCGCTGGCCATGATCGCGATCCGCGAACAGGGCGCGAGCTTCGACCGGCTCGTCGATTGGTGCGGCAAGATCGTGGCCAACAGCGGCGCGCTCGCCAAGCAGACCCTCACCAGCGCGCTCTTTCCAATCCCCGCGCAGGACGGCGTGGACCCCAAGGCCCCCGCGGTCGTCTTCTGGCTCGACACGCAACCCAACCTGCTGAACGGACCCGGCGACCAGGCGATCGTGCTCGGCGTCAGCGACGCCAAGGTTCTGCGCGAGGCCGTCCGCGCGGTCTTCGGCGGCGAAGAGGAGGACGGCGTGCTCCACGCGACCCTCGCGCAGGGTTTCGACAAGCCCGAACGGACCCTGGCCATCCGCGTGGACGAGAAGTGGGCCTGGGTCGCGCCCGACAACGCGGCCTTGAAGAAGCTGATGGACGCCGCCGGCGGCCGGGGCGCGCGCGCCTTCCTGCCCGCGGGCGCGCCCGACGCCTCGATGCGCGTGAATCTGGACCTCCTGCGCCGCCGCCACAAACCCGAATTCGAGAAACTGCTCGCGCTGGGCGAGACCCTGGGCGGCAAGGCCGCGCCCGAGGCCGCCGAAGACGTCGCGCGCGCGCGCAAGGGCATCGCCGACCGCGCGGGCGAACTCGCCGCGCTGGACCTCAGCCTTTCGTGCTCCGCCGAGGCGCTCGAGTTCGGCGCGCAGGTCAAGGCGCTGCCCGGCAGCGAACTTTTCAACGCCTGGTCCCGCCCGGCCGGCGGCGAAGGAGCCACCCTGGCGCTGGCGCTTCCGGCGGAGACCCCGCTGAGCGCCGCGTTCGCCCCGCACGCGGCGGTGCAGCCGCGCGCCGGCCTGCCGGGCGAAGGCCCTCCGGCCGCGCCCGCGGCGCCGGACTGGATCGCGCCGCTGCTCAAGCTCCAGCGCATGGCCGACCGCGGCGCGGGTGTGCGCGTCGCCGCGACCGAAGCTTCCGCCACGCAGATCCTGATCGCGCTTGGCGCCAGCGAGCCCGCCCAGGCCGAAGCGGCCCTGAAGGACGCGCTCGACGCGATCGTGAAGTTCAGCGGCGAGTGCGCGCGCCCGATGATGAAGCTCAAGGAGGGCGACCCCGTGCCCTTCGAACTGACGACGCTGCCCGAGGCCGAACTGGCCGGCGCGAAGGTGAAGGGCTGGAGCCTCGGCATGGCCAAGGACTACCGCCTGATCCCGGGGCTCGAAAAGATCTACCTGCGGTCGATCGGCTGGCCGTTCGAAATCCGCTGCGCCGTCACCGATCAGGGTTTGCTCGTCGCGGCCGGCAAGGAGACCGAAGCGGCGCTTAAGGCCGCGCTGGAAAACGCCGCGAAGGCCAAGGCCGGCGAAGCCACGAAGTTCGCGGAAGGCGAGACCGTCGCGTTCGAACTCCGCCCCGTGGGCGTGCTGCGCGTGCTGCTCAACGCGGTGCTCGACCCGGACGTGATCGAGGCCGCGCAGTTCACCGACCGGCTGGAGGACGTGCCCGTCTCGGTCAAGGCGGGCGCTTCCGGCGGGGCGGGGCGGATGCAGTTGCGCCTGCCCGCCAAGGCGGTCAAGGCCGCGATGGACGCCTACCTGCGCCTCGACCGCGCGAACATCGACCCGTTCAAGATTCGCATCCCCGACGCCGCGAACCCCGTGGAAACGGTGCCCGCGCCGCCCGCCCCGTAGCGTTCCGGTTCCGCCCCGAAAACTGAACGGCCACCGCTCCGATGCCTCGGAAGCGGTGGCCGTTGTTCCTGCGGCCGAGCGCGGGGCGCGCGGCGGGCTACTTGATCTTCACTTCGCGGCCGGACGCGGCGCTGGCGTAGATGCCGTCGAGCATCTTCTGGACCATCAGGCCGTGCTCGGCGGGCGCTTCGCACTTGCGGCCGTATAGACAGACGTCCACGAAGTGCCGCATCTTGTACGGGAAGATCTCGACCTTGGGCACGAAGCCGGGCTGGCTGTTCAGCATCAGGCCCGCGTCGTCGTGGTACAGCGAGGCGCTGTCCCAGCTCGCGCCGCCCTTCTCGCCCATGATCTGGAAGGTCCACAGGTCCTTCTCGATATGCGCCGCGAAGCTGGACTCGAGGTGGATGATCGCGCCGGTCTTCATGCGGATCATGCCGACGGCCAGGTCTTCGACCGTGTAGGTCTTCCAGTCCCAGTTGCGCCAGTTGCTCGCGATGTCGGAGGGCTTGTTGCCCAGGTACGTCCAGGTCTGGCCGCTGGCGGCCACGGGTTCGGGCGAACCGATGGTGAAGTGCGCCATCTCGAGCGCGTGCACGCCGATGTCGATCAGCGGACCGCCGCCCTGCAGGTCCTTGCGCCCGAAGACGCCCCAGTTGGGAATCCCGCGGCGGCGCATCGCCTGCACGCGCACGTACAGAATCTTGCCGAAGAAGCCGTCGAGCACCGCCTTGCGCAGCACCTGCGTGCGCCCTTCGAAGCGGTGCTGGAAGCCGATGACGAGGTGCTTCTTGTTCTTCTTGGCCGCGGCGAGCATCTTCGCGCCTTCGGTGGCGTTCATCGCCAGGGGCTTTTCGCACAGCACGTGGACGCCGGCGTTCAGCGCGTCGACGGTGGGCTGGTAGTGCAGGTAGTTGGGCGTGCAGACGCTCACCGCGTCCACCTCCACGTTCTTGAGCATCTCCTGCCAGGTCTTGAAGGTGTTCGGGATCGCGTACTTGTCCTTGAAGCGCTGCAAGCCCGCTTCGCTCACGTCGCACGCCGCGACCACTTCGACGTCTTCGAACTTCTTGTAATTGTCCGTGTGGGTGCCCGCGATGCCGCCGGCCCCGATCAGACCCACGCGCAACTTCTTCTTGGGAGCGTCCTGCTTGGCCATGATGAATGAACCCTTTCGCAAAAGTGCCGCGCGGCCCGCCGGCCGCGGCTGGGAAAAATGTCGATGGCGGTCCCATGAGCATAGCGCAAGGCCCCGGTTTGGCTACGCACAGTAGGGCGGGGGGAGACGGGTGGCACCCGAGCTCGGCGCAGGCGCCGACGTATGTGGGACAGGCGTCCCGCCTGTCCCGTCGAAGGAGGGGATGCGCGCGCTGCTCAGCGTTGGCTGTGAAGGGCAAGCACCAGACAGGCGAGACGCCTGTCCTACAACAGTCCTACCTCAAAAATCCACGTCTTCCCACGGCTTGCTCAGCCCGGCCGGCGCGTCGTAGGCTTCCAGTTCGACGACGTGAAAGCCGCTGTTGGCGCTGCCGAAGGTGCCGGTCAGGCGCACGCGCCGGACGGTCTGCGTCTGGAAGAGCGCCACCTGCCAGCCGCGGCATTCGCACTTGTCGCCGCTCAGGTCGGCCACCGTCTTCCACTTCGCGTCGTCCTCGTCGGGGCAGACGTCCAGCTTGTAGCGGTAGAAGCGGTTGTCCTGGTCCCAGAGCAGAAAGCGGATCGCGTTGGCCGGACTGGGCTCCTTGAAGGTGACCGTGAAGGCCTGCGGCGGCGTGGCGTTCCATTCGGTCTGCGCGTAGCCGTTCGCGCCGTCGTACTTGGTGTGGTTGCCGTCGATGAGCAACTGCGGGTTCTGCGAGCCGGCCGCCACCGCGCCGTTGGCCGCGAGCGCGTAGTTGATCGACTGCTTGGGCGAATCCAGGGCCGGAGCGTCGGGCGCGGGCGAAGCCGTTCGGCCCGCGGACGTGCGCCGGTCGCCGGCGGGCGCGGGGTGCGCCGGATCGGCGGGGCGCGCGGATTCCTGCGCGGCCGGAACGACGGCCAGCGGAGCCAAACCCGGCGCGCTGGAACTCTGTTCCGGTTCGGCGACAAAACCGGCCACGACCCCGGCCGCTACGCAGGCCAGCGTCAGTCCCAGGATGCTCGCGCGCGTCGCCATCCGTTGCCCTCGCACATTCACTATTACCCTATGAAAAGCGCCGGGTCACGAACGAACTCGCGCTTAAAAAATGCGCAGCCGCCGAAGGGCTCCTCTGGAATCGAAGGCTCGACCAAGCGCAACCGTTCGGGGCGTGGCGCGAACGCACGGCCGTGCCGCGACGCGGCCGCGTGGAACGCAGCGGATCGATCCGCGCACGATCACCGCACAAGATATTGTTTTATTTAAGTTTATGCGACGAAGCTCGCCGCGGACCGGCCTACTTATTGGCTTTGGTCACGCCGTCCCAGGTGTCGGTGCGGAAAGGGCAGGCGGGCAGGCCTTCCTTGTTGTAGAGGTTGCATTCGGGGTTGTCGGCCCAGGCGTAGCGCACCGCGACGGGCTTCTCGACCTTATCGCTGCTCACCACGACCGTGTTCCCGTCGATCTTCGCGCTGGCCCAGACGAACTTCTTGTCTTCGCCCGCGACCGCGAAGCCCTTCAGGTCGCCGTCCTTGGCTTCCAGGCCTCCGCCGGTGTGCTTGAACGTGACCTTGGCCGCGCTGCCTTCGATCGCCAGCGTATCGAACATCGGGCCGGCGTAGACCAGGTCCTTGCCGTAGGCGATGTGCCGCGCCGCGAGCGCCAGGCGCTTGCCGACGTCCTGCTTGTTCTTGGGATGGATGTTCTTCTCTTCGCCGGTGTCGATGATCACGGCCATGCCGGTCTTGGGCAGCGCCAGCGTCATCGTCTGAGCCTCGCGCAGTTCCGCCCAGGCGCTCTCGCTCGGGTCGGGCTTGCGCGCCATGTAATTCGCGAGCTGCACGAACAGGAAGGGGAACTCCTGGTTCCACTGCTTGCGCCAGTCCTGGATCATGTTGGGGAAGAGCTTGCGGTACTGGAAGGCGCGCCCGGCGTTGGCTTCGCCCTGGTACCAGATCACGCCCTTGATCGCGAAGGGCACGAGCGGCTTGATCATGCCGTTGTAGAGCACCGAGGCGCGGTGCGGGTTGCTTTCGGGCGGGGGCGGCGCGTTGGGTTTCTTCGGTTCGGGTTTGCCGGCGGCCTTGGCGGCTTCGGCGTCGGCTTTCCACTTCTCGAGCGCCTTCTCGTAGGCTTCCTTCTGCTTGGGATAGGCGTCGGCCAGCCCCGCGGCGCGGTCGAGGATCGGCTTGAACTCCTCGTCGGCCTCCAGGCCCTCTTTGCTCGTCCAGGCTTCGGCGGGCGTCCCGCCCCAGTTCGAATTCAGCAGCCCGATGGGCACCTTCAGGTCCTGATGCAGGTCGCGCGCGAAGAAGAAGCCCACGGCCGTGAACGCGCGGAAGGTCTGCGGGCTGGCCTCGACCCACGCGCCCTGGATGTTGTCCTTCGGTTCGAGCCCGATCTGGTGCGCGACCTTGATCTGGCGGATCTGCGGGAGGTCCGCCTTTACCGCTTCGTCCACGGCGTTGAGCACGCCGCCGGCGGTGAATTCCATGTTCGACTGCCCGCCGCAGAGCCAGACGTCGCCGACGAGCACGTTCTTGAAGGTGATCGTGTTCTTGCCTGCGACGGTCATTTCGAAGGGGCCGCCGGCTTCAAGCGGTTCGAGTTCGACCTTCCACTTCCCGTCCTTGTCGGCGGTGGCCTTCACCGACTGCTTGCCGAAGGTGACGGTCACGTCCTCGCCGGCCTCCGCCTTGCCCCAGACGGGCACCTTGGCCTCGCGCTGCACGACCATGTTGTCCCCGAAGACCGCCGGCAGCGAGACTTCCGCGCGCGCCGAGGCCGCCGCGAGACCGAGCACCAGACAAAGGAAGGCCGTGCGAAGCATGTTCATCTCCTGAAAGTGAAACGCACCGAAGCGGCGGACATTCATGCTAAAGCCAACCCGCGCGAAAAGCGAAAGCACGAAGCCCCCAGGCAGGAAAGGTAAGGCCGCGAGTCGCGGGGATGTTTGAGCGGAGCGCGGGCAGTCCGTATGTGGGACAGGCGTCCCGCCTGTCTGCAACGAAGGAAGCAGGGTAGGTGCTTGTAGATTAGAGCCGTGGTGATGGTGCCATGCTGCGAAGCGTAAGCGGAGCGGCGTGCGGGGCCTGCGAGACCGCCGGGGTTTCGCACGCCGCTGCGCATTCGCTCCGCAGCATGGCACCTACGAACGGCTCAAATCTACAAGCACCAGCCGTGCTTCCATGAGCGCGGACAGGCGAAACGCCTGTCTATTTTGTCGGTCAGTCTGCTTCCAAAATCGCGCGCGCCATGCGCCCGAAGAAAATCCACAGGGCGAGGCGCAACGCGATGCCCGCGAATCCGAGCAGGACCCAGACCGAACCTCCGTGCGAAAGACCGATGATGTTCGGGTTGACCTTCGAAATCCCGTGCAGCAGCACGCCGATCACGAACGTGGGCAGGGCGGCAAGGCCGGCGAGGTTTACGATCCAAAGGAACAGAAAATAGCCCCACGGCGGGCGGCCGCTCATGATCTGCTGCACGCGGGCCAGCGCGGCCGCGTAAAGCAGGCCCGCTGCAAGCCAGAGCGCGAGCGTGGCGAAGAAGGCGCATTCGCGCACGCCGGGGATCGACAGGTAGGCGGCGCAGGCGACCAAAGAGGCGCCGAATACCACAACCTGCCCGCGTTCGTTCGGCCACAATCGAACAAGGTGAAGATTCGCGAAGTACGCAACCATCAGTAGGCCCGCGACGGCACTGGCCACCCAGACCCAGGCCGAGTAGTTCGAAACGATCAACGCGAAACTTGCGGTGCCCACCGCGCCAAGCGAAACGAGAAGACGGAATGCCGGATGATCGATCGCCGGAACTTCACGGTTCCGCCATGCACGGCTTGGCCAAAGGTAGCCGCCCAGTTTGGAGAGGCTCATGGCGCGGGGGCCTCCATGAGCGGCAGACGGATGGCCGCATCGTCGGATACAACTACATGGTCGGTCTCATCCGGATCGATCCAATGGCATCGACCGCCGTCGTCCCGGCCATTGCTCCCAAAACTGTAGATGCGCAGATGGCACTTGCCGATCTCGCGCAGCGCGTTGCTGTCGGGACGTTTCTCTACCCAGCCGTAGCTTTCCTTGGACATGACCCACGTTCTGCCGTGCCAAGGCTCTTTGGGTATTTCCGGAAGGTCCTGCGGGACCAGATCTTCAAGGCGCTTGGGATACGCTCCGGTTCGCAGGCGAAAGCCAAGAACGGACAGCGCGAGCACGAGCTTCTGCCCGTCGGCTTCGGACCGATGGAAGGCTTCGAGGACGGCACAGGAAGACAGGAGAAATTGTTGTGAAAAAACCTGTGTGCCTCGGGTTGCTTGCGCCAAAACCTTGCTCATTTCTTCTCCTTCGACGCAGCGGTTTTCATCGCAGGCAGACTGAAGCAGCGCGGCCCCGGCATCAAAAGCATGCAGTTCAGATCCGAACCAGATCGGGGTTAGGCAGGATACTTCAAATCCCATGACTTCTGGCGAATCGTCATAGCCGCGCGCGAACATGATCAATGTCCGTTTCATCAGGGGAATCTCGCCACGCAAAGACCGGCGACAAGCGGCTTGGGAACCTCGATCCGTGCGCAGCGCACTCCGATAGCCGTCGAGATACTCCTGGCGCTCCGGCGGGTGGAAAAATAGAATTGCTTCGAGCGTGCGGTCGGCGACGGAGGTCACCGAGATGCTTGCCAGGCACGAATAGAGTATCGGATCAGTTTCGAGGTGACGGCCGAAGCGATAAATCGCGCCGAGCAACCGCGCGGCTTCGGGGTGCCTGCCTTTGCTGGCCTCCAAGCGCGCCGCCGCCGCCATCACGCGTGCCATTTCACGCATCTGGTTGATATGGGTGAATAGGGCGGCATACCCACCGCGATAATTTAGGTTCCAGTCGGCGGATTCCAGCTCGGCGCCCGCCATTAGCTTTTCGCGGCTGGCCGCGTGCTTCTCCACATAATTCACGTACGCGGGCTGATCCAGGCCCACGTCGGATCCCCAAGCAGGCGTAGCGTTGCCAAAGGCGCGGTAGTACGCAGTG
Source organism: Planctomycetota bacterium (assembly GCA_026184295.1). GTDB lineage: Bacteria > Planctomycetota > SZUA-567 > H5-PLA8 > H5-PLA8 > JACQFI01. Next base: position 9,128 of record JAHCJK010000216.1, read on the forward strand.
GAAGAGGCCGCGTCGCGTGCATTAAAGGCTTCGCGATAAAGAGTGGCGGCATTGCGTTCGTCCGCGATGGAGGCCGGCTTGAGGGCGTCAAGCTCGGTCAAATTTTCAGCTCTGGCTTTCGAAACGCTCCGCGCCTCGCCCGCCAGCGCCAGGGCCAGTAGGAGCAGCGCGGTGCAGATAAACAGCGGCACGTTCCAGAGCAGCCGGTGCCGGTCGTTCAGGTACCACGCGGCGACGGCGCGACGGTGAACAGCTTCGGGCGATTCGGGCTCGGACGGCTGCATGAAGCGGAAACCCGGCATTCAAACGATTCACGTCCTGGGATAGCACGTCGCCCGGGGGGTGAGCCTGGGCGCGGCTCATGCTAAAGCCGCCCGCGCGAAAAGCGATGGCACGAAGGGTCCTTTGTGCCGCAAAGCGGAGAGATTTGCGCGAAGGGCGGCCGGGTGATTGTGGGACAGGCGTCCCGCCTGTCTGCAACGAAGGAAGCAGGTGTGGTGCTTGCAGGTTCGAGCCGCGACCGGGCACGCCGCTGCGCTTTCGCTCCGCAGCATGGCACCCACGAACGGCTCGAATCTACAAGCACCAGCCGTGCTTCCATGAGCGCGGACA
>JAHCJK010000217.1 GCA_026184295.1 Planctomycetota bacterium
CGCGCGCGCAGGCCCTGGCGCTCGCCTTTTTTGCCGCCGCGCTGCTGGCGAAGCCTTCGGCCCTGGCGCTCTTCGCCGTGCTGGTCGCATGGGAAGCGCTCGGCCGGCCGGCCTTCGTCCCGTCCGGGGAACCGCTGCCCAGCGGCAAGGCCGTCCTGCTGCGCCTGCTGCCGTGGTTCGCATTGGCCGCGGGCTTCGGGGTGCTCTCCTTTGTCCTGCACCAGAACCTGGTGCTTCCGCCGCCGGGCGGTTCGGCCTGGACGGCGGTGCTCACCGACGCCGAAATCCTGCGCCGCTACCTTCAAAATCTCGCCTGGCCTTCGGGGCTGAGCTTCTTCTACGGGGTGACGCCCATCGTCTCGCCGTTCGACCCGCGCTTCGCGCTCAACGCGGCGGCGCTCGCGGCCGCCGTGGGCGTGACCGTGGGGCTCTGCGCGCCCGAACGCCGCCGCCTGGCCGTCTTCGGGTGGCTCTGGTTTCTCGGCGGCATGGCCACGAGCCTGAACCTGATCTCGATCAGCTTCGTGATGCAGGACCGCTACGTGTACCTCTCGGCGCCGGGCGCCTGGCTGGCCGTGGGCCTGGCCGTGCAGGGATGCTTCGCGCGCATGAAGATGACGGGCCCGGCCTTCACGCGGCTGGCGGCGGGGAGCATCGCGGCCGCGGCGCTGGTCTGGGCGCTGGCCTCGGCCGCGCGCAGCCGCGCCTTCGCGGATTCCGCGCGGCTCTTCGAAGACGCCGCGGCCAAGCAGCCGCAGTCGTCGTACGCGCGCATCTTCTTCGCCCAGGAACTGGAAGCCCAGGCGCGGAACCTGCGCGGCAAGGGCCAGGCGGCGCTCGCGGACGCCTTCGACGCACAGGCCGCCGCGCAGTACGAAGCGGGCGTGGCCGCGCCGGACTTCGAACGCTTTCTGCACCAGCCGTCCGCGCGCATGGCGCTGGGGCTGCTGTACTACCAGGGCGGGAAGTACGCCGAGGCCGCCGCGCAGGCGAAAGACTCGCTGCAAGTTCCCGAATGGCTCCCGCTCTCGGCGCAGGACCGCGTGCGCGCCGAACGCCTGGCGGGGATGGCGGCGTACAAGCAGGGCGCATACGCCGAGGCGCTGCTGCGCTTCGCGGAAGCCAGCGAACACGCCGACGCGGGCGAGCGCGAAAACCTGGCGATCCTGTGCGGGCAGACGATGCTGGACTGGGCGAACGAACTCGAAGCCGGCGGCGAAGCGGCCCACGCGGCGGAACTGAGCGCGGACGCCGCGGCGCTGCTGAACCGGATCGCGCCCGGAAGCGCATGCTTCGAAAGCGCGAAGAAACTGCTCGATGCGATTTCAGGCAAAAATCGCGCGCCGTAGGAACTCTGCCGTTGTTTTGCGCCCGCAACGCAGTATGGATGAAGAAGCCCAAAGACTTTTCAAGGCCTGCGTTTTACCGGATGCCGCAGGCTTACCTGAAACCCTCGCGCGGGAGCGCTCGGTCTGAGTGAGTACCAACGGTGGAAAAGCGGCCAGAGGCCTGAGCGGGCAATGGCGGCTGATAAGGCGCATGTACGCGTTCATGGCGCCGGTCAAATTTCACGTGGCGGTCAACGCACTCTTGTACGTCGCCTACAGCATTACCGAAGTGCTCACGCTGTATCTGCTTAAAACCCCCGTCAACATCGTTCAGAAATTCGCCACGGGCGAAGTGACCGAAACCGCCGACGCGGGCGTGTGGGCGTGGATGACCACCCCCGGCAGCCAGGGCGAAGCCCTGCTGTACGCCCTGATCTGGCTGGGCGCGGCGCGGCTGGCGCTGAGCCTTTTCGCGTGGGGCAAGACGGTCTCGCAGTCGTGGCAGAGCATGTCGATGGTGTACTACATGCGCGCGGCGGTTTACGACCGGCTGCAGCGCGTGGGCTTTTCGTTCCACGACCAGTATTCGACGGGCGAGATGGTCAACCGCTCGCTGAGCGACCTGCAGAACGTGCGCCTGTTCGTAAACCAGGGGCTCTTCGGCGGCATCGACATCCTCTTCACGATGGCCGGCTGCTTTTACCTCTTCCTGCGCGGTTCGCCCTCGATGGCGCTGGCCGCGCTGCTCTCCCTGCCCTTCTGGTTCTGGGCGATCCGCAAGTACGCGCTGCTCTCGCAGCCGATCTACGAACGCCAGATGGACGCCTCCGACGAGATGGTGCAGGTGCTGACCGAGAATATCGCCGGCGTCCACGTTGTGCGCGCGTTCGCGACCGAAGACCTGGAACGCGGGAAGTTCGAGACGCGCTGCAAGACGCTGCTCAAGCGCATGCTGGAAGGCGTGAACCTGCAGGTGAAGATGACGCCGCTGATCCGCGGGATCGCGGCGGCCTCGCACGTGCTGCTCTTCACGCTCGGCGCGGTGCTGGTGCAGCGCGGGCAGCTCGAACTCGGCGACCTGATCGTCTTCGGCTCGGCGATGACGATCCTGCTCGCGCGCGTGCAGCAGTTGAACCAGATCACCGACGCGTACCAGCGCGCGGTGGTGAGCAGCGGGCGCCTCTTCGAGGTCCTCGAGAGCCCCGATTCGACGCCGGAGCGCCCCGATTCGGCGCCGCTGCGCCCCGGAGGCGGCGGCGTGAAGTTCTCGCGCGTGACCTTCGGGTACGAGCCGGGCCGGCCGGTGCTGAACGACGTGAGCTTTACCGTGCCGGCGGGCTCGAAGGTGGCCATCGTCGGGCCGACGGGCGCGGGCAAGACGACGCTCTCGGCGCTGCTGGGCCGCTTCTACGACCCGGACCTGGGGAGCATCGCCGTGGACGGCGTGGACCTGCGCGACGCGACGCTCAGCAGCGTGCGCTCCAGCGTCGGCTACGTCTTCCAGGAAAACTACCTCTTCAGCGACACCGTGGCGCGCAACATCGCCTACTCCGACCTTGGCGCGCAGGGCGACGCGGTGAAGGAAGCCGCGCGCGTGGCGCACGCGCACGAATTCATCGAACGCCTGCCCAACCGGTACAACACGGTGATCGGCGAATACGGCGCCAGCCTTTCGGGCGGGCAGAAGCAGCGCCTGGCCATCGCGCGCGCGATCCTGCACAACCCGCGCATCCTGGTGCTCGACGACGCGCTCTCGGCCGTGGATCCCGAGACCGAGGCGCGCATCCGCGAGGAACTCGAACGGATCATGGCCGGGCGCACGGTCTTCCTGATCACCAGCCGCATCTCGACCGCGCGGCAGGCCGACCGGATTCTGGTGCTCTCGCAGGGCAGGATCGTGCAGGAAGGCACCCACGACGACCTGATGGCCGAACCCGGCTACTACCGCGACGTCGCCTCGAGCCAGTTCGCGGCCTCGGAAGGCGCGATGGGCACGCTCGCGTCGCACATGGACCGCATCAGCCGCGCCAGCGCCCGGCGCAGCGGGAGGCTCGACGATGAGCCATGACGCTCCGCCGGCCGAGATGCCGCGCCGTTCGCAGCGCCGCGACGCCTCCCGCACCGGGCGGCAGGATCGCCCGGACCTGGGCGGCGACCTGCTCTCCGAACAGCCCGAACGCGGCGACCAGGAGAACCGCTACAAGCCGATCTCGATGAAGCTGATCTCGCGGCTGCTCGGGTGGATGAAGCCCTACCGCGGGCTCTACGCCCTGGGCGTGGTCTGCGGGATCCTCTCGGTCGGCATGGAACTGGCGGCGCCGCGGCTGGTCCAGCAGATCATCGACTTCGCGATTCCCAGCAAGGACATGAACCAGGTGCTCTTCTGGGCGGCGCTCTGGCTGGGCGCCGTGGGCATCGGGCTGCTCTTCGACGCCGCCCAGGTGGGCATGACCAACCGCTGCGGCGAACGCGTCGTCACCGACCTGCGCATGGCGCTCTTCGACCACCTGCAGCGCCTGACGATGTCCTACTTCGACCAGACCAAGCTCGGGCGAATCATCACCCGAGGCACCAGCGACATGGACGCCCTGCGCGGCACGGTGATCGGCGGGATCAACACCATGGTCCTGAACGTCCTGCTGATGGTCGGCTCCGGCGCGATGATCTGCTACACCGACTGGCGGCTCTTCCTGGCCCTGGCCTGGCTGATCCCCGTCCTGGCGCTCTGCAACCGCCTGTACCGCCGGCGCATCGGGGTGGCGTGGCAGGTGATCCGGGTGCACTTCTCGCGCTTGACCGCCAACCTGGCCGAGAACATCACCGGCGTGCGGGTGGTCTCGGCCTTCAACCGCCAGGACGAGAACCTGAACCGCTACAACGTGCTGCAGGAGATCAACACCGCCAACAACCTCAAGGCCGCCAACATCAACGGCATCTACCAGCCGCTGCTCGAGACCATCGGCTTTGCCGGGCAGGTGATCGTCCTGGCCTACGGGAGCGTGCTGGTGCTGCACGAACAGGCGCTCGTCCGCCAGGGCCTGATGCCGGCCGCCACGGCCCTGACTGCCGGGCAGGTGATCAAGGTCTTCTTCTACTGGGCCTTCTTCATGCGCCCGACCATCACCATAGGGAACTTTTACAACACGCTGATGCAGACGATGGCCTCGGCCGAGCGCGTCTTCGACCTGATGGACATGAAGCCCGGGGTGGAAGACCGCCCCGGCGCGAAGGATATGCCCCGCCTGAAGGGCGAGATCGCCTTCGAGCGCGTCACCTTCGGCTACGACCCGCAGAAGCCGGTCATCCACGACCTCTCGCTGACCATTCCCGCGGGCAAGACCTTCGCGCTCGTCGGAGCCACAGGTTCGGGCAAGTCGAGCACGCTCTCGCTGCTGGCGCGCTTCTACGAGTTCCAGCAGGGCACGATCTCCGTCGATGGCGTGGACATCCGCGACGCGACGATGCGCAGCCTGCACAAGCAGATGGGGCTGGTCTTGCAGGTGAATTACCTCTTCGAGGGCACCATTCTGGACAATATCCGCTACCCCAAGCCGGAGGCCACGGACGAGGAGGTCTATGCGGCGGCCAAGAGCCTGGGGATTCACGAGACGTTCGAGGCGCTGCCGAGCGGCTACCTGACGCAGGTGGGCGAACGCGGGGCGAGCGTCTCGCTGGGGCTGCGCCAACTGGTCTGCTTTACCCGCGTGCTGGTGGCCAACCCCAGCATCTTCCTCCTCGACGAAGCCACCTCATCTATTGATACGGTCACGGAGAATAAGGTACAGGCGGCGCTGGAACGCCTGGTCAAAGGCCGCACCACGGTCATTGTGGCGCACCGGCTCTCCACTATTACCAAGGCGGACTGCATCGTGGTGCTGGAGCACGGACGCATTATCGAACAGGGCACGCACTCGGAACTCGTTGCCAAGAAAGGCACTTACGCCCAAATGTACGCGCGCTTCGTCTCGCACCAGATGGGTCATACCGGGCCGGAATAGCGTCGAGAAACCGGGTAGTTTGGAATTGATTAGTATTGATCACCACAGAGGTTAGAAAATACGCACACCCAAAACACATCCTAATATAGCTCTATTCAAAATGGACCAGGGCTCCATATATTCAGTTGACAGATGCGGTACAGCGTCTACAAGTAGTGCGCATAACCAAGGTTGACTGGTAGTTGGTGTGTCCAAACCGGAAAGGTGGACGCTAGCCGATCCGATCACACGAACAACATGCCCTTGTGCAGGACGGGCATTAAAGGGAATCCTGTGTTGGCAAAAAAATTGAAAACGCTCCCACGAACTTCCCTCGCCTGTTTCTTCCTTCTTACCTATGGCGCGCTTGCGGCGGAAACGCCCAAGCCGGCCACGCCTGTCGAGAAGGCGGAGAAGAAGGCTGAAGCGTATGTCAAGCCGGAGGCCAAACCGGCCGCCGGCGAACCGGTCGCGGGCGCCTCGATGGGGCAGACGATCTCCGCGGACGAAAAGAGTTCCTACGACCTCGTGGCGAACGCGCTGAACGCGGCCAACAAGTCCGGCAGCCAGGAATACCTGACGGGCAAGAAGATCGTGGACTTCACGCTCGAAGAAGCCGCCGCGCGCACGCTGGTCAAAAACCTCTCGATCAAGTTCAACGAGCAGAGCCTGGAACAGAGCAAGCACCTGCTGAAGGCGACCGAAGGCCTGTACGACCCGATCGTCGGCTGGAGCATGGGCGTGACGATCAGCCAGGCGTTCACGCGCAAGAAATTCATCAACCGCAACCGCTTCGACGGCGACCTGCTGACGGAACAGTTCCGGATCTTCCAGGAAGCGTTCGAGGCCGGCACGTCCACGGGCACGATTCAGCCGCAGATCATCATCGACGGCGTCAACGTCTCGGGCCTGACCGGCCCGCCCCCGATCCGGCCCTTCGGCGCGTTCGACTTCGCCAGCTTCCGCTCGCGCTTCCTCTCCGACTTCTACTCGGCCTCGGTAAGCCAGCAGATTCCGTGGGGCGCGACGGTGAGCCTGGTGGTGCGCACGCAGCACGACAAGCCGCTGCTGCCCGAAGACCCCAAGAACCGCCCGTGGACGACCGACTGGAGCCTGAACCTGACGGTGCCGATCCCCTACACCAAGGACTGGGGCCCGTACGGTTCGACGGACGCGCAGATCAAGCTCGCCAAGAAGGCCAAGGAACGGGCCTACTGGCAGTTGCAGAGTTCGATCAACACGACCGTGCTGGACGTGACCAACGGCTACTGGGAACTGGTCCGCGCGGTGCGCCGGCTCGAAGAGGCGACCAAGACGCGCATCAACCTGGAGCAGGTGACGGAAGGCGTGCAGAAGATGATCCAGGCCGGCCGCGCGGTGGCCTTCGAAAAGAACCAGGTCGATTCCGAACTGGCGCGCGTGCGCGTCGTCGAGGAAGACGCCTGGGCGGCCTACCTGCTGGCTTCCAACAACCTGCGCAACCTGCTCGACTACGACAACGACGTGATCATCCTGCCCGTGCGCTACTCGTCGCGGCTGAACATGGAGTTCCCGCACAAGCCGTCCGAAGCGCTGACGCAGGCGATGGAACAGAACCCGGACCTGAAGGTGAGCCAGACGGACGTGGAATCGGCCACCATCGGGGTCAAGTTCGCCAAGAACCAGTCGCGCCCCGACGTGAAGCTGGTCGCGAGCGTCAACTACGACCAGAAAGAGGCGGTCTTCGGCTACCGCGACACGGCCAAGTCGCTCGGCCACATCATGCGCCCCGACAGCAAGAACAACTTCGTGGGCATCGAAGTGAACATCCCCTGGGGCAACAAGCCCGCCCTGGCGCGGCTCGACATCGCCGAACAGACCTACCTGGAAGCCGAGAAGAACGCCGCGAAGACCCTGAACGTCGTCGAACGCTCGGTGGACGACTCGCTCAGCTCGCTCAACTCGAGCCGCAAGCGCGTGAACCTGGCGCGCGCGAACCGCGATACCGCCGACAAGGTCTACAAGACGGTGACCGACCTGTGGGACAAGGGCCGCGTGCCGAGCCTGGCGGAGAACAAGTCGTACCCGGCTTTCGAACTGCTCCGCAAGAACAACGACCTGCTGACGGCGAACTTCGGGCTCATCGACGCGATGATCGACTACAAGAAGTCCGAGGCGTCCTTCCTCTCGGCGCTGGGCACGCTGCCGATGGCGCTTTCCAGCAACATGAAGGTGGAAGTGAACCCCGAAAAGGCCAAGCCGGTCCAGGCCCCGCCCGCGAAGAAGGAGGGCGAGAAATGAACAGTCCCTCCACGAATCGCACGGGAACCGGTTGGGGAGCGCGGGAAGCCATGATGGGAACGAAGGCGAACAAGGGACCGAAGGTGCTTCCGCTGGCGCTGCTGCTCGCGGCCGGCCTGCTGCTGCCCCTGACGGCCCGCGCCGGCGAAGCCAAGCCCGAACCGAAGGAAGTCCCCCTCACGGAGATGCTCAGCACCACGCTCCCCGCCGAGGAGAAGCCGCTCTACGCGCTCCTTCTGGACAACGTCAAGGCGCAGGACCGCGAACACCTGAAGGGCCGCAAGCCCGTCAGCCTGACCGCGCGCCTGGCCGCGCTGCAGGCCCTCGAACGCAGCCTGGACATCCAGTTGAGCGTGCACGACGACGCGCTGCGCCAGGCGGCCATGATGGAAGCCAAGGCGGCCTTCCTGCCGGTCTTCAACGTCTCGGTCTTCCGCGACTACCAGGCCACCTACACGCGCAAGCGCCTGGCGCTGGTCTTCAAGGGGTTCATCCCCTTCCGCACGCCGGTCGTGATTCCGCTCTCGCCCACGATCACGGGCATCAACTTCGTCCCCGGGCGCGTCCCCGGCGAACAGCTCGATTTCGAGTTCGCCAGCAAGCGCTCGAAGGTGAACGGCCAGGTCCGCGACGTGCGCTTCAACACGGGCATCACGCAGCTCCTGCCCTGGGGCGCGACGGTGAACCTCTCGACCAACACGACCTACAAGCGCACCTTCGCGTCGCGCCACCACTCGTACGACGCGCCCTGGGTGACGACGCTCAACGCGCAGATCACGCTGCCGGTGCCCTTCACCAAGGACTTCGGCCCGCTGGCGCCGCAGGACGTCGCGATCAAGCTCTCCAAGATCGACGCCGAACGGGCCTACTGGGACCTGAAGTCCTCGATCAACGCCACGCTGCTGGTCGTCGATCTGGCCTACTGGGACCTGGTCGGCGCGGCCAAGAACCTGGAAGTGACCATCCGCAACCGCCAGACGATCGAACTGCTGGCCAAGCAGACCGACGACGCGCTGAAGGCCGGGCGCACCACCGCGTACGGCAAGGACCAGGTGGACGAGGAAGTCCTGCGCGTCAAGGACCTGGAAGAACAGGCCTGGAACTTCTACGTCCTCACCTCCGACCGCCTCGTCGAATTGCTCAACCTGGAAAAGGGCTCCATCGTCCTGCCCTACGGCTACAGCAAGCACGTCGGCGAACGCATCACGGCGAACGGGAGCACGGCCCTTGAGGTCGCGCTGGAAAACCGCCCGGAACTGAAGGCCGAACAGCTCGGCGTCAAGGCCACCGAAGTGCAGGTGGACTTCGCCCGCCACCAGCTCCTGCCGGACCTGGTCTCGACGAACGCGGTCTCGCTGATCCAGACCAACAGCGAAATCGGCTACCACACGCTCTTCAAGTCGCTGAACAACATCTTCACCGAAGACGCGCGCACGCTCACCTTCGGCCTGCGCTACCGCTACCCGCTCTTCAACCGCGCGCTGCACGCGCGGTACCAGCAGGCGCTGGCCCAGAAGGACTCGCAGAAGTTCACCCTGCGCATCAACGAGAACCAGGTGACGCAGGAAGTCCACGACGCCCTGGCCTCGCTGGAATCGGCCGAAGGGCGCGTGCGGGCGGCGCAGAGCCGGGTGGACGCGGCCTCGAAGGCGTACGAACAGGCCAAGAACCTGCGCGACCTGGGCCGCATCACCGAGTACGAGATCGTCTCGAAGAGCCAGGAATACCTGAGCGCCGACGTGCTGGCGGTGATCGCGATGGTGGACCTGAAGCGCTCGGAAGCGCAGCTTCTCTTCTCGCAGGGGCTGCTGCCGGAACTGTACCCGCAGATGACGTCGCAGAACGAGTTCGACCAGTACCGGCTGAACGTGTTGAAGGCGTCCAAGGCCATGTTCTTCTTTAACGGATATGTCAAAGCCAATGACAAAAAGCCCGCGGGAGGGAAATAAGGCCATGAACCGCCTGATCCCCCTCACTCTGCTGTGCCTGCTCGCCGCCTTTGCGGTGCGCGCCGAAGAACCCGCCAAGCCCGCGGCCAAGGGCGACGAGGTCAAGGTGCCGGTGGACACCACCCCGCCCCTGCCTCAGCGCGAACTCGACCTGCAGGCGTACCTGAACGGCGGCTTCGCC
>JAHCJK010000218.1 GCA_026184295.1 Planctomycetota bacterium
CTTGGTCAGATCGTACGGCGACATCTCGATGGTGACCTTGTCCCCCGGCAGGATACGGATGAAATGCATGCGCATCTTGCCCGAGAGGTATGCCAAAACCTTATGTCCGTTCGGCAGTTCGACGCGGAATTGCGCATTGGGCAAGGCCTCCCGCACAATCGCTTCGAGTCGAATCGCCTCTTCTTTACCCATTAATGTCCGCTAGTCACATGAGTGCAAAAAAGCCCTGTCGCCTCACTGGAGGCGTCAGAGCCCAGCAACAGGAAAGCCAAATTATTTAACGAGTAGGCGAACCCTTGTCAACTCACTTGTGTGGATTTCCCACGGAATGCTCATCTTTGGGGTTTGTTCACCCCTTGAATAAGCGCGCCTGCCGCTGCCTCGACTCCGCCAGCCGCGCCTCGTGAATCCTTCGTCGCACCAGCTCTTTTCGAATGGCCAGCGCGATCAGGATCGTCAACAGCCCCACGCTGCCCACCCCGGCCCAGAAGATATACTCGTCCGTCCGGTCCTGCGGCAGCACCGGCTTCGGCTGCGGCGCTTCCGCCTTGATCTCCGCCGGCTTGACCGGCGCGCGCAGGCTCAGAATCTGGTTCGCCATCGCGTCGCGCTGGGCACGCGCCTGCTTCTGCGCCATCTCGCGCTCGTAGCTGTCCGTGCTGAGCGCCTTCTTCTGCCCTTCCACGAACCCTTCGATGGCCTTGGGAAGGTCTTCCTCCTTCTCCGGCGCGGTGACCGCCGCCGCCGCGTTCTTTCCCGCCCAGGCCAGCATGCACACGAACATCAGCAGCACTTTGGACCGCACCCGCATCGCCGCGACTCCTTCGTTATTTGCCGGGGGGCAGTTCTTCCCAGTTCAGCGTCCTGAACTTGGTCCCCACCGGGATGTAAATGTTGACGTGGCTCGAGGGTTCCTTTTCGGAGACCCGCGGGTCGTACACGAACTGGCACTTGGTGTTGAAGACCACGCCTTCGTCGCGCGCGACCATCGTGCCGTAAAACTTCACGCCGCTGTACCCGCTGTCGCCCACGCGGCCGCCGAAGAGGTGGTTCGTGTAGTAGATGCCGAAGAGCTGGCTCGGGCGGCGGATCGCGTTGCTGACCGCCGTGTTCGCCGCGTTGCCCGGGCCGATGAACTTGGTCGTGTCGGTGCCCGACGTCGTTCCCGCGGTGCTCATCGCCTGCATGTAGTTGTACGGGAAGACCGAGTCCATGTACTTGAGAATGCGGCGGTCGTCGCCCGCGGTGGGGTCGGTGTCCACGCCCACCGGCTGGTCCCAGCCATCCAGGTCCTTGTACCGCCACAGCTTGTTGTTGGACGCGCCGCCGGCGCCGTTGCCGGTTCCGGTGGCCAGGGTCACGTCGGCGGTGTAATCGCCGTGAAAGTACGGGTTGCCGCTGGTGTAGCCGGTCACGTACCCGATGCTCGCGTCGGTCGGATCCACCTGGTACGACTGCAAAGAAGCGCTCTGGAAGCCCGACTTGAAGTAGGTGCTCTTGCAGGTGTTCCAACTGTCGTCCGTGCGGTTGTACTGCCCCAGCACCACCGAACCCTTGACCGCGAAGCCGACCAGGTCCTTGGCGTTGTTGTTTTCAATCGTGGAGCTGAAGTTGGGGTTGTTGAGGTTGGTGGAGTTGTTCCCGTTGCTCGCGTCGCGGAAATTGGGCGCGTCCGAGTAGACGATGTCGCCGGCCACGTGCAGGTTGCGCCCGACGTAGATCGTGCCCTGCCCCTTCACGACGCCTTTGATCATCAGGTCGTTGGTCACCACCACCGGGCCGGTGACGATGATCGGCTGCTGCGGCGTCCCGATCAGCGCCAGGTTGCCGTTGCGTTCCTGGTTGGAGGTGTCGATCTTCGCGCCGATGCCCTGGGTGTTAACGGCCAACGTCGAGCCCGAGGGCGCCCAGGTGGCGACGCGGCCGTTCTCGGTGGAGTCGTTGCCGTAGACCGAATCCGAACCGCCGACGGTCTCGACGACGTAGTTGGCGGGGTTGGTCGGGTCGAGCCCCGGTTCCTTGAGCCGGTTGATCATCCCCGAACCGCCCACCAGGATGTTGTAGTTGTTCGGATCGGTGGGATCGAGCCCCGGGGCCTTGAGCTGCTTGATCACGCCGCCGGTGCCGCCGGAATCGCCGATGTCGGGACGCGGCGAGCGCGGCGCGGAGTTCGCGATGCCCTTGAAGTAGTTCAGGTCGCCCAGGTACGGGATGTCGAGCGGCTTCTGGCCCGTCTGGATGTCCTGGATTCCTTTGTAGCCCAGGTTGTAGTCGATCTGGTCGAGAATCCCGTTGCCGTTGGTGTCTTCACCCGCGTTGAGCGCGCCGTTGTTGTTCAAGTCCTCGGTGTAGGCCGGGTTCGCGGGGAGCACCATCGGATCACCCGTGCTCATGCCGGCGGGCCCCGCGCGATAGGCGGTGAGCGACTGCTTGTTGGGCATGGTGAAGCCGCCGCCGCTCTTGATCACGCCCGTCGCGCCGATCGCGGGATTCAGGGAGGCGTACAGCAGGCCGTTCACCGTCGGGCCGCCCTGAAAGCCCAGGTCGCCGTTCGAGCCCATGTTGCCGTGGATGTAGATCGGGCTCCCGTACATCCAGCCGTAGTTGTTCGCGAAGTAGGCGAAGTCGTAAATCTTGTTGTCGCTGACCACGCTGTAACGGACCACGCGCTTCACTTCGCGCTCGATGTAGCGGTCGGTCAGGGCGTCCCGGAAGCGCGCCCAGGTCTTCAGCTCCACGACCGTGTACCGGGAAGCGACGCTCGACTGGAGCACCTTCGCGGAGCACTTCACCTGGCCGGGGCCCCACTCCATCCAGGTATTCGGGTCGTTCCAGCGCGTGTTGAAATTCGTGCTCGTCCCGCCGATGTAGTCGTACAGGCCCGGCGTGCCCGTGTCGGTCGTGCGGATGGTGGTGCCGAGCATCGCGTTGGGGTCGGTGGTGGTGCTGCCGATGGGGCTCAGCGAAGTGTTGCCCTGCTTGACCGCGTCGTGCTGGTAATCGTAGTTGCGGAAGATGCGCTGCATGTTCCAGTCGTTGGCGGATTCCGCCAGTTCGCCGGCGTACGTGGAGGCGATGTCGACCTCCATGCGCCCCTCGTTGCTCACGATGCGGGAGGCGAAGGAGAGCGTCATCGCGGCCAGCAGCGTGACCATGATCATCGCCATGATCAGCACCGATCCGCGCCGGTTATTCCAGGAGTCGTACATGGCCCGTCCTCCGTTCATGCGCCGTTCGAACGATCAGTAGTTTCTCAGGCAGTAGGTGTTGTGCGTCACGGCCGTCGAAATCGTGGTCCCTTCGCCCGTCTGCAGCGGCGTGTTGTTCTTCTGCGCCACCCGCACCTGCAGGCGCCGCCCGCTCTTGGCGATCAGGAAGCCCGTACGCGGGACGTTGTTCAGCACCACCACCAGGCCCGAGTTGTCGATGCGGACGATGCGCCCGTCGTCGGCGTCCTTCAGCCCGTTGCCGTCGTCGTCCACGCCGTTGGTCTGGTTCTCGGCGGGGCTGGGTTCCCACTGGTACGTAACCGGGCTGCCGTTGTCGATCATCAGCGTGGCGTTGTTGTACGTGGGCATGTAGAACTTCACCCCGTTGGCCAAGTTGGCGGCGGTGTCCGACATCGGCACCGTGGTATTGGTGCCCACCCCCGAATTGGTGTCGAAGACCTCGGCCGGCGTGCTGACCGGCATGCGCCGCAGTTCTTCCATCATCCGGTCCAGCGTGGCGCGGGTGTGGTTCTGCTGGTCGGAAACGACCATCTCGAAGCGCATGTGGTCCGAGGTGGAATGCATCACCAGCACCGTGGTCATGATCACCAGGGTGATCACCACCAGCGAGATCATCACTTCCAGCAGCGTCATGCCGCGGGCGGCGAGCGCGCGCCGCGCCGGGTAAAATCGAGAGCCGTTCACGGATTCTCCTTCGCAATGATGCCGAACACGTCCATGCGTTCAGGGCCGTACGGGCTGGCCCAGACGATGGTGACGACCACCGGCAGGTAGTAGAAGCCGTCCACCACCACGTCGTCGCGGCGGTCGGCGCCCACGTCGGTCGTGTCGTTGCTGTCGCCGTCGCCGTTCAGGTCCAGCGGGAAGGGGCTGGGCAACGCGTCGGAATAGGTTCGGTTGCCGGTGATGTCCACGCCGAAGGGATTGCGTTCGTACCAGTTGGTGGACGTGGTGTTGGGCAGCTTTCCGTAGACGCGCCCGAAATCGGCCTCGTTCGGCGTCTCGCTCGTGATGACCGTGACCGAACCCATCGGCATCCCCGGCAACTGGGCCAGGTAGACGTCCTTGTTGCCGTTGGCGTTCAGGTCTTCTTCCGATTCCAGGTAGCCGTTGTTGTTCTTGTCTTCGCCCACGATGAAGGTGGCCGGGTCGCCGTAGTGCCCGCCCATCCCGTCGGGGATCAGGACGTAGCCGTTCCCTTCCGGATCCATGTAGGTGACCGCGCCCGTCGTCCCCTTGACGGGAATCGTCAGCGTGCCCGTGCTGCCGGTGTAGTTGAGGTGCCCTTCCAGGCCGACGGTCAGTTCGCCGGAGGACGTGCCGCCGGTGGTGGTGCCCGAGATGGCGTTGTAGTCGAGCGGCCCATACTTCTGGAAGATGCGCTCGAGCGTATCACCCGTCGCCACCGCCAGGCGGATATCGTCGATCTTGGCCTGCGCGAACTGCATGGCGATGCGGCGCTCTTCGGTCAGCCGCGCGCCGCGAAAGTGCGTGGCGAAGGTCATCAAAGCCGCGGTGATCGCGATGGCCAGCACCAGCACCGTGACCATCACTTCGAGAATGGTCATGCCCTTGGTGCGGAACCTTAGCTGCTGTCTCATGTTGCCGACGCCCCTGTTTCAGATTGCACACATCTCAGCATTACGCTTGAAATTAACACAAAGTAGAGGCCATTAACGATATACTTGCTTTATAAGGGTATGCTAATTTCACGAGGTTTACATAACTCCTTTTGCGCAACGGGTATGCAAGCCACAAAGAATTATATTTATTAAGGTTACAACCGCGGCTTGTCTAATAGTCGTCAGCTTTACTGTTTCTATTCGGTAGCATTGTTACGCCCTTGAAATGTTTGTCCCGTGTTAATTTGCGCCGTTCACGAATCGGACATCCTGGGCTTGGTTCGTTCCAGGTTCTCTTGTAAACTGCGCTTCTTGTGAGGGTTTCGGCGGTTCTTGCGCAGGGAAAGTCCATGGCAGTCCTCGCCTCAAACGCAAGTCAGAGCACCGCGCTTCCGCCGCTTCAGGGCGAGCGAACCGGGAAGCCCTCGTTCGCTTCCGTCGATTTCGACCTCGCTCCTTTCATTGTCATCTGGGAAGTCACGCGCGCCTGCGACCTCCGCTGCGTCCACTGCCGCGCCGAAGCCATCCCGCTGCGCCACCCGCTCGAACTGAGCTTCAAGGAAGGCTGCACGCTCATCGATCAGATTCGCGCCTTCGGGCACCCACTCTTCGTGCTCACCGGCGGTGACCCGCTCAAGCGCCCCGACATCTTCGATCTGATTCGCTACGGCGACGAGGTCGGCCTGCGCGTGGCCCTGACGCCCAGCGGCACGCAGCTCATGACGCCCAACGTCATCCAGCGCTTCAAGGACGCGGGGCTCTCGCGCCTCGCCGTCTCGCTCGACGGTTCCTGCGCCGAGATCCACGATACCTTCCGCAAGGTGGACGGGAGTTTCGCGTGGACCGTCGCGTCGATCCGCGAAGCCCGCCGCATCGGCCTGCCGGTGCAGATCAACACCACCGTCTGCAAGCACAACTTGAAAGACGTCCGCGCCATCGCCGAGCTTCTCGGCACGCTCGACATCGCGCTCTGGTCGGTCTTCTTCCTCGTGCCGACGGGCCGCGGCCTGCGCGGCGACATCGTCTCCGCGCGCGAACACGAAGACGTCTTCCACCTGCTCTACGATCTTTCGAAGACGATGCCCTACGACATCAAGACCACGGCCGCGCAGCATTACCGCCGGGTGGTCGTGCAGCGCCGCCGCCAGGACCTCGCCGATCTGGTCGCGCAGGGCAAATCCCCCGAAGAGGCCGCGCGCATCGTCCAGGAGAACGCGGTCCCCAAGATCGCCAAGGCCGCCGGCTACGAACCGGGCGGCTGGTCCACGGGCGAGACCGCCGCGGACAAGGGCACGCCCCCGCCGGTGCAGGGCAGCGCCGAGGAACTCCGCGCCAAGATCGCGCGCATGAAGGCCGGCGGCGCGCCGGCGTTCGTGGTCCAGAAGATCGAAGCGCAGCTCCACGCGCTGGAAGGCAAGGCCGCCGACGGTTCCGCGCCCATCGAATTCCTGACGCGCCAGGACACCGCGCGCGCCGACGCCGCGATGGACATCGGGCGCAGCGCCAAGGGCGTGAACGACGGCAACGGCTTCGTCTTCATCGACCACATCGGGCTGGTGTACCCGAGCGGCTTTCTGCCCTTCGTGGTCGGGGACGTGCGCAAGGCGAGCCTCGTGGACATCTACCGCGAGAGCCCGATCATGAAGGAACTGCGCGCCTACCCGAAGCTGAAAGGCAAGTGCGGCTGGTGCGACTTCCGCGACGTCTGCGGCGGCTCGCGCTCCCGCAGCTACGGCATCACCGGCGACTACCTGGCCAGCGAACCGTATTGCAGCTACTACCCGCCCAAGCCGAAGGCGTAACACCTTCGTTCTTTTCACCGCGGAGACGCGGAGGGCGCGGAGAACGGCACGAATTCGCTGAAATTCTTCCCAATTTCATCATCAGCCTCGTCCATAGATTGACCGCTCCTATCAAGCGAGGGAAGTTCTATGCGAATCCTTGTGCTGGGCGTCCTCGCGTTTCTTCTGCCTTCCGGAGCCGGGGCCCGCGATCTTCCGGAGCACCTGCAAGACCTGATCGCGGAGACCCGGCACGCCGACGAATGGGTCCGCCTGCGCGCGGTGCTCGCGCTGCGCGACCTGGGGAAGGCCGCCCAGCCCGCCGGCCCGGCGTTGATCGAACGGCTGAAGGACCGCGACGGCCATACCAAGACGCGCGGAAGTTTCTCGCTCATCAGCCTGATAGCCATCGACCTGCCATCCGAAGGCGGACAACAATCCTGCATCGCGAGCGTCGCCGCGGACGCCCTGCCCAGGATCGGCGCCGATCCGGCCGCCGCCGGGCCCGCGCTGGCGGAACTACTCGCCGACCACGAGTCCTACATCCGCGCGGTGGCGCACAATTCGCTTATCGCATACAGAGCCTCGCCTGAAACGCGCGCGGCGATCGTGGCGGTGCTGCGCGAGCATCCGGAAAAGCGCGGGCGCATCGGGGCCGCGCGCCTGCTCAAGTCCTTCGGCGCGGACGCCCGCCCCGTCGAAGGCGCGCTCGCGGATGCGTTGCTCGACCGGGAGAAAGATGTGCGCGCGGCCGCCGCCTTGGCCCTGCCCGCGGTCGGCCCGCTCAGCGACCGCGCGTGGCCGCGCCTTGTCGAGAACCTGAAGGACCGCGACCTCCCGTGGGGCACCTGCTACGCCGCGCGTGCGCTCGCCGCGGCCTCCAACGCCGAAGTGGCCGTGCCTTCGCTGGCGAAGCTTCTGGAGCACCGGGACAAAGACCTGCGCCGCGCCGCCGGCGAGGCCCTGGCCGGGATGGGCGCGAAGGCTCGCGAAGCGTTTCCCGCGTTGAAAAATGCGCTGAACGACAAAGACGAAGTGGTGCGCGGCCATGCCGTCGAGGCCCTGGGAAACCTGGGACCGGACGCCTCCGAAGCCGCGCCGGACGTGGCCGCGCTTTTCAAAGACCGCCGCAACCTCGTACGCATCGCGGCATCGAACAGCCTCCAGCGGATGACTTCCGATCCGGCGATCCTCCTCGAGCCCTACCGCCGTGCCCTGAAGGACAAACTCAAGGGCGTCCAGGCCGCGGCGGCCAAGGCGCTCGGCCAACTGGGTCCCCAGGCCCGCCCGGCGGTTCCCGATCTGATCAAGGCGCTGGACCTCGACGAGGTACCGGACGAGGCCGCGGCGGCCCTGGGCGCCATCGGGCCCGACGCGGAACCCGCCGTGCCCACGCTGATCAAACTCGTCCAGCGCGGCCATCGGGCCTCCACGGCCGCGCTGGGCGGGATCGGGCGTTCCCCGGAGACCTGCGTGCCCGTCCTGACCGCCGCGCTGGCCCACGACGACTGGGTCGTGCGCACGCATGCGGCCGAAGCCCTGGCCGCATTTGGCCCGCGCGCAAAGAGCGCTGTACCCGCGTTGAAAACTCTTGCGGAATCCGGCGGAGCGCAAGAAAAGAAAGCGGCGGACGAAGCATTGCGGCGAATTCGAGAATAAGTATAAGGAACCGTCACATCAACGGGGGGAGCCACCCGAACTCTGTCCTGGAGGAAAGACCATGCCCCACCCTCCCCCCAGCGAGAACAACGTGAAGCGCATCGAGAAGATGGTCGCTTCGTACAACGCAAAGTCCGGCACCTCCAAGCATCCCGACGCGAAGGTCACCGAGAGCGTCGTGCTGGGCCTCGCGCGGCACCTGGACACGCTCGGCCGCCCGCTCTGCCCGTGCCGCTACTACCCGGACAAGACCGAAGAGATCAAACACCGCACCTGGATCTGCCCCTGCGACGACATGAACGTCTACAAATATTGCCACTGTTTGCTCTTCACGACGCCCGAAGGCCTGCCCGTCACCGAGTACCTCCCCGAAGACCATGAAGGCCGCGCCATCTACGGCCTGGTGAAGGACCCCACGCCCGGCCAAGGCCGCGTGCTCCAGGCCAAAGCCGCGGAGCGCGAAGCCGAGCGCAAGGCAAGGCCCTCGTAAACGGTCCACGAATACGCACGAATCGACACGAAACGGCTAAGAAACAAATTAGAAGAACCAAGAACCAAACGCCGGCCAAACAGCTAAACGACGGAACTACCATCCACGAAGGACACGAAGAACACGAAGGCACACGAAGAACGGCAACAGCACAACCCACCATGCTGTTCTTCGTGTTCCTTCGTGCCCTTCGTGGATGAGCCGTTGGCAGTTCCGCCGTTCTGCTGTTCTGCCGTTCTGCTGTTTCGCTGTTCTGCTGTTTCGCTGTTCTGCTGTTTCGCTGTTCTGCTGTTTCGCTGTTCTGCCGTCCTTTGGTTCTTGGTTCTTCTAAATTGGTTCTTTAGCCGTTTCGTGGAGATTCGTGAAGATTCGTGGACCGGTCTACAGCCGTACCTCCACTCGCTTCACCAGCGTAATTCCCTTCGGCGTCACCTGCGCCTGGTACGCGAGCGCTTCCACGCCGGCCTTGACGGCCTGGCGCAGGAGGCGGCCGTATTCGGGGTCGATGGCGTCGGCGGGGCCCATCCACCGGCAGTCGGCGCGGCCGACGAAGAAGAAGATCACGCCGCGGCGGCCGTGTTTGACTTCGCGCATCAGTTCGCGCAGGTGCTTCCGGCCGCGCTCGGTCACGGCGTCGGGAAAGAGCGCCCCGTCGCCCTTCCCGCCGTCCGCGCGCAGCGTCGTGTTCTTCACTTCCACGTAGGCGTCGGGCCGGCGCGGGTGCCCGGTCAGCAGCAGATCGATGCGGCTGCGCCCGCCCACGCCGTAGACGACCTCGCGGCGGGCCTCGGCGTAGCCCGCCAGTTCGGGCATGCTTCCCGCGGCCACGGCCTCGTGGACGGCCTTATTGGGATGCATCGTGTTCGCGTTCACCCAGGCGCAGCCCATGCGCA
>JAHCJK010000219.1 GCA_026184295.1 Planctomycetota bacterium
GGCCGGAGCATGCGACATGTGCTCCTTATATAGGCTTCCACCGCCGCGCCCAAGGCCGTTCGCGCGGCGGGTGTACGCTGCTTTTCAGGGCGCGGGTACGCCGTCCGGAAACCCGGTTCGCACTAGGATTGAATGCGGAAAGGCCTTACACTGTCCAACCTTTGGGTGTATTCGACTGCGGGAGGAGACTCGTACATGCGGATCGCACGAAACGGCCTGTTCATGGTGATGGTTCTGGCAGGATGCATGGGCTGGCGCGCGCCCGCCGAGGAACCCGCGCCCAAGGAAGACCCGCCCAAGACCGACCCCAAACCCGAGGCCGCCAAGGCCGCGTGGTTCCGCAGCGACGGAGGCCTGGCGCCGGACGCCGAGCCCGTCCTGCAGTGGGACCATAAGAAGAACATCGTCTGGAAGGCCCCGGTCGGCGCGGGCTACGCGAGCCCCATCCTGGCGGGCGACAAGATTCTGGTGCTCTCGGAGCCCGACGTCCTGACCTGCGTGGGCACCGACGGCAAGGTCGTCTGGACCAAGGCCACCAAGCCCGAGAACCTCCCCGAGGACCAGAAGAAGAAGGTCGTGGACGCGCACTTCGAGAGCGGGTTCGCGGCGGCCACGCCGGCGACGGACGGGACGAGCGTCTTCATCGTGCTGGCCAACGGCATCGTGGCGTCGTACGAGATCGCCACCGGCAAGCTGCAGTGGACGACGGTGATCGACCTGCCGCCGATCTCCACCGAGGGGCGCAGCGCTTCCCCCGTGATGGCCGACGGAAAGCTGATCGTGCACCTGACCGCGCTGATCGCGCTCGACCCGAAGACCGGCAAGGAACTCTGGCGCAACGAGGATGCCGTGAACACGTACGCGTCGCCGTGCGCGGGCAAGGTGGGCGACGTGGCGGTGATCGGGACGCCCAGCGGCTTCATCGTGCGCGCGTCGGACGGGAAGATTCTGGCCAAGGACATCGGCAGCGCGTACTACTCCTCGCCGGCGATCAAGAGCGGCGTCTTTTACCTGATGGCGGGGAGCTTCGTGATCAGCAGCCTGGGCGAGAAGATCGAGGGCGACAAGCTGACGCCGAAGGAAACCTGGTCGGACACGCAGGAGGGCGACCCGTACTCGTCGCCCCTGATCCACGAGGGCCTGATCTACACCGCCACCACCAACGGCAAGTACAGCGTGCTCGACCCGAAGGAGAAGAAGCGCAACGACACGCAGCTCGAGATCGCCTCGATGGAAATGGGCGGCGGCGGCGGCGGGATGATCTACGGCAGCCCCGTGCTGGCCGGGAAGCACGTCTTCCTCTCCAGCACCGACGGTAAGACGGTGGTGATCGAGCCCGGCCTGAACGGCAAGGTGATCCACACCAACGACATCGTCGACGGGACGGGCTCGACGCCGCTCTTCGTCGGCAAGCGCATCTACATGCGCGGCGGCGAACAGCTCTTCTGCATCGGCGAAAAGTAAGCCCGCCGGAGCCGTCCCCTACCCCAGCATCCACGGCCTCGCCCGCGCCCGCGCGGGCGAGATGCCGTGACGCCCGCGGAAGACCCGGCAGAGATAGTTCGCGCCCGAGAAGCCGCAGCGTTCGGCCACGCGGCCGAGCTTTTCGTGGCCGTCGCGCAGTTCGCGCATGACCAGGCGCAGGCGGTGTTCGGTCAGGTAGGCCAGCGGCGTGACGCGCAGGCCGGCCTGGAACGACCGCGCCAGGTGTTCGCGCGAGCAGCCCAGTTCCCGCGCCAGTTCCGCGACGTTGAAGGCCGCGTCCCGCGCGCGCCGTTCGATGCAGGCCAGGGCCTGCGCGACCAGCGGCGAGGTGGCCGCGCGGGACTGGCTGAGCGCGCTGAGGAGCGACATCACGATCTGGTACAGCCGCGCGGAGATCTGGTAGCGGTCGCCGAGCGATTCCTGCGCGCGCAGGCCGATGAGCGCGCGCATCTGCGCTTCCACCGGATGCCCCGGCCCGAGCGCGAGCACGTGCCCGAAGTTGGCCGTCAGGCGGCGCTGCCAGCGGCGCGCCGCGGGCCCGCGCATGCTGATGAAGGCCAGTTCGTACGGTTCCCGCCCGCCCGGCGGATACCCGTAGCGGAAGGGCCCGGGGATCACGTCCACGAAGGCCATGCCGCGGGTGAGCAGCACGGCGCGCCCGGCGCGTTCGTACCAGCCGGCGCCGCTGAGCGTCCATTGCAGGACGACGTGGGGCACGTCGGAGCGCTGGCGGCTGTCGAAGTAGTAGTCCGAGCGGCTCGCGCGGATCTCGTGGCCGCAGCCGGCCAGCCAGAGCAGCGGCTCGGACGTGGGCGTCCAGGGCTCCATGAAAAAGCGCCCGGCCGGCACCGGCCCGCGCCTGCGTTTTCGAGCCATCGCCGCCTCCGCCATCGGGTCATGTTTGTGCTATTTTTGTCAATAGAATGCTATTGGACCCATGAGACGCTTTCCATACCATAATCACGCCTGTCGCATTACGGCGGCCCCGGGTGAGGCGCGCGGGCGGCGGGTTAAAGTCCCCAACGCAGGAGATGACCACCGTGATCAAGGTTGCGATGATCGGCGCGGGAAGCGTGGTTTTTTCGAAGAACCTGACCGGCGACATCCTCGGGTATCCCGAGTTCAAGGACGCCACCTTCACCTACATGGACATCGACGAGGAACGCCTGGAAGTCGGCGCGAACCTGTGCCGCAAGGTCGCGAAGGCCGTCGGCGCGAACCCGAAGATCGAAGCGACCACCGACCGCGCGAAGGCCGTCGCCGGCGCGGACTTCGTGATCAACATGGTCCAGATCGGCGGCTTCAACAGCACGCTGGTCGATTTCGAGATTCCCCGCAAGTACGGCCTCAACTTCACCATCGCCGACACCACCGGCCCCGGCGGCCTCTTCCGCGCGCTGCGCACCTACCCGATGCTGAAGGGCCTCTGCGAAGACATGATGAAGCACTGCCCCAACGCGGTGCTGCTGAACTACTCCAACCCGATGTCGATGAACATGCAGACGATCACGCGCACGAGCGACATCCGCGCCGTGGGCCTCTGCCACAGCGTCCAGGGGACGCTCAACCAGATCATGGGCTACATCAAGGTCAAGCCCGAGGACGTCGCGTTCGTCTGCGCCGGCATCAACCACATGGCCTTCTACCTCTCGCTGAAGAAGGACGGGCAGGACCTGTACCCGCGGCTCTTCGAGGCGATGAAGAACCACGAGGTCTACCGCACCAACAAGGTCCGCTTCGAACTGATGAAGCGCCTGGGCTACTTCGTCACGGAATCCAGCGAGCACAACGCGGAGTACAACCCGTACTTCATCCCGCGCGGTTCGTCGGCGGTCGCGAAGTACGACGTGCCGATCGACGAATACCTGCGCCGCTGCGACGGCATCGTCGAGGAATTCGACCGCATGAAGACGGTCAGCCGCAACGACGAGCCCATGAGCGTCTGCCGCAGCCACGAGTACGGCAGCACGATCATCCATTCGATGGTGACGGGCACGCCCAGCGTGGTGTACGGCAACATGCCCAACAAGGGCGCGATCGCCAACCTGCCCCACGACGCGATCGCCGAAGTCCCGACGCTCGTGGACCGCGCGGGCCTGCAGTTCACCACCGTGGGCGCGCTGCCGCCGCAGTTGATCGGCTACATCCAGCCCCACGTGACGCAGCACGAACTCTTCATCCGCGCCGCGATGGAAGGGCGCCGCGACCACGTCTACCAGGCCGCGATGTTCGACCCGCTCACGGCCGCCACGCTGAGCATGGACCAGATCGTCGAGATGTGCGACGAACTGATCGCCGGGCACGGCGGCCTGCTCCCCAAGCTCGAGGCGAAGACCCTGGTGCCGGGCAGCGGCAAGACCTTCGGCGCCATCGATCCGCGCGACCTGCGCGCGAGCTGGGATGCGGCGGCCAAGAAGGCCAACGAGGACGCGATCACGCAGTGGCAGTTGATCGGGCCCTTCAAGAGCCCCAAGGCCGGCGAGATCTCGCTGGAACTCGAGACGCCCGTCGAGGCCGATTTCCTCAAGAGCAAAGACGGCGGCGTGGACCTGACCAAGGCGTACAAGGACGGCGCCGAGACGCTGAAGTGGAAGGAGTACAGCGCCGACAAGAAGGGCCGCATCGTGCTGGACCGCGCGCTGACCGCGTGCGAATGGTGCGTCGCGTACGGCTACACGGAAATCGAGTCCGTGCATCCGCGCGAGACGGTGCTGACCTGCGGCAGCGACGACGGCATCAAGATCTGGCTCAACGGAAAAGTCGTGCACGTCAACGAAGTGATGCGCGGGTACACGCCGCGCGCGGACGCCGTGACCGTGCAGCTCCAGGCCGGCATCAACCGCATCCTGGTGAAGGTGGACAACTACACCGCGGGCTGGGGCTTCGGCGTCGGCGTGCCGAAGGCGAACTTCTAAGCCGGCGCGTTTTCTTCGAAGCAAGAAAAATGGGCGGCCTCGGCCGCCCTTTTTTCATGCCCGGGCCCCGGGGATCAGCGCATGAAATAACTGCAACGCGGGCCTCTCCTTGCCATTCCCCGCGCAATCCCTACATTCGAATGCAATCCGACGCGTGACCCGACTATGCATATTCCGCCCGATGAACTCGCCGCACTCCAGACACTGTATGATCGTGGATTGTTCCTGAAGGTTCACGAGCGCGCCCAAAAACTCGGCCCCTACCAGGACTGGCGCGGCCCCGAGGCCCGCGTGCTGGCCGGGCGCGTCTGCAAGGTCGTCGGCGCCTCGCGCTTGAGCAACGCCTGCCACTTCCTCGGCTGGCGCGAACACCCCGAGCACCCGCTGGCGCTCTATTTTTACACGCTGACCGCCGTCGGCCGCCGCGACCCCTGGCGCATCTGGAAATTCCTGCGCTCCCACGGCGACCTGGAGCACGCCGACGCGGACACGCACGCTTCCTGGATGGCCCTGCACGCGGTCACGCGCGCGCGCATCCGCGATTTCGAGGAAGCCGAACGCTGGATGGAACGCGCCGAGCGCGCCCACCCCGGCTTGCCGTGGCTCCAGGTCGAATGGGCCGAGATCTTCGAGATCGGCGACCGCGTCGAGGACGCGCTGAACGCCTGCCGGAAGGCGCTCGAGATGCACCCCTGGTACCGCCCCGCGATCCATTCCTACGCGCACCTGCTGACGCTCCAGGACCGCCTCGGCGAAGTCTGCGCGTTCCTCGAAGAGGCCGCGGAGCACAACGAGGCCTCCTCGATCCACTGGCAGCTCGCCGGCATCCAGGTGGAACAGAAGCGCTACGCCGAGGCGCTGGCGAGTTACGAGGCGTTCGAGCGGCGCGCGCCGGCCATGGACAAATCGGTCCGCCGGCAGCTCGCCGCGACCCGCTGCGACGTCCACTGCCTGCTGGGCGACTACGAGGCCGCCGAACGCGAGGCGCGCGTCGCCGCGACGAAATACTACAAGGGCCTGGCCGAGCGCATAAGCAGGCCCGAGACGCCGCGCCGGACGGTCTCGCTGCCGGTCGGGTTCGTGCGCCAGCACCACCTCACCTGCGCCCCCGCGACCTTCGCGACGCTGGCGAACTACTGGAAGGTGCCCATCGACCACCTGGCGCTGGCCGAGGAAGTGACGTACGACGGCACGCCGGGCTTCGTCGAACGCGCCTGGGCCGAGGACCACGGATGGACGATGCGCGAGTTCACCGTCACGTGGGATTCGGCGCGCGCGCTGCTCGACCGCGGCATCCCCTTCACGCTCCACACCGCCGACACCACCAGCGGGCACGCGCAGGCGGTGATCGGTTACGACGAACTGCGCGAGACGTTTCTGATCCGCGATCCGAACGTGCGCCATTACCTGGAATTCGCGCACGAGAAGCTGCTCGAACGGCAGAAGGCCACCGGCCCGCACGGCAGCGCGCTCCTGCCCGCGGACCAGGCCGCGCTGCTGGACGGGCTCGACCTGCCCGACCTGAGCCTGCACGAGCGGACGTACGAACTCCAGCGCGCGCTGCACGCGCACGACCGCGAGGCCGCATGGCGCGCGTACGAAGCGATGGCGGCCGAGGCGCCCGGGCGCCGCCTGACGCTGCTGGCGCGCCTGATGCTCGCCTTCTACGACGACGACCGCCGCCAGCGCCTGGAGGTCTACCAGGAACTGGCCAAGCTCTTCCCCAAGCACGCGCGCTACCTGCTCGGCACGCTGGACAGCCTGCGCGACCTCGCGCGCCCGGCCGAACGCGTGGAGCTGCTCGCGTCGCTGGCGGCCACGCACGAGGATCCCATCTTCGCGCAGCAGTACGCCGAAGAGATCCGCCACGACGCCGCGAGCCACGCGCGCGCGGACGAGCTGCTGGCGCGCGCGATCCGCCGCCGCCCGTACGACGGCATGGGCTACCACATCCTCGCCGACCTGCGCTGGGAACAGCGCGCCTTCGACGAGGCGCTGGACCTGTACCGCTTCGCGGCCTGCCTGGACGACAAGCAGGAGCATTTCGTCGAGGCGTATTTCCTCGCCGCGCGCCTGCGGAAGAAGGTCGAGGACACCAACCGCTTCCTGCGCGACCGCGCCGCGCGCTACGGCAAGCAGTCCAGCCAGCCGGCGCGGACGCTCTTCTGGAGCCTGGAACTGCAGGGGCTGCCGAACCAGGGCTTCGGCATCCTGGACGAAGGCTTCCGCAGCCGTCCCGACGACGGCGAACTGATGCTGTATTCGGCCGGCGTGCACGGGCGCTACGGGCACTTCGACCGCGCGGAGCAGTTCCTGCGCGCGGCCAAGGGCAAGACGCGCCGCGCGAGCTGGCTGCGCGCCGCCGCGGAACTCGAGGGCCTGCGCACCGACCCCGCCGCCGCGCTGGAACTCTGGAAGCAGGTCGCCGAGGCCGCGCCGCTGGACCTGGGCGCGCACCGCGCCCTGGCGCTCTGCCTCGCCGAGACCCAGGGGCGCGCCGCGGCGCTCGAACACCTGTACGGGCTCTCGGCGCGCTTCCCGCACCACCTCGGCATCTACTCGCTTTGCATCGAATGGCTGCGCGAGGAGCCGCCGGAGGAGGCCGAGCCGTTCATCCGCCACTTCCTGGAACTGGACCCGAACAACGGCTGGGCGCGCAGCGAACTCGCCTGGAACCTGATCGACCAGCGGCGCTACGCGGAGGCCTCCGTCGAGGCCGAGGCGCTGCGGCGGATGAATCCGTCGGCGCCCTCGGTCTTCGTCATGACCGGCACGCTGCGCCTGCACGAGGAACGCATCCCGGAGGCGCGCGCGGCCTTTCGCGAGGCGCTGACGCTCTCGGTGGAGGAGACCCACGCGCTCGCGCGGCTGATGGAGATCAGCTACACGCCGGAGGAACGGCGCGAGGCGATCCTGTTCTATTACGGCGAACTGGTGCGCCAGGTCACGCAGGGCGACGGGCTGCTGGCCTTCCGGCACCACGCGCGCGGGATTCTGAACAAGGAGGAGATTCTCGAGAAGCTGAAGGAGGCGCACGCCGCGCGGCCGGACCTGTGGCACGCATGGTCGGCGCTCGCGCGCCACTTCCTGGACATGAACCGCCACGAGGAGGCGTGGGAGATCTCTCGGCAGGCGACCGAGCGCTTCCCGCTCATGGCGCGCCTCTGGCTCGACCACGCGAGCGTCTGCCACGCGCGCAAGGACGCCGCGGCCGAGATGGAAGCGCTCCAGAACGCCTATCAGTTCGGGGCGCGCTGGGGCGCGGCCGCGCGGCAGCTCAGCGACGCCTGCGGGCGCTCCGGCGAATGGGCCAAGGCACGCGAGATTCTCGAGGCCGCCGCAGCCCGCGATCCGCTCGACCCGCTCAACCAGGGCTACCTGGCCGAGGCGCTGTACCACCTGGGCGAGAAGGCCGCGGCGCTGACGCATCTGGAGCGCGCCGTCTTCATCCAGCCCACCTACGAGTGGGCCTGGAGCATGCTGCAGCAGTGGTCGGAAGAACTGGGCGAGCCGCACCGCGCGACCGAGGGCGCGCGCGCGCTGGCCCAGCGCCGCCCCGCCGATCCCGGCGCATGGCTGATCTTCGCCAAGAGCCTGGACGCCGAGAAGCAGGGCGACGAGCGCATGACCGCGCTCGACCAGGTCGTCCGGCTCAGCCCGCGCAACGACGAGGCCCACGACCTGCGCGCCGAGACGCTGGCCGCGCAAAAGCGCTGGGACGAGGCCCTGGCCGCCTGCCGCCCGGCGATCTTCGGCGACAAGCAGCCGATCGAACTGCGCGGGCGCGCGGCGTGGATCAAGGCGCAGGCCGGCCGCGGCGAGGAAGCGATCGCCGACATGCGCGCGCTGCTTAAGGAGGCCCCCGAGTACGCGTGGGGCTGGTACCAGCTCGTGCGCTGGTACTACCAGACCGAAGAGGCCAAGCCGTACCTGGAGGCCGCGCAGACGTACATGAAGCTGGCTCCGAACAACGCGATCGCGCTCGCGTACCTGGGCGACGCCTGGCTGCGCAACAAGGACCGCGACGGCGCGCGCGCCGCGTTCGAGCGCGCCTGCGAACTCGACCCGGACTACCCGTTCCCGGCGGCCTCGCTCTTCGACATGCATCTGGAGGACAAGGACCACGAGGGCGCGGCGCGGGCGCTTATCCGCATGAACAAGTACGCCGAAGGCCCGATGGCGCTGAGCTGCACGGTCCGCCTGCGCGCCGCGACGGGCTACGAGACGGACGCGCTCGAGCAGTTGAAGCGCCTCGCGCGCAACCCGGAGACCACCCGCGTCTACCTCGACGAGGCGCTCCTGGCGCTCGACCATGCCGGCTGGGCGCGCCAGGCCAGCAAGGCACTGGAGGAAGCCGCGACCGAGCCCGGCGCGCCGCCGCTGCTGGGCGAGATCGCCGTGGACCGGCTGGCCAAGCGCAAGCGCTGGAACGACGCGGCCGCCGTCGCGGCCAAGCTGATGGACCTGGGCGAGGCCGGCATGCGCGCGGCGTCATCGCTGATGTCCGCCATGGCGCAGGAAGACGCGCGCAGCCCGCTGCTCGCCTTCATCGACCAGCACCGCCACCCGCTGCACAAGGACATCGGAACCTGGGGCACCGCGGGCTACGCGCTGGCCACCGTGCGCGAATACGGCCGCTGCATCCACTGGCTCAGCGACTGGAAGAAACGCCCCGCCGCCGAACCCTGGATGCTCAGCAACCTGGCGCTGGCGCATCACTATCTTCTGCACGAGGACGAGGCCGCCGAGGTCGCCCGCGCGGCGCTGAAGCTCCAGGCCGACCACACGACCGCGATGCACCGCATCTGGTGCGCGCTCGAACGGGCCTTTGCCAACGACGCGCCGGCCGCCGAGGAATACCTGAAGGATGTGGACGTGGCGAAGCTGAAGCCGTTCAACCTCTACATGTACAAGCTGGCCGAGATCGGCGTGGCCACCGCGCGCGCGCTCGACGCCGCGGGCTTCGAGCGCGAGAAGGCCCGGCTGCGCGAGGCCGCGAAGGCCGACCCGACCTACCGCAGCGATCCCGTGATGGCCCGCTTCTACCGCCGCGCGGTCAAGCGCA
>JAHCJK010000022.1 GCA_026184295.1 Planctomycetota bacterium
TGGAGAAGCCCGCTAGATTGATTGCACGTGTTGGCCGCGCGGCCAGCTTGCCCTACAGACCCATACGCGAGGATTGGCCATGAAGCGGTTGCTCTGGCTTGGATTGTTGGCGCTCACCACCGGAACCTTGGCTGTCAGGGCCGAAGAAGCTCCCAAGGAAGAACCCAAGAAGGAAGAGGCCAAGACCGAAGCTCCGAAGGAAGAAGCGAAGACCGAAGCGCCCAAGCCCGAGGAAAAGAAAGAAGAAGCCAAGGCCGACGCGCCCAAGGAAGAAGTGAAGAAGGAAGAGCCGAAGGAAGCGCCCAAGGAAGAAGCGAAGGAAGAGAAGAAGGAAGACGAAGCCCTCCTGGCCAAGATCAGCTACATCATCGGCCTGAACATCGGCGGGCAGTTCAAGCAGGACGACATCCACGCCAATCTGGACTCGCTGGTCAAGGGCCTCAAGGACGCGATGGACGGCAAGCAGCCCGCGATGTCCCAGCAGGAAATCCAGCAGACGATGGATTCCTTCAAGAAGATGATGATCGCCAAGCAGCAGGAAAAGATGAAGGCGCAGATGGAAGCCGCCGCCAAGGAAGGCGAAAAGAACGCCGCCCAGGGCAAGGCGTTCCTCGACGAGAACAAGAAGAAGGAAGGCGTCCAGACCACCGCCACCGGCCTGCAGTACAAGGTCCTGAAGGACGGCGAAGGCGACAAGCCCAAGGCCAGCGACCGCGTGACCGTGCACTACAAGGGCACGCTGCTGGACGGCACCGAATTCGACAGCAGCTACCGCCGCAAGGAGCCCGCTTCGTTCAAGCTCGACGAGGTGATCAAGGGCTGGACCGAGGGCGTGCAGTTGATGAAGGTCGGCTCCAAGTACCAGTTCTGGATTCCCTCGGAACTGGCCTACGGCGCGAACGTGCGCCCCGACGGCCCCATCCCCGCCAACGCGACGCTGGTCTTCGAAGTCGAACTGCTCGCCGTGGGCGACGCCGCCCCCAAGGGCGAATAAGCGGCGCTGTCTGGAACGTAGCGTGGTATAGACTGGAGGACCGGAGACCCCGGTCCTCCGGTTGTTTTAGGGCAATCGCCATGTGAGGTTTGTGGGTGTTTCGGCATCTACTAAGGGGCGCGTACTGTAGGGAATTCCAGCGGCGTGGGCGCAGCCTTGAAGAAGTTCCCGCCCCGATTCGTCCTGGGATATGGCTATCCATGGTATGATCCGCACCTTGCAGGGGCGGCATTTTCGCGCGCCTTCGGCACACGAGGTGCGTACCGAATCTCCGGGAGGTGACCGGACAGGCATGGCGAACGGTTCGGAAGATACGATGCCCATGCAGGGCGGACAGTCGGCCCAGGGCGCGGCCACGCCGCCGCCCAGCCAGCCCGGCACCGGTTCGCAGGCGCCGTCCGTGCACATCCCGTCGCAGTCGGGCGCGCCGACGGCGTTCAGCCTGAGCGGCACGAACGGGCTCCCGCCGGTCTCGCAGCCGGTGCAGGACCTCTCGCAGGACAAGCTGCTGCTCTCGGCCAACCGCGTCACCGTGGACGGCAAGCCGACCCCGGCGCTGGGCGGGATTCCGCTGTTGACCAAGCTCGGGCAGGGCGGCATGGGCGCGGTCTACTACGGCATCCATCCGCGCCTGAAGCTCGAAGTCGCCGTGAAGGTGCTGCCGTTCCACCTGGCGGGCTCGCAGCCGGCGCTGATCGAACGCTTTTTCCGCGAGGCGCAGATCGCGGCCAAGGTCCAGTCGCCGCATCTCGTCAACGTGAAGGACGTCAACGAGGACTGCGGCCTCTTTTACCTCGTCATGGAGTACGTCCACGGCACGTCGGCAGGATCGTATCTGAAGCAGGTGAAGGACATGGGCCGCCCCGGCCTGCCCGAGTCCGAGGCGCTCGCGATCGTCATCGCCGCGACCGAGGGCCTGAAGTCCGCGCACGACCAGAACGTCGTCCACCGCGACGTGAAGCCCGACAACATCATGATTCCCAAGTCGAAGAGCGGGGGCGAACTGCTCTTCAAGAACGCCAAGCTGGCCGACCTGGGCCTGGCCCGCGGCGACGACGGCGCGCAGCAGGGCCTGACCGCCACGCAGGTGGCGCTGGGCACGCCCGGCTACATGGCGCCCGAACAGGCCGACGACGCGCGCACCGCGGGCAAGCCGGCCGACGTCTTCAGCATGGGCGCGGCGCTCTACGCGCTGCTCTCCGGCGGCGCGCCCTTCAAGGGCGAGTCGCTGATGAAGATCTTCTTCGCCACCGCGCAGAAGCCGCACGAGCCGATCCAGCAGCTCCGCCCCGAAGTCGGCGCGGCCACGGCGGCGCTGATCGACCGCTGCCTGGCCAAGGACCCCGCGCAGCGCCCGGCCGATGCCACCATGCTGCTCGAACAGCTCGCGGTCTGCCGCGACCAGGCGGGCCAGGGCGCCGCGGGCGGCCCGCATGCCTCGCAGTTCGCGCCGACGATCGTGGGCGCGGCCGCGCCGGGCTCGAAGGCCGCGACCGAGTTCCAGCCGCCGGGCAGCATCCCCGGCAACCGCACGTCCGTCCAGCCTCAGCCTTCGCTGCCGCCCGAGCCGCCCGCGCCGAAGCGCTGGCCCAAGGTCCTGGCCGCGGCGGTGGTCATCCTGGTGCTGCTGGGCGCGGCGGGTTCGCATCTGAAAGAAAAGGAACGCCAGGCCGCGCAGGCCAAGTTCGTCGCCGACCGCGACGTGGCCGCCGCCGCCGGGCGCAACGCCGCCACCGCCCACGGCGACCAACTCGCGCAGGCCATCGCCGACCTGGAGCGCTTCAAGCAGGAGCGCGCCGAGCACACGCTCGAGGACTTCAAGCCCGTCGAGGAGGTCCTCGACCAGCTCCACGACCGCCAGGACCTGCTGGCCCGGCGCCGCGATTCGTTCAACGCGCTCGTCGCCGACGCGCGGCGCATGATTCCCGTCGATCCCCGCGAGGCGCGGAAGAAGATCGAGGAGGCCGAGAAGCTCGGCGCGGCGGCCGCGGACGGGAACCTGCCCGACCTGCTCGCCGAGGCCAAGCTGGACGCGCTGAAGACCGAGGCGCAGCGCTTCGCGGAGGCCTTCGCCAAGCGCGAGAGCGACGAGAAGGCCGCGCACGCGCGCAGCGAGTTCGAGGCCGCCTTCGCCGCCGCGCGCGACGCGGCCGCGCGCGAAGAATGGCCGGCCGCCGAGGCCACCGTGCGCAAGGCGCTGGAGGCGCTCGGGGCGCAGGACCATCCCGCCAAGGACGGCGCGCAGGCGCTGCTCAAGACCGCGGAGAACGAGCAGGGCAAGCGCGAGGAGTTCGGGAAACTGCTGCTCCAGGGCAACCGGCTGCTGAAGGACGGAAAGTTCGAGGGGGCGCGCGAACATTTCGAGAAGGCGCGCGCGCTCTGGCCGAAGTCGCCCGAGAACGAACGCATCAACGCCGGCGTGGCCACGGCGCTGCAGGGCATCAAGCACGTCAGCTACGAGTCGGCGATGCAGGAAGGCCGCGAAGCGCTGAAGAACCGCGAGTGGGACAAGGCCGAGACGGCGTTCAACCGCGCGCTGTACGAACGCAAGGGCGACCGTTCCGCCACGCAGGGACTCGCCGACGCCCAGTCCGGCGCGAAGGACAAGCGTTACGCCGACGCCTTTCAGAGCGGCCAGTCGCTCCTGAAGGACAAGAAATACCAGGCCGCCGCGATGGCCTTTACGTCCGCGCTGGACGAGAAGCGCACCAAGGAGGCCGCCGACGCGCTGAGCGCCGCGCAGTACGAGGCCGCGATGGACGAGGCGCGCAAGGCCGCCGCCGACCGCCGCTGGTTCGACGCCGAGCGCGAACTCCGCAAGGCGCTTTCCAGCAAGCCCAACGATCCGAGCGCGCTGACCGGCCTGAACCTGATCCAGGGCTTCCGCAAGCTGGAACTCAAGGATTACGCCGGCGCGGAAACGAGCTTCAACGCCGCCCTGCAGACCTCGCCGGACAACAAATCCGCCAAGGACGGCCTGGCCTCGGCCCAGAAAGCCCGCCAGACCGGCTACGACGAGGCCATGGGGCGCGCGCGCCTGAAGTCGGCCAACGCCGACTCGGTGCTCGACTGGACCCAGGTGAAGAACGCCTGCGACGACGCGCTGGCCGTCTACCCATCCGACAAGGCCGCGCAGGCGCTGAAGAACCGCGCGCTGGGCGAGATCGACCGGCTGACCCGCCCGACCCTGAAGGTCGTGGACGAGATCCCGCTCACCTCGGTCCGTTCCGTGAAGCTGAACAACACCGCCGTCAGCGCCACCGGCGCCAACACCGTCGAACCCGGCCGCTACCTGGTGGAGGTGGAAATCAGCGTGCCCCTGGGCGGGCGCGCCAACGACATCTCGCGGTCGCTGCGCGTGACCCTGGAACGCGGGCGCAATTACGAGATTCGCTTTACCGCCAACCGCAAGAGCGCCAACCGCCACGAGGTCAAGCTGTACGAAGACGGCAAGCACATCGACTTCGAGTAGCGCCCTCGGAAGCCGTCAGGCCAGGTTCAGGTCGCCGGCCTCGGGCTGGACGAAGACGCCTTCCAGCCGCCCGGTCCGGTTCCCGGACAGTTCCGCCTGCGAATCTTCCGTCACGACGATGCGCCCGTGAATCACGTTGCCGCGGCAGCGCGCGCCCTTGCAGCCTTCGGTAAAGGCGATGGTGCGCTCGTACTCCCACTTCGTCGAATGGATCAGGTTCTCATAGACCTCGTTGTCCAGCGTGCCGCTCTGTTCGATGGCCTTGTTCGCGCCGGCGACGATGCGGTTGTGGCGCACGATCCCGCGCGTCACCTGCGGAAACTTGCCCGAGGGATTGCCGAAGGCCACGCCGCGGTCGCAGTTCACGATCAGGTTGCGCTCGGCGATCACGTCCTCGCTCTGCACCCAGATGAAGATCGCGCCGCGCCCGCCGCCGTTCTGCCCGCGGATGCCCACGAACAGGTTGTCGGCGAAGGTCCAGTCCTTCAGGCCCATCATGTCGATCCCGCTGATGTAATCGGGCTCGTGGTAGCCCGGCCAGGGCTTGGGCGTGTCGCACAGGAACAGGCAGTGCTGCACCAGGCCCTGCGTCGGCCGCTTGCGCAGCATCTCTTCCGGGCTTTGAAGATCGTCGCCGCTGTCCATGATGCGCTGCGGGTGCGTGCCTTTCAGCCCGCGGGTCCAGATGTTGTGGAAGAGGACGTTGTGGATGCGCGTGTTGCGCACGCCGCTGTCGCCGTAGATGCGCACGCCGTAAAGCTCGCTGTTGCGGAAGGTCATGTCGGCGATCGTGCAGTCGCGCGCGCCGATCAGCGAAAGGATCGTCACCCGCGCGCCGCCGGCGTCGATCGCGACGGCTTCGCGCTTGCCGCTCTCGCCGCGCAGCGTGATCCCGTGGGCGCGAATGCGCAGGTCGGGCGGCGGCGTGTAGACGCCGTCGGCGAGCAGCAGGGTCGTGCCGTCTTCGAGCGCGTCAAAGGCCCGCACGAGTTCCTCCGTCGTGGCCACGCGCACGATCTTGCCCGCGGGCGGCGGGAGTTTCGGCACCGGCGGCATCTTCGCGATCAGGGTGGACAGGTCGGGGTTGGCGGTGGCGAGCATCGTCGGGTGTCCTCGGGTGGGGGCCTGCGCACAGGCCGCATATCCCTGAGTAAACCCGCGTCGGGCGCGCGCGCAACCGGCCCGCGCGGGAATCGATTTTCAATCTGGATTCATTGCGTCGGCGCGCCCGCAAAGCTTCCGGGCGCGCCCCGTGGATCGCGGCGGAAAACCATGCTCTACCCGAGGCGGCGCAAGCGGTTGCGCGAACCGCTCCGGCCGGGCCAATCCCCCGGGAATCCGCGCGCGTTCACGCCTCGGCGCTCCGCGTCCGCGGCGGCCCGGCGCGCCCGCGCAGCTCGTGCAGGAAGACGCGCATCTCGGTCTCGTGCAGGCCCAGGCGCGCGCAGGCTTCCGCCAGGGAACGCACCGGCATGCAGCAGATGCGGTCGCCGTCGATCTCCTGGTAGGTGGCGAACATGCGGCCGAGGCCGTACAGGTGCGGCGGCCCGAACAGCACGGCCACGCGCCGGATCAGCGGCATCGGCGCGAGGTTGCGGAGGAAGCTCGCGTACGCGCGCACGTCCAGGCTGGAGACGTTCATCTGCACGGATTCCATGTCGATCAGATGCACGCGCGCGGAGCGCAGGCGGAGATCGGCCGCGCGCGCGGCGGCAAGCGCGCGGACTTCCTCGACGGTCAGCGCGCCGCTGTAGCAGGTGACCAGGAGAATCCCATCGGGACTGAGCGCATAAGTGCCTGGCATGCACGCCTCGCCTGAAACAAAGGTTCAGGCCGTGCATGTGCCGCCGCATGCAATAATTCCATTTTTTTCATCGCGCGGCGGGCCGGCATAAAAAATCCCCCCGGACCGCGAAGTCCGAGGGGACGCGAACGCTTCGGCCGAATGGCGCGGCTACTCGAGCACGATCTCCTTGTTGCCCGCCGAGCTGCGGTAGATGCCGTCGAGGATGCTCAGCACGTCGTACGACTGTTCCGCTGGCACCGGCGAAGGCTTGCCGTGGGCCACGGCGTCGGCGAAGGCGACGCATTCGGCCGCGTGGGCTTCCTGGCCGCCCGACATCACCAGGGTCGTGTTGAGGTGCTGCTGCGACTTGTAGTTGGTCTCGAGGAGTTCCAGCGTGGGCCAGTGCGCGCCGCCCTTTTCGCCGTAGAGCCACATCTGCATGTCTTCGCCGGTGGTCTTGTGGTGCAGCAGCCAGCTCACTTCCAGCACCATCGTCGCGCCGTTGCTGAAGCGCACGAAGGCCGCGGCGAATTCTTCGACGTCCCAGTCCTTCTCGCGCGGCAGCAGCCCGCCCCAGGGGGTGAACGAGCCCGGAATCTTGCGCAGGCGGTCCTGCGTGATGCCCGAGACCGCGATGGGCTTGGGGTTGCCCATCATCCACAGCGTCAGGTCGAGGATGTGGACGCCGATGTCGATGCAGGGCCCGCCGCCGCTGTGCTTCTTGAGCGTGAAGCTGGTGCGCGGGAGCAGCCCGGCGCGGCGGAGCATCCAGCCGCGGGCGTGGTAGACGTCGCCCAGGCGCCCGGTCTCGAGTTCGGCCTTGAGGGCCTTCGAGCGGCCGTCGAAGCGGAAGTGCTGCGCGGTCATCAGCAGCTTCCCGGACTTGTCGCGCGCGGCGATCATCTGCTTGATCTCGGCGGGCGTCGGCGCGAGCGGCTTTTCGCAGATGACGTGCTTGCCGGCGTTCAGGGCCGCGATGGTCAGCGGCGCGTGGTACATGTTGGGCGTGCAGACATCGACGATGTCGAGGTCCGGGTCGGCGATCAGGTCCTCGGGCTTCTCGTAGGTCTTGGCGACGCCGTGCTCGGCGGCCACCTTCTTAAGGACCTCGCCCATCGGGTCGGCCAGCGCGACGAGTTCCGCGTCGGGGCTGCTCTTCCATCCCGGGAAGTGCGTCTTGGCGATGCCGCCGACGCCGATGACGCCAACCTTCAACTTCTTGGCCATGTTCGATTCCTTTCTTATGATTTGGAGGTACGGAAGTCCCTGAACCTACTGAATACGGATGACTATACAAGTAACAGTTGAACCCTTACCGATGCTCGTCGGGCTGCCAGGCGTAGACCGTAGCCAGGCCCGTGGCCTCCAGGTGCTGCGCTAACCCCGGTCCGCTGAGCAGGATAAAGTGGTTCGCGCGGCCCTGTTGCACGATACGCACCCGGTGCTGCTGCGTGGGGTCGGTGGCCGCTTCAAAGATCGCGTCGAAGAGTTTCTGCAGATCGTCGGCGTGTTCGAGCAAGCTCGAGCCGTCCGCCGCGCGCAGGTGATACGCCCAGTCGGGGAGTTCCAGAAAGCCCTGCACGACCGAGACGGCGTAGGCCTTGCCGCGGTCCTGGCGCTGAAAGAGGAGCCGGTCCTTGAGCCACTGCGGCGCGTCGCATTTCATCCCGCCTACGATGCGCGCGCGGGCGCGAAGCGCAAGTTACTTGGTGCTGAATCGCACGTCGTCCACGAAGACGCTGCAGTTCAAGCCCGCGCCCGCGGCCTGGATGCGAATCTCGTAGGTCGCCTTGGGGTTGAAGCCTTCGGCGCCGTCGAGCAACGCCTTGAGCGGGACGGCGACTTCGTGCCACTGCCCGTCCTGAATCTCCTTGCAGTGCGCCGCGAGCGGCACGGCTTTGGTGGACACCTTGCTCGGCCCGCAGACCAGCGTCACGCTAAGCTCCGAGGGCTTGGCCGCGCCGGCGACCTTCGCGGCGAAGCAGAGCGTCTTGTAGCCGCCGATGTCGGTCAGGTCGTTCAGCGCCCAGTTGTGCCAGTTCCAGCCGCCCTCGCCCTTCTCCACGCCGTCGAAGCGGAACTCGAGCGCCGTGTCGCCGCTCTTCTTCTCGGCCTTCTGCGCCTTGAGGTAGCCATCCTTGCCGCCGTTCATCCAGCCGTTGCCGCCGGAAAAGCCTTCGCCGTTCCAGACCCCGAGCGTGCTCGAGACGAACGGCGCGAAGCCCTTGGCCAGGTCCTGCGGCAGGTCCCAGCGCACCACCGCTTCCGCCGTCTTGCCTTTCGTCTGGCGGAAGGCGAAGAAGCAGCGCCGCGCGTCGCTCCACGCGATCCCGAAGGGCTTGAACGGCAGCGCGGGCCCGCAGTTCGTCCAGGTCTTGCCCTGGTCGGTGCTGAAGCAGAGCTGCGTGTTCTTGACGCCCACGATGCGCCCGCCCGGCGCTTCCACGAAGAGCCCGCGCGCGGGGGCGTTGAGTTTCGTCCAGGTCTTGCCCCGGTCGGTGCTGACGCAGTTCTGGCCGTCCCAGAGCATCGGCCAGTAGATCGCCCCGTCGCTCGCGCGGAGATGATTGCCGGCCGCGCCGAAGTCGCTCACCTTCGTCCACGTCGCGCCCGCGTCTTCCGAACGGTAGATGCCCCAGGCGTGTTCCTTCAGCCAGCCGGACGTGTTCGTGAGGTACGTCTTGGCGTCGAGCACGATCGGGTCGGAGCTGTGGTTGGAATTCTCGGGCAGGCGGTCGCCGATCTTCGTCCAGGTCTTGCCCGCGTCGGTCGATTGGTGCGTGCTGCGTTTCTGTTCGTGCAGGCCGAGCAGCAGCGTCTTGTACTCGGGATCGCCCAGATCGACGCCGATGCCGTCGCAGTGCTCGTTCGTGCCCAGCTTCACCAGCGTCTTGCCGCCGTCGGTCGTCTTCCAGACGCCGTAGCCGTACATCCCGCTCGTCCAGAAGTTCTTCGGGTTCTTGGGATCGAAGACGAACTGCACCGCCTGGCCCTTGTTCGGCGGGCGGCTGCCTTCCTGGCCCAAACGCGCCCAGGTCGCGCCGCCGTCGGAACTCGCCCAGAGCCCCAGGCCGACCATGCTGCAGATCACGTCGCCGGAATTGGGCGGGCAGACGACCTTCCACGGCCCGGCGTTGCCGGTCCATTCGCTGCCGCCCAGGTTGCCGGTGGCGTCCACCCAGCGCATCTCGTCCTCGTCGCCGGCGCGCGCGCAGCCCGCAGCCAGGACGAAGCTCAACACCAGCGTAGTAAAGCGCGCGGTCTGCATGTGCGGCCCCCCGTCGAATCGCCCACCCTCCATCGCAATACACCAGAAACCGCTTTCGTCTCCGTGGTTTACGGGATGTACGATCGAGAAAATGCGCGCGCCGGCACGAGCGGGCGGCGGGCGAGGAATTCGGTTGTTCGCGTTTCGCCCCATCGATAAAAGAAAGCGTGTGTAAACCTGATTTCTAGATAGTTGCCTGCGAACACATCGAGGAATGCGTATGGAAATCTCCGCCGTGGACGCCGTCACGCCGGCCATCGACCGTGCCAAGCACGTCTGCTTCAACCCGCTCGATCTCGGCAAGTGGTTCCTGCTCGGCTTCTGCGCCTTTCTCGCGTACCTCGGCCAGGGCGGCGGGGGCTTTCCCAATTTTAGCGGCAACATCGGCGGCGGTCCCGGCGGCGCGTCCTCCGAGATTCAGCAGGCCCTGGACTGGATCAAGGCGAACCTCGGCCTGGTGGTGCTGCTCGCCGTCGCTTTCATGGCCGTCTCCTTCGTGATCGGGCAGCTTGTCCTGTGGCTGCAATCGCGCGGGACGTTCATGTTCATCGACGGGATCGTGCACAACCGCGGGCTGGTCGTGCAGCCGTGGCACGAGTTCGCCGAACTGGGCAACAGCCTGTACATGTTCCGCTTCGCGATCAGTTGCGTCAGCTACCTGGTCATGCTGGTGGTCGTAGGGCTGCCGGCGCTGATCGCGTGGGGCGACCTCATGACGCTCAGGTTCACCTCCGCGTCGCTGATCGGGATCATCCTTTTTCTGGTGCTGTGGATCCCGGCGATCCTGGTCTTTTTCATCGTCCACTGGCTGGTGATGGAGTTCGTCGCGCCGACGATGTACCTCCGCCGCATCCGCGCGCTCGAAGCCTGGCAGGTGGTCCGCAGCGAGATCGTCGCGGGGCGGACGGGCACGCTCTTCGTCTACTTTCTGCTGAAAGTGCTGCTGGGGATGGTGGTGGGATTCCTGGCGACGGTGGCCACCTGCTTGACCTGCTGCGTCGCCGGCCTGCCGTACATCGGTTCGGTGATCCTGCTCCCGCTCTTCGTCTTCGATCGCTCGTACTCGCTGCACTTCCTGGAGCAGTTCGGGCCGCAGTGGAAGTTCTTCCAGGACGAAGCGCCGCCTCCGCCGCCCATCGAGAGCGGGCCGTACGAGCCCCCGCAGATCGCGCCGCCTCCGCTGCCGCGGTGATCACGGCGCGCGCGGGACGTACAGCCAGACTTCGGCCTCGTAGAAACGGATGCGTTCCTTCGCGACCATGCGCTGCCGGAGGCAGTCGAGCAGTTCGGGTTCCGGCATCCCGTTGGTCATCACGAACCAGAGGCGCGGCGGCGGGGTCCGTTCGAGGTACGCGGCGAGGCGCGGGAGTTCGCGCGGGCCGTCGCCGAAGGTCACGCGCAGGGGCGAGCCCGCGCGTTCGAAGTAGTAATCGTAGTAGAATCCTTTCGTCCCCCAGATGTATCCCAGTACGACGCCGTTGGCATCGGGTTCGTGCCGCGCGACGTACTCGGCGGCCTCGCGCATCTGCGCGTGCCACGGCCGCGCGAAGTAATGCAGCCCGAAGACCGTATGGATCAGCAGCGCGGCCGGCGCGAGCACCGCCGCCCAGGCGCGCAGGCGCGGGGCCACCGGCAGCCGGAGGAGCGCTCGCGCCAGCAGGACGTACGCCGGCAGCGCCGAGATCGCCAGGTAGCGGTACATGAAGACCGGATTGAAGACGAACGAGACGCCGAAGGCGGCCAGCGGAGGCCCGGCCAGCCAGACGAGCAGAAAGAAGCCCGGCGAATCGAGCAGCGCCGCGCCGCGGCCCGTGACGCGGCTCCGGATTTCGCGCGCCGCGACCACCGCCAGCACGAGGAACAGCCCCAGGACCACGCACCCCAGAACGGCCGAGTGGTTGAACAGGTAGAAGACGAACGCGGGCAGGTCCAGCAGGGCCGGGCGCGGAACCCAGGCGCCGCCCGACTTCACCGCCGCGAGCAGCCGGAAGAAGACGAAGAGCCACGGCAGGTAGCCCACCGCGATCAGCGCGAAGACCGCCAGCCAGCGAAGGTAGAACCGGCGCGTGCCCGCCAGCCCGTAGAGCGCGAAGAAGGCCACCAGCAGCCCGCCGAAGTAATGCGTGTAGCAGCAGAGCAGCGCCGCGAGCGCGAAGAGCAACGCGTACGTCCACGACCACGCGCCCCTTTCGTGGATGCGTTCGACGAGCAGCAGCAGCAGCCAGGCGCAGAGCCCCGAAGCGAACATCAGCATCGCGTAGGGGCGCGCGTTGCGGCTGACGTCCAGCGGCCACCAGACCACCGCGGTGATGCACGCGGCCGCCAGGGCTTCGCGAAACGTGTAGAGCCGGCGCGTCACGAGAAAGACCATCGGCACGGTGAGCGTCCCGAAGAGCGCGGCGCTGAAGCGCAGCCCCCATTCCGAGTCGCCCACGAGCGGCAGGAGCGTGTGCAGCGAAAGGTGGTACGCGGGCGGCTGAAGGTCGAGCCCGGCGCCGAGCTTTTCGAACAGGACCGAGAGGCTGCCCGAGGCCACGTCCCAACTGTAGAACTCGTCGAGCCAGAGCGATTCCTTGCCCAAGTCGTAAAAGCGCAGGGCCGCGGCGAAGAGCGTCACCAGTGCGAGCGTGCTCCAGGCCCAGCGCGGGATGGGTTCGGGCAGGTGGGCGCGGGTCGCGGGTTCGTCCACGCGGGCGAGCCTAACCGAGGATCGGCGGTCCTCTAGGCCACGAAAAGAAACGGGGCGGGCGTTCCCGAAGGAACCCCGCCCCGCAAAGCGCGAGACTTCGCCGCGGCTACCGCACGCCGAGGATGATCTCGTTGAGCAGTTGGTCGAGGCGCTCGTAGGGCAGGCGCCGCGAGGCCAGTTCGTTGGGGTTGAAGGGCGTGTTCATCAGCTTCGCGGCGTTGCCGGCGGAGAACTTCCGCGTCAGGCCTTCCAGCGTCTTGTTGGAGCGGTTGATCTCCTTGAGGATCTGCTGGATTTCCTTGTTGGCGTCCACCTGCTTCGCCTTTTCCTGCAGGATCGCATAGGTGCGCATGCAGCCGCGCGCGAAATCCCAGACGCCCTCGCTGTCCTCCGTGCGGTAGGCGTGCGCGTCGAAGTGGCGGGGGCCCTTGTAGCCGCTGTTTTCGAGCAGCCGCACGAGCATCAGGTTGCCCTTCAGGTCCTCGCTGCCGAAGCGCAGGTCCTGGTCGAAGCGGCCCATCTTCTGGCCGTTCAGGTCGATGTGGAAGAGCTTCCCGGCCTC
Source organism: Planctomycetota bacterium (assembly GCA_026184295.1). Classification (GTDB taxonomy): domain Bacteria; phylum Planctomycetota; class SZUA-567; order H5-PLA8; family H5-PLA8; genus JACQFI01. The sequence goes on from JAHCJK010000022.1 coordinate 12,772, forward strand.
GATCGCCTGGCCGACGTGGTGGGTGAAGTTCAGCCCCGCCATCGTCTCGTGCGCGTACTCGGGGTTGACGCCGACCATCTCGGGCAGGTCGAGCGTCTCGATGAAGGCGAGCATGTTGCCGGTGGTGGCGTTGTAGATGTCGCCGCGCGGTTCGTTGGGCTTGGCCTCGAGCGCGAAGACGAGCTTGTACTTCCGGCTCTTCACGTAATGGCAGAGGAAGTTCATCGCTTCGCGGTTGCGCTTGATCGCTTCGCGCGGGTCCTTGGAGAGATCGACTTCGGCGCCTTCGCGCCCGCCCCAGAAGACGTAGATCTTCGCGCCCATCTCGACGCCCAGGTCGATGGCCTGCATCGTCTTCTGCACCGCGTACGCGCGCACGGAGGCGTCGTTGCTGGTAAAGGCGCCGTCCTTGAAGACCGGATGCGAGAAGAGGTTCGTGGTCGCCATGCTGCAGACGATGCCGGTGTCCTTCATGGCCTTCCTGGCGTCGGCGACGATGCGATTGCGTTCGGCCAGGGTGCTGCCGAAGGGCACCAGGTCGTTGTCGTGGAAGTTGAAGCCCCACGCGCCGACCTCGGCCATTTTGCGGATGTTGACGATCGGGTCGAGCGCCGGGCGCGTCTCCGAGCCGAACGGATCGCGGCCGGGATTGGCGGTGGTCCAGAGACCAAAGGTGAATTTGTGTTCGGGCTTGGGTGCGTACCGGTCGGCCATGGCGAAAGTCTCCCTCTCCTGGGTAACCCCGTGCATTCGTAAGCGGCGTGAGAAGTGGGTATGCCTACCGGAGGACTTGCCCGGCGTCAAAGTCAGGCGCGGCGCCGGGGAGCCCGGCTACTTGCCGAAGGGCGCGCGGTCGAAGCGGTCGAGCACCACTTCGCAGGCGCCGATGGGGATTTCGACTTCCATCTTGACCGGGATGCGCGCGGCCTCGTGCACCCAGATGCGCACGTCCCCGCGGCGCTGGAAGAGCCCGTTGAAGCCGCACTTCAGCGCGATCAGGATGCAGGCCTGCCGCCGGCCGACCCCCTTCACGTCCAGGTGCTCGCGGGCCACGGGCACGATCTCGGTGTCCCAGACGCGGCGGTCGGCGCAAATGGGCAGGACGATGCGCGCCTCCTTGAGCTTGCGATCGAGTTCCGGGCGGCTCAGGCGCCCGGCGGCCGCGGCCGATGCCAGGTCTTCGCGCAGCTTCAGGTTCGCGCCGAGATCGATCGCGCGCAGGTAGTAGATCGCGCTGAGCGGGTCGAGCACCTTGCCGGAGAGCGGGACGGTGAGCCCGCTGATGCTGTCGTCGATGCGGGTGCGTTCGTACAGGGCTTCCATCCTGGCCGCGGTGTAGTCCATGCGGATGCGTTCTTCGCCCTTGTAGGTCCCTTCGCGCAGGTTGGCGTAATAGTATCGGGAGAAGCCGCCTTTCACGTCGATGGTGCTGATGGCCTTGTCCTTGACCGGATAGAAATTCGCGACCAGGCGCGTGGAGCGCGTGTCCATGCGGACTTCCCAGTACTCGGGCGCGGACTTCCCGCCCGGGTTCTCGCGCTTCTTGACCTTCATGATCGTGCGCCCGGCGGGCACGCCGTTCCAATGAATCTCGTACTCCAGGCTCTCGCCGCCGTCCTCTTCGTTGACTTCGCGGGCGCTGCCCAGGTTCAAATCGGCGGGAAGGAGTTCGGCGTGCGGACGGATCTCGCCCAGCGGCGCGGCGACCGGCGCCGGCTGCGGCTCTTCGCCCTTGGGCAGCGTGTACGGAACGAACGCGCGCCCCTGCGCGCCGGCGCCGGGCGTGGCGTAGAAGGCCACGCCGGTCACCAGGGCGGCGACCGCACTAAAGAGGATAGGCATACGCAGCTTCATCGGACCGTGCCCGTTCCTGCAACGCCTGCGACACACGTGCGTTGCCGTTGTTGCTTGGATTTCAAGAGTTTAGGAGAGCTGTAAGGCCCTCGCAAGCATCATATAAGGACGCGGTGGCGCTCCAAACCTTTAGAAAATGAAGAAACAGCGCCGCCAAGCCGTCTCGAGATTTGAGTGTAACTCGCGTGGGAAAATAGAGTTATATTTGATGGAATAGGAGCAGCATGCGAGTTCACAATGCGTCATAAGGAAGCCGGACGTTGGGGCGGCACGCGTCCGGATACGGAAGAACATCCAAGGGGTCCAAGGGGTTAGAACGCCATGATTGAGATGCGTGCCATGCGGTGGCTGACGGCCGGGTTCAGTGCGCTGGTGCTGGCGTGCGCGCAGCAGCCGGCCTGTGCCGCGGCGGACGACACCAACCTGAAGGACGTCACCATCGTCGTGGCCGACGAGCCCTACACGGGCGAACTGATCCGCCCGCCGACGGACACCGAGTTCCGCTTCAAGCTCAAGGAAACCGGCGACGTGCTGACGTTCCGCTGGAGTTCGCTGGCGGAGAGCGAGCGCAAGCGCGTGCAGAAGCTCTTCGGGATCGAAGTCGAAGACGGGCAGGTGGCGTGGGGCGAGAAAGTCCCCTGCGTGCGCTACAAGCTCAAGAGCGGCAAGTCGGTCGAAGGCATGGAACTGACCGACCGCGCGATGCCGGGCGTGCGCGTGCTCAAGACGTACTCGCAGACGCTGTATCTTTCGAACAACGACATCGAGTCGGAAGAGAAGATCGAGAAGCGCGAGAGCGAGATTTACAACGCGAAGGAGTACTACGAGCGCAAGCTGCTGGAGCGCCCGCCGTCGAACGACAACGCCTCGAGCCACCAGGAATTCGCGCAGCTTTGCTCCAACATCGGGCTGTACGACAAGGCGATCGACCACCTGGAGATGGCCAAGACCATCGACCCGCGCGTCGAGGAACGCACCGCGGACTTCCGCCAGGAACTGGTCCGCAAGCACGCCGAGAAGCAGGCCGAGAAGCTGTACCTGCAGATTCAGGGCGACCGCCAGGCCGGCGACAACGCCAGCGCGCTGGTCAAGATCGACACGTTCATGCGCAACTTCCCCTCCAGCGAATACCGCACGCGCGTCGAATCGATGCGCCCGGAGGTCGAGAAGGGCAGCCAGGTGGATTTCACCAAGCAGATCATCTTCATGTATTACCACCTGATGAACGAGATGGTGGCCGAGCGCCTAAACAGGAAGGTCAAGATCGACGACAAGGGCCGCCCCGTGCCGTCGATCCCCGGCAAGCAGGTGACCACGCGCCAGTCGAACATCTTCCGCGGCGAACTGGTGAGCGAGAGCCCCGAGAAAGTCGTCCTGAAGCAGGGCGACACGACCCTCGAGATTCGCGGCAAGGACATCCTCTCGGTGCAGGACGTCGATCTGAGCAAGTCCTTCCGCCAGATCGAGCCCTCCTTCGCCGAACTGAAGGCCTACGTCAGCGACCCGAACAACGGGCTCGGCAAGGACATCGTCACGCGCATCTCGACGCTGCTGCGCCAGGACGAACAGAAGGTCAAGGACACCTGGGCCGGCCGCTTTAACCGCACGGCCACGTACGAAGAAGGCCGGCTGGTGCAGAGCCCCGTGTACACCTCGCTCCACAATGCCTACTACGGCAAGGGCTCGTGGCTTCGCGAAGGCGCGCAGTTCGCTCCCAGCGGCCAGGGCAACGGCAACGGGCGCAACAACGGCGGACGCAACACGGGCGGGCGCAACACCGGAGGCCGCAATACCGGCGGGCGCAATAACGGCGGCAACGGCGGGAATACCAACGGCGGCAACACCGGACAGACGGGCGTGACCATCCAGCAGGACGACACCGTCCATCCCGAGAACAGCGACGACCCCGAAGTGTGGTGGCGTTCGCAGACCGGCGAGACGCGCATGCAGATCCTGCGCGCGATGGCCGCCGAAAAACTCTTCCGCGTCAAGGAGCCCGTCTCCGGCAAGGTCTGCCCCGAATGCGGCGGCAAGGGCGCGATCGAAGTCACCGGTTCCGACAGCCAGCTCGTTCAGGTTCGCTGTCCCACGTGCCGCGGACTTAGGCTCCTGTTCGTAATTAATTATGAGTAATTTGAACGACAACGCCGCTTGATCCGTTATGGTAAGGGGAGCCCCGGCTCCCCTTACTCGTTTTTAGGGGGCAACTTTTCGACAGCGGGTGTGTCTAAGTGCATGGAGGTGCTTGATGCTCAACTGGATTCGCAAAGCGGGAACGCTCGTGGCGGGGTGCGTGGCCACCGGCGTGCTGTTGACCGGATGCGGCGGCGGCGGCGGTTCGCAGCCCACCAAGAGCGCGGCGAGCGACATCAAGGCCGCGAAGAGCGCGCTCGAAGAGGGCCAGTACGCCCTGGCGCAGAACCGTTTCGACGAAGCCAAGGGTCACTTCGAGACCGCGCGTTCGAAGATCGTCTCGGGCAAGGTCGTCGCCTCGATGGTGGAGAAGGGCAAGCTCGACGAACTCTCGTCCGAAGTCAACGACGCGCTCGCGACCATCGACATCAAGCAGAAGGATTTTCAGAACAAGGAAAAGCTGCGCAAGGAAAAGGAAGAGCGCGAGAAGCAGATCGCCGAACTGACCAAGAAGACCGGCGAGGCCAAGACCGGGCCCACCGCCGAGGACAAGGCCAAGGCCGAAGCGAAGAAGAAGGAAGAGGAAGAGAAGCTGAAAAAGGAACAGGAAGAAGCGCGCCTGAAGGCCATGAGCGCCGCGACCAAGAAGGATAATTCCAAGACCGCCGAAGAAGAAGCCGAGGCCCACGCCGAAGCCAAGACCGTCGCCGGCAAGACCGTGGAAGGCGAAGGCGAGGAAAAGGCCGCGCCCAAGGGCCCGTACAAGGCCTACGGAGAGAACCCGCCCAACATCTCGGTGGACGCCGTGAACGCCAAGGGCGAGTACATGTTCTGCTACGTGCAGCTCTTCAACAAGACCGACACCGACAAGCGCATCGGCAAGGTGGACGGCACCTTCAAGGACGCCGGCAACGGCTTGGTGGACGAAGCCATCGGCTGCTACCAGTTCGATTTCTTCGCCCGCGACATCGCCGATCCGACCGAACAGAACAACGCCAAGGCCGCGCTGACCGGCGGTTCGCACACCATCCCCGCGCACGGTTCCATCATGCTGGTCCTCGTCGGCAAGCACCGCAACGCCGCCAAGGCCAAGAAGTGCGCCGTCACCGCCAACTTCGAGGACGGCAGTTCGTTCTCGGAGACCGGCCCGGGCTCGGTCCTACAGGAAGCCGAGAAGCCCGCGATCCCCGGCCTGAAGTAACCCCGGGTTTTCCCCAGCAACGGAAAAGGGCGGCCTCGGCCGCCCTTTTTTCATGCGTGGCGAAAAGGCCGCGTCACGAGGCCTTGAACGTCGCCTTGTTCTTGGACCACCACGTCTCCCACTGCTTGATGGAAAGTTCGCGTTCCTCGTCGGTGCCCTTGGCCTTGAAGACGATCAACTGGCGCGTGATGACCATCAGCGCGTTCGCCGCCAGCCCGCGCAGGCGCGAATCGGGGTCGCGCAGGAATTTGATGAAGTGCGGGATCGCCTCCACCGACTTCAGGTTCGCGAGCGATTCGATGACCGGGCCGTAGGCGCCGAAGTGCTTGTTGTCGAGCTGCTTGATCAGTTGCGGAATCACCGACTTGTCGCCCAGCTTCCCCAGCGCGTCGGCGGCCGAGAAGCGCACCGCGCCCACGCCGTCGGCCAGCAGCCGCACCAGATGCGGCACGGCCCGGCGGTCTCCGCGCAAGCCCAGTTCCTCGCAGGCGTCGCGGCGCACTTCCCATACCCGATGGTTCAGATCCCGGATCAGCGTCTCGAAATCGTCGGTGCTATTGGTCGGGACCGGTGCCGTATCCAATGGGTTCCCGTCTCCTTCCTGCCGCCAGCGGTTCCATCTTCTCAACCAGTATGATGTTACGTGTTCCTCAAAGCGCAAGAGGCTATTGCGGGCCTCGCCTTACTTTTTGCGCTCCCGCGCCTCGCCCGGCATGCCGGTCTCGGCCGGTTCCGCGCGCTTCTGCGGTCCTTCCGCGAGTTCGAAGCGCGGCAGCTTGACCGCGAGCTTCGTCAGGCGGCCGTCGCGCCGGATTTCCAGCGCCAGTTCGGTCCCTTCGGGGCGGCTCTGCGCGATGCCCAGCAGCCGGTACGCGCCGCAGACGGGCTCGCCGTCCGCGCGAAGGATGCGGTCGCCGCCGCGCAGGCCGGCTTCCCACGCCGCGCTCCCGCGTTCGACCTGCTGGACCAGCGCGCCCGCCGCGCCGGCCTGCTCGGGCTTCTCGGGATCGCCGGACAGGTCCAGGCGCGCGCCCTCGGGCAGGTCGCCGTGGTGCACCGCGCCGCCGCGCGCGGCCTTGAGCAGCGGCAGGAAGCGCTCGATCTGGGTGGAAGGCACCGCGTACGCAATGCCGCTGTTCGTCTTGCCGCCGTAGCGTGCCATGATCTGCCCGGTCAGGCCCAGAAGTTCGCCGGCGGGCGTGAAGAGCGGCCCGCCGGAACTGCCGGGATTCACCGCCGCGTCGGTCTGCAGCGCGTCGGCGTAGAAGACGCGCAGCGCGGGATTCTCGGGATCGCCCAGGTAGCGGTGCTTCGCGCAAAGCGTCCCGAAGCTGACGCTGGGCGCGCCGTCCATGTCGCCGAGCTTGTACGGATCGCCGAGCGCGAGCACGCGCAGGCCCGGGCGCGCGGCCTCCGCGCCGGCCAGCCGCGCGAACGGCAGCCCCTGGGCGTTCTCGATCTTCAGCAGCGCCACGTCGCCCTGCGGGTCGCGCCCGACCACCCGCGCGAGCGCCAGCCGCCCGGCGCCGTAGACGCGCACCATCCAGCGGTCCTCGCGCGCGACGACGTGGTGGTTCGTCAGGACGTACCCGTCTTCCGAGATGCAGACGCCCGAGCCGCCGCCGATGAAGACGAACGGCTTCGCCGCGCGCACGGAGGCCTCGCGCAGTTCCTGCTGGGCTTTCCGGGCCGCCGCCAGCGCGCCGGCGTCCGACGCGCGCGCGCGAAGCGCGAAGGCCGGCAGCGCGGCCAGCGCAATGATCGGGAGCAGAGGGAGGAAATTCGCGCGCGGGTTCACGGGGTCCTCGTATCGAGCGTGACGCGGACGTTCAGCGCGCGTTCTTCGCGGACGAACCGCACTTCGACGGGGTCGCCGGGGTTCTTCTTCTTCAGCACGGTGATCACCGCGGGCCAGCTTCGCGTGTCCGCGCCGTCCAGGCCCGTCACCACGTCGCCCGGGCGCAGGCCCGCGCGCCAGGCCGCGGAACGTTCGACCACCTCGGCGATCTTCACGCCGGCCAGTTCGGTCTCGCCCACCGCCGGGCGCACGCCCAGAAACGCCTGCGGCGCGGGGCACAGGGTCTTGCCCGCGAGCAGGTCCGGCAGGCAGGCCGCGATCTTGTCCGAGGGCGCGAAGAAACCCACCCCGGAACTCTGCGCCCACACTTTGCGTTCGTTCACCTGCGCCGCCACGCCCAGCAGCCGCCCGTCGAGCCCGATCGCCGGGCCGCCGGCGTTGCCGAAGTTGATGCGCGCGTCGGTCTGCACCGCGCAGCCGTCCAGCCGGTCGAGCGCGCTCACGATGCCGTTCGTGCAGGTCCCTTCGGCCGCTTCGGCGTTCAAGGGCGCGCCGAGCACCGTGACCAGGTCGCCCGCGGCCAGGCCGTTCGCGCCGGACAGTTCGAGCCCCGGGAGTTCCGCGCCGTCCGCGCCGGCCAGCACGAGCGCCGCGAGGTCGAGGCCCAGATGGCACCCTTTGATCTCCGCGGCGAAGCGCCGGCCGTCGGCGAGCACCACCTGCGCGCGCCCGCCCGCGCCTTCCAGGTTGAACGCGCTGGTCAGCACCGTGCCGCGCGGGCGCACGAGCACCCCGGTCACGCATTGCGTGCCGTCCTGCCCGCGTTCGAAGAGAATCCGCACCACCGCGCGGCGCGCCGGTTCGGCGGCCTGCTGGAGCGCGCGCGCCAGCGGCGCGTCCGTCCCGCCGAAGGCCGCGTCTTCCTCGCCGCCGTTCGAGGCCAGGGCTTTCGCGGCCTTGGGCATGCGCGCGAGAATCTCGTGGAGCGGCACCGCCGTGCCCAGCCAGCGCGTGCGCGCGTGGGAGAGGCTGAGCAGGCCCAGCAGCCGCCCGCGGGCATCGACCAGCGCCCCGCCGTCGCAGCCGTGGTTCACGGCCGCGTCGCTTTCCAGCACCGGCCCGCGGTAGCGGCTGCAGCCTTCCTCGCTGACCAGGTGGTAGCGCCCGGAAAGCACCCCGGCGCTCCAGTAGACCTGCCCGTCGCGCCCGAGCGTCTGATGCGCGTTGCCGGCGCTGAAGACGCGGTCGCCCGCGCGCGCGTCCTCGTCGCGCGCCGCGCGCAGCGCCGGCCAGCGCACGTCCCGGACGCCCTTGCCCTGGGCCTTCAGCAGCACCGCTTCGCAGGCCGACGAGACTTCGGCCACCTCGGCATCCAGCGCGCGACCGTCGGCCAGCAGCAGCCGGACGTCCTTCGCGCCTTCCGGCACCGCCGTGGTGGACGTCAGCACGTAGCCGAGATCGGAGATCACGACGCCCGAGCCGTAAAAGCGCTCCCGCTTCGGCCCGTGGCGGCATTCCACGCCGAGCACGGAGGGCGCGACGCGTTCGTACACCGACCGGTCGCGCGCCTGTATCGCGTCGATCTCGCCCGTGGACGGAGCGGGAGCGTTCGCCCCGGACGGAACGCCGGGCGCGGGAAGGCACGGGGCCTCGCCGCACGCGCCGGACCCCGCCGCGAGGACGCTCGACAGAAACACGATTCGAGTAAAGGGGTGCGTGGACAACGCACGAGCCCCCCAAGCAGTGGTCCCCCCCACCACCCAGGGCATTCGCCAGTCTTTTGTCGTCGTCTTTTAGGGAGGACTTGAGGAAGAAAGCGCGCCGCGCGGGGTCCGCTCGGCGCTCGTGCTGTTATAAGGAGAGGCCCGGCGCCGTTGCCCGGTCCGAGCGCGCGGTCAGCGGTTTCCCGCTTCGGTCAGGTCGTAGCAGGCGATGGCGTCCTTCAGGCGCACGTAGACCCGGCCGTTCGCGAGGGCCAAAGAACTGCATTTCGCGGCGCCCGTCTTCACGTACCCCACTTCCTCGTAGCGTTCCGGCGTGGCCTTGAAGCCGTACAGCCCGCCGTCGGAATCCAGGACAAACACCTTTTCGTCGGCCACGATCGGCGTGGAGCAGGTCGCGTTCGTGCGCGCGTTCTGCCGGAAACTTCGCACGCCCGTCTTCAGGTTCAGGACGTCCACGAGAATAGTGGCGTAGTGGTGCGTGCACACGTAAATCGAATCGCGGAAGACCACCGGCGTGGAGCCGGCGTCGCCGGATTCCTTGTTGACCCAGATTTTCTCGGCCTTGTCGGGCGTGATCCGGAAACCCTCGGACCCATTCCCGCCGCGTATGACCATGATATCCCCGGAGACCATGGGCGTGGGCTTCACCCCGTACATCGTGGACGGGACCTTCCAGCGCACCTTGCCGCTGGCGGCGTCGATGCACGCGACGGAACTGTAATTCCCGAGCGGGCACAGCAGGTAGGTCTGGCCTTCGTTCGTCCAGACGCCCGGGCAGGTGGAGTCGCACTTGACCGCCGGCTGCCGCCAGCGTTCCTGCCCCGTCTCGAGGTCGTAGGCCGCCAGTTCCTGGGCCAGCACGTACACGACGCCGTTCCAGACCAGCGGCGAACTGTGCGTCCCTTCGCCCTTCGCCTGCCAGACCAAATCGCCGTTCTTCTTCAGGTCGAGGCAGTAGACGCCGCTGGCGCCCGCGAAGCAGAGTTTGTCCTTGTAGATCGCCGGCACGCCCGAAAACCCGTAGCCTTCGCCTTCGTACGCGGGACTGGGCGGATTGGTTACGTCGAATTCCTTGCGCCACAGTTCCTTGCCGGTGGCGGCGTCCAGGCAGGTCAGCGTCTCGATCGCCGCCTGGTTTTTCTTGTACAACTTTTTCGCGTGGGCGAGGAGGTCCTTGGCGCACCAATGCCCGTGGGTGTAGTTGTACCATTTCTTGCGCAGCAGCCGTTCGAATTCGTGATAGGTCTTCACTTCCTTGCCCTGCAGGGACGCGATCCATTCCATGTCGGCCTCGTGCCCCTGCTTCTTCTCCTGCAGGGAGGCCAGGAGTTCGGCGTCGATCGGCGCTATGCCGGACTGGGGCTGGAAGACGCACGAGAACGTGTAGACCTTGCCGCCGGCGACGACGGGGCTGCCGATGCCCCACGAAGGCGCCGCCGGCAGCGGGTCGCTCTTCCAGAGCAGCTTGGGGCCGCTCTTCGGCCAGGCGTTCAGCAGTTGCGGGCCGCCGGCCGCGATCCCGTCGCGGTTCGGCCCCAGGAACTGCGGCCAATCGCCCTCCGCCGCGGCCGGAAGCCGAACCGAACCTGCCGCGCCCGCGCAGATCGCCAAGACCAACCAGACGGCCTCACGCTTCTTCCACATACGGCACCCCCCCGATGAAAGACGTTTTCGTCAAAAACCCCCGCCTCACCGCGCAGGCTCGGCCTCGGCGTTTGGGTGAAAATGCATGTTCACTCCGACGTTCAGCGACGGGCGCGCGGGCTGCTTGAGCCGCGCCAGCAGCAGTTCGCCCGCCACCGTGCCCATGGCCTCCGTGTCCAGCCGGATGTTCAGCGCGCGGCCGGCCTGCGCTTCGTCGCAGGCGCCCGCGGCTTCCAGATGCAGGCCCAGCACCGCGCATGCGCCGATCAGGCGTTCGGCCTGGTCCGACCCGTGGCAGACCAGCGCTTGCGGCCGCTCGGACGCCGGCAGTTCCGCCAGCTTGGACGCCAGCAGGGTGTCTTCGCGAGTCTGATAATGGACCCAGCCTTCCCGAACTTCGATCCCCGCCGCGTCCATCGCCTGCAGGTAGGCGCTCAGCCGCGGAAACGTGTCCGGGTCCGTGCGCTTGCCGAACCGGAACCCCGAGGGCGCGTTCGCATCCGCGACGCGGGTGTGCGGGTCCCAGACCTTGGAGCCCACAAAATGAATCCGCGTCAGGCCCCGCGAAACGAAGTGGTTCACCGCCGCGCCGTATCCGCTTTGAGGATTGGCGTACACCAGATCGGCGTGCTCGCCGAGCCGTTGCGAAGGATAGTCCACCACGACCGCCGGCACTTTCGTTTCGAGCAAGGCCTGCAGCCACGCTTCTTCGATGATGCCCAGCGTCAGGACGCCGTCGTAGCCGGCACGGCGGACGACTTCCAGGGACGGCGCGCGCGCGCGGCCGCCCCATTCGTTGCCCAGGCATTCCACCGTCAAGCCGCGCTCCGGCTGTCGCCAGGTCCCGCGCGTGAAGGAATCCCGGGACGCGTCGAGCGCCGGATCGACGCCTTCCAGGCCCCACGCCTTGAACGCGCCCAACGACAAGCGGTGGCAGAAACCGTTCCAGTGGTTGACCTGCACCGAATGGAACCAAAGCAGGCCGAGCTTGAGCGTGCGGCCGGGAATCGGCGGCGGATGCCGGCGATCCGCGACGTAGGTTCCGCTTCCCCTGCGGCGAACGATCAGGCCTTCGCGAGCCAGATCGTTCAGCGCGCGCATCACCGTCGTGTTGCTGGCGCGGAATTGCTTGAAGAGTTCGATTTCAGGCGGGAGCCGCGTGCCCGGCAACCACGCGCCCGTCTCGATGTTGCGCCGGAGGTGCTCGCGGACCTGCGAGTATCGCGGCGCATGGCGTTGGAATTTCATGCGTGCCCCCCGCTTCATTCAATCTACTATACACCAATACTAGCTAGTATTTGATATATACTAGCTAGTTTTTAAAGTCCTTTGGGAAAGCACCATAACCTGAATTGATAAATAGGGTTAAGAGACCATGGCGCCTGCAACTCTTGACGGCTTTAGCACCGGCGAGGGGCCCGTTTCGGCGCCACGTCCGTCCGATCGGTTCACGACGAAGCCTTGCGAGCCACGCCCAGCGCGGATACGATGCGCGTCAACGAGCCGTCGGACGATTTTCATTCCACGGCCCCACCCGCATCGACGTCCCCGTAGCTCAGCTGGATAGAGCGCTGGTTTCCTAAACCGGAGGTCGTGGGTTCGAATCCCGCCGGGGATATTTTTCTAAGGCCGATGCGTTGTAGACGGCTGCGCAACTGACCACCTCAAATCCGAGGATTGCCCTGGGTCGCGGACGAGTTTCAACCGTTCCACGCGACCGACAACCACCGTTACCGCGCCGAATTCTTCCTCCGCGCTTCCCGTGAAGACGAATGGGCCGCCTTGGCCCAGCAGGTCGCAGAACCGCGCGTAGACGCGGGGGAAGAACGTCGTCTCGATCAATCCCGTCTCGTCCTCGAAGGTCAGGAACTCCATCGGTTCGCCGTGCTTGGTGTGCACCACCTTGCCGGTGATGAGCCACCCGGCCATGCGCACGCACTTGCCCGCGTGGTGGGGCAAGTCACGAGCTTTCACCGGTTGCAGGCGTTCGAGTTCCCGCTCGAAGAGCGCCACCGGGTGCCGGTCGCAGAGGAAGCCCAGCACTTCGTACTCGTCGCGCAGGCGTTCCCGTTCGGTGGTCGTGGGCAGGCGTGGGGCGCGCAGGTCTTCGGCGGGGCCAAAGAGGGACGCGCGCGGGGGCTGTGCGTGCACCCGCCGCCGCCGGTGCAGCCATTCGGCCAGCGTCCAACTCAGTTCCACGCGGTCACGACCGGGCGCAAAGGCATCGCAGGCACCGGCGCGTATCAGCGCCCGCGCCTCGGCCTCGTCCGGTTCCACGCGATCGAGGAAATCCGTCAAGCTTGCGTAGGGCCTGGGCTTCCGGCGGTCCACGATGCGCTGCACCGTCTCGCCGCCCAGGTCCTTCAGCGAGAGCAGTCCCACGCGCATGGTCCGGTCCCGACCACGCCAGCGAACCTCCGAGAGATTCACGTCGGGCGGCAAGATCGTGACGCCCATGCGGCGAGCCTCGCTGACGTACGCGAAGGCACTGTAGAACCCGCCCTGGTTGCTGATGACCGCGGCCATGAATTCGGCGGGATAATGGACCTTGAGGAACGCGGCCTGGAAGGACACGCGCGCGTAGCTGGCGCTGTGCGGCTTGCAGAACGAGTACCCCGCGAAGGACATGATCATGTCCCAGACCGCCTCCACCGTCTCGGGGCTCACGCCGCGTTCCCGCGCGCCGGAGGCGAAGCGCATCCGGTAGTCGGCGAGTTCGCGTTCCTTGTCTTTCTTCGAGAGCACCTTTCGCAGCCGGTCGGCGCTGGCGTGGTCGAAGCCGGCCAGCGCCATGGCCGCTTGAGCGACGTGCTCCTGGTAGACCATGATGCCGTAGGATTCGGCGAGCACATCGACGAGCAGCGGGTGGAAGGGCTCCCAGGCCCCGCCGCGCAACCGCCGGATGTATTCGCGGATGTAGTCGTTCGCCGCCGGGCGGATGATGCTGCTGTGGATGACCAGGTGTTCGTAGTCGCCGCGGCCCGTCTTCTGTTGCAGTAGGCGCATCGCGGGCGATTCGATGTAGAAGCAGCCCATGGTGTCGCCGCGCGCCACGGCCTGCTGCGTGCACTCGTCGTCTTCCGGCTCCCAACCGTCCTCGTCCCACGCTTCGCCGTTGGCCTTCAGGTTGGCGATCGCGTCGCGGATCACGGCCAAGCTGCGGTTGCCGAGCAGGTCGATCTTGACGAAGCCCATCTCTTCCGCGCCGTCCTTCTCCCACTGGACGATCGGCACGGGCTTGGCGGCGTTTTCGATGGGGACGTATTCCGCGATGGGCCGTGGCGTGATGACGACGCCGCCGGCGTGCACGGACAGGTAACGGGGCGCGCCCAAGACCTGGGCCGCGATGCGCAGGATCTCCGGCCAGGGCTCGGGGAATTCGACGCTGCGCATTTCGGTCAGCGCGGCAAGGCCGGTTTGCAGGTCGTCGGCGGCGTCGTCGCCGTGCCAGAACCACGGGATGCGCCCGGTCACGCGCTTAATCTCGCGGTCCGGCAGGCCGTAGACCTTGGCGACTTCGCGCAATGCCATGCGCGGCTGAAAGAGCACGTGGTTGCAGACCATCGCGGCGTGGCCGGCGTAGCGCTTCAGAACGTCCAGTTGCAGCGCATCGCGTTCGTCCCAGGCGAAATCCACGTCGATGTCGGGCGGATCGCTGCGCCCGGGGTTCAGGAAGCGTTCGAAGTACAGGTTGAACTTCATCGGGCAGACGTTGGTGATGCCCAGGCTGTAGGCCACGATGGACGCCGCCGCCGAGCCGCGCCCGCAGATGCGCGGGTTCAGGCCGATGATGTCCCGCACCACCAGGAAGTAGTCCGCAAAGCCTTTCGCTTCGATGCTGCGCAGTTCGTGTTCGAGGCGTTCCACCACGGTCTCGGGCAGGTCGTCGCCGTAGCGCCAGCGCGCCCCGGCGTAGGCGTCGGCTCGCAACGCCTGCGCCGCCGTCCGGCCGCTGCCGTCGCTCCAGGCGGGAAAGATCGTGCGCGTCTCCGGGCCGGTGAAGGCGCAGCGTTCGGCCAGCGCGTGCGTGGCTTGGACGGCTTCGGGGCACACGTCGAAGCGCCGGGCGTATTCCTCGGGCGAAGCCAGCCAGGCGTCGCGCGGCGCAACGTCGCCCGCCTCCAGCCGGGAAACGGAGGTGTTGCGGTCGATGGCGCGCAGGACGCGGTGGACCGCGTGGTCTTCCGGCTTGAGAAAGAAACTCCCCGGCGTGGCCACCAGCGGCACGCCCAGCCGCCGTGCCAAGGCGCGCAGCGCGCCAAAAGCCCCCGCGGGCTTCCGAGGCACGCGGGCGGCCACCGTCACGCCCTGCGCGTGCCAGCGTTCCAACAGAGCAACTTGGCCGCACAGAACGGTTAGCCCCTGCGCGTACCGTGGCAGCGTCTCGCAGAGTTCGAACATCTCAACTTGGTGCCGTTCGGTGAGCAGTTGGCAGAGGTTGCGGTAGCCGGCGGCGTTCTCGACCAAACAGACGGCGCGGACGGACGTGGCGCGGTCGGTTACCTCGGCGCCCACGATGGGCGTGATGCCGGCGCGTGCGCAGTTCTTCAGGAATGCGGGCAGACCGCACAGACTGTTGGTATCCGTGAGCGCCAGTCGCGTGTAGCCCATGCGCCGGGCTGCTCCGCAGAGTTCTTCAATGGAGGGTGTTCCCCACATGAGGGAGAAGTAGGACCGGCAGGTCAGTGGGATCATGGGCGCTGTTGCACAGGGAGTGTGCGACCCACGCGCACGGCTTCCAGGCCGTACTTCTTTCGGATCTTGTCCAGGGCGCGGTCCAGCCCCTTCCCCTTCCGTACGTCGTGGGCTTCTTCCTCAAACAGATTCAGTTGTGCCGGTGGGAAGATCAGGCGGTCACACACGAGCCGCAGGTGCCGCACGCGCACGCGCCGCACCCAGGCACGCCGTAACGCCTCGCTGGCGTGGCCGTACAAGGCACGGTCGCTGGCCGTCGCTTCCGCCGGCGTGGCCGAACGAATCACGCGCACGCCGTCCGAGTAATCCAGCACCACGCCGATGCGCCTTGCCGCCAACTGGCGTTCACGCAGCTCCGCGCCGGCTGCTTCCACCAAGCCGTACAGTGCTCCCGTCACCAGCGGCGCGCTGTTGGTGTCGGCGGCAAACGTGTGTTCGACCCGGACCACAGGCCGCCGGGCCGTGGCCGGCAGCACCTCGGAACGGTCGATCCCTCGCACAAGTTCATGCAGCTTGCGCGCTCGTGATGGCAGGCCCAGCGCAACCTCAAGCTGCCCGAGCGAGAGCGCGGCCACGTCGCCGGCCTTGCGCAGGCGCAGCGTACGCAGGCGCTCCAGGTCCTCGCGTTCCACGCCGGGCAGCAGGTCCATGGGCACGGGCGCAAGCAACCCGGCCTCTTCGCCGTCTTCCACGATGCAGGTTTCGTTGGGACGCCCGAGACGCGAGGCGACCTTGGCGAGGAGTTTGTTCGGCGCGACGGTCCAGACGGGATCGAAGCCGAGTGAATCGCGCGCCGTTTTCCGGATGCGCCAAGCCACATCGGGCGGTGGCCCCCAAAGCCGCCCCGTGCCGGTCACGTCTAAGAACAGATGTCCGTTCTCGTCGGCTCGTTCGACTAGGGGAGAGTAAGGCTTTGCTTCATTGAAAAGTGCGGCTGTAGCGCGCTCATAGCGGTCCAGGTGTGGTGGAAGCACTGCCGCATCCCGGATGATCCGGTGCGCCCGGTCCAGCGGCATTCCTTTGCGGACGCCCGCCCGGTACGCCTCGTCGCTCATGTCGAAGACGCAGGCCCGCGCCGTGCCTTCCGGCGCGACGATCACGGGCCGTTCGCGCAGGCGCGGTTCCAGCGCCCGTTCGACCGCGACGGCGAAATCCACCACGTTCAGGTGGACGATGGACCGTTCGGCGGTGAGCATGCTTACCCCGCCTCCAGGCCCATGGACCGCAGAAGCCGCAGCAGCGCCAGCGCGTTGCGCGCCGCCTGCGCGCGCACGTGGTTGTTGAAGAAGACCAGCCCCGTCTTGGCCCGCGCGGCCATGGGTTCGAGGTAGCGCCGCGACCAGTCCAGCAGTTCCTTGTCGCTGTACGAATAATCGAACTTGCTCTGCATGTTCCCGGTGCGCCAGCCCTTCGCGTTGCGCCCGTGAAAGCGCACGTAGAACTGCGGGCTCGTGACGCGGTTCAGCGCCGGGAAGAGCCCCGGCAGGTCGGGCTCGTCCACCGCCACCAGCGTCACCCCGCGCCGTTCGAACTCGCCAAAGACCCGCTCGTGGTTCCACGTGCCGTTGCGGAACTCCACGGCCAGCGGCAGGCCTTCCAGTTCATTCAAGACGACCGCGAGGTGCTTCCGGTTGTTCAGCGTCCGGCCGAATTCGGGTGGCAACTGAACCAGCACCGCCGCCAACTGGCGCGCCTCCTGCAACGGCCGGATGCCGTCCCGGTAGCGCGCTACTTCCGTCCGCCAGTCCGCGGCCACTTCGTGGGTCATGGTGCGCGTGAGTTTCGCCGCGAAGAGGAAACCCGCCGGGGCCTGCTTCCGTTGGCGTTCGATCGCGGACGCCTTGGGCAACTGGTACCACGTGTAATTCAGTTCCGTGACGCTGAAGTGCTCGGCGTAGGCGCGCAGCATCTCGCCACCCTTGGTGCCCGCCGGGTAGAACCCCGACTCCACCCACTCGGCGTAGGAATATCCACAGGTGCCAATACGAATGCCGGCATTCGCCTTTTGTTCGGCTCGTCCGGCGACAGGCATCCTTACAGTGCTATCGCCCTGCATGACGTCCCCCACTTCTGCTAAGCGATGGCTCTACGGATTTCGACTACACGACCAAGTATGGAGAGACGTTCGGGATCAGGTCGAAGAACGGTAAAGGCAGGGTTGGCCGGATGTAGTTCGATGCGCGCGCCACGCTTGCGAAGCGTTTTGACGGTGGCCTCATCGTCCACCATGGCCACCACGATCTGGCCATGCTCCGCGTCCGGCTGCCGCTTCACCAACACGACATCGCCGGGGAGAATGTGCGCGTCACGCATGCTTTCGCCGTGAACGCGCAACGCAAAGAGTTCGCCAGCGCCGTGGCGCCCATCCACCCACACGTAGCCTTCAAGGTCTTCCACCGCCGGCTGGAAATGGCCGGCTTGGACGCGCCCCAGCAGCGGCACACGGACGGCTTGCAGGTCGAGTGTCGGCGCGTCAGGCAGACGAAATCCTCGGTCTTTGCCTTCGAGCCGTTCGAGTTGGCCCTTGCGGACCAAGGCCTCTAGATGCTGCTGGGCCGTCGCAACGCTGCGGTATTTGAAATGCTGCTGTACCTCTCGAACGGTAGGCGGCGAACCCGCCAGGATGCGTTCCCGGACATACTCGAATACGCGTGTGCCTGCGCCGGTTACCATAAAACCTCTGATACCGTACATCATGTTCGGTATCAAGAGAAATCTGTTTCCGGAACGTCAGCCGGGCAGGAACGAGGTCGTGTCGGCGTTGCCGGCGAGGGCGGCGATCATCTTCCATACGACGCTCGCGCAGGCTTCGCCCACGACCAGGCCGATGAAGAAGCGCTTCGTGCCCAGGTACGCCTGCGCGCCGCCGAATTTCACGATCAGCAGCTTGATCAGCCAGCCGAGAAAGAACGAGAACCACAGGCAGACGAGCGGATAGGGCCCCATCCACATCACGAATCCGATGGGATGCGGGAACCAGAAGAAGAAGCGCCGCACGACCAGCGAACTCGCCAGCAGCACGCCGCCCATCCCGATCCAGCCGATCTGCGTCCAGTCGCGCCGCGCCGCCGGGGGAAGTTCGCCGGGCGCCAGCGCCCCGCCCTTCGCGGCGGCCTCGGCCTCGCGCGCTTCGAAAGCTTCGATCTGCGCGGCGGCGCGAGCCATCTTCGCGTATTCATGCCGCGGAAAATCCGCATAGAGCGGCGACATCGCCATCGCGCCGCCCGGCGTGTGGCAGGCCGTGTAGAGGAACGAGAAGAAACTGACGCTGAGCGCCACGACGATGGCCGCGGCCAGCCCGCTCAGCAGCGTGCGCTGGCGCAGCCCGGTGCGACTGGAAAGATGCATCGTGGTCATGACGTTGGGCATCACCGGCACGCGGAACCAGTCGCCGATCATCACGCGGTCCCAGGCGGTCAGCTTCACCACCTGCGACATGCCCATCGCCGCGGGCACCTGCACCATGCCGAGCATCTCGATGGGGATCGTGTACATCTGCATGAAAAAGAGCCCGCCTTCGCAGGTCAGGCGCGTCAGCCCGGTAAAGACCGTCAGCAGGATCAGCAGCAGCAGCGCGCCGTAAAAGAGCGAGATGCCCGCCAGCATCATCCACGCCAGCGAGCCGCTTACCGAAAACCCCAGCAGCAGCCACCAGAAGCGCGCGCCGGGCTCCGACGGATCGCCTTCGTTCGCGCGCAGGCCGACCGCTTCGAGGAAGGACCGGGTGAGTTCCTTGCGCGCCATGAAAAAGCAGCCGAACGCCAGGGCGAGCAGCGCGCCGGTGCCCAGGTCCACGAAGGGCCCTTCCCAGTACGAGCGCGCGGGCGAGAGCATCCCCGCCTGGATCAGGAACATCGCCAGCACGCGCGAGATCACGAAAAAGACCCACAGGCTGAAGGAGACTTCGAGCGAGATCAGGTACGTCAGGCCGATGACCGACGGATAGACGAAGACGTAAAACGGCACGAGCCCGCTCCACGGCGCTTCCGAAAGGTACCCGCGCATGCTGTTTCCCTGCGGGATGCGCGGAATGGAACTCCAGTAATCGTTGAGGTGGTTCCAGGAATGGAAGGCGAAGACCAGCGCGATGCCCCACAGCGCCGCGCGGTCCTTGAAGAAAGGTTTCTGCTCGCCGGAGCCGTCGAGCCCCTTCAGCATGTCCTCGGGCAACTGCGCGAGCGGGAACGCGAGCTGTTCGTGCTCCGACCATTGCCGGCGCAGCAGCCCGCAGAGCGCGAAGATGGCGCCGAAGACCATCAGCAGCGCGCCGCACCAGATCGCGTACGGTCCCGCCCACGCGCCCCACGGCAGCGCCTGGCCTTCGGGCAGGCCGGTGTAGAACCATTCGAGCGGCCGGGAGGCCTCGCTGTCGTGCGGCGACCAGGCCTGCGGCATGTGCGGGAGTACCAGCTCGCCGAAGCGGTTCTCGGCGCTCTGGTGGAAGAACCCGCCGCTCATCTGCGCGACCCAGTACGTCCAGAAGCCGTTGCCCGGGAGCGCGTTGGTGACCATCGTCATCGCGAAGACCAACACCAGGTCCTGCCGCGTCAGGCCCAGCCGCCCGCGAAAGCGCCCCAGCGCGTACGTGCCGGCCGCGACGAGCACGAACAGGAAGAAGACCGAGGTGGCCGGGAACATGTGGTTCGAGAACGTGGTCCCGTGCAACACCAGGTCGCAGTACGGGATCGTCAGCGCGAGCAGCGCGGTGCAGAAGAGGCCGAGCGCCCAGCCGCGCCAGGTCGCGCCTTCGTGGCGGCGGAGGACGAACTCGGCCGGAAGCGCCTCGGGATCGGCCGACGCCCGGCGTTCGTGAACGTGCGCGGGGATCAGGCTCTCGGGCGTCTGCGCGTCGGCCATGGATGCGGCTCCTGGAGCGCTCGCGCGCGGCCTACTTCGCCTGGTCCAGTTCCTGCTTGGCCTTCGCGGCGTATTCGGTGCCTGGGAATTTCTCCGCGACCTGCTGCAGCACCGGGAGCGCGCGCTGCTTCTCGTTGGCGCGCAGCAGGAACTGCCCGAGGTAAAGCTGGTCCTGCGCGGCGAGCGTCGCGGCGGGGATCTTCTTGAAACGTTCCGCGGCCGGGAGGGCGTTCACCATCGGCGTAAGGTCCGAGCCGATCGCGGGCCACGCGCGCTCGCCGAAGAAGGCGGGTTTTTCGCGGAGGTACAGCGACGCGGGGAGCTTGTGCGCGGCGTGCGCGGGATCCCATTGCGTCTGCCGGGCGAAGTAGTCGAAGTTGCCGTGGCGCAGCACCGTCTGCCCGACCTTGGGGTCCTCGGTCACCCCCGCGGAACTCGGCGCCTTGTAGCCCAGCCGCCAGACGATCGGCTGGTTGTAGTTCTCGATCTTGGCGGGCTCCACCTGCCCCTTGGCGCCGTCGCTGCCCAGGACGTTGCCGACGGCATTCATGTAGTAATTCTTCGCGTCGATGCGGCAGCCGAGAATCGCGAGCATCGGGCGCCCGTCCATGGTCTTGACGTCCATGTTGAACGCATTGCGGAAGAGCGTGTTGTGGCTCGCCGAGCCCCAGTAATAATCGCCGCCGAACATGTCGCTGTCGTTGCCTTCGAAGAGGTTCATGAAGGCGTGCGCGCCGTGGGTGGTCAGGCCGCCGTGTGCCCAGTCGGTGTCGGGAAAGTCGCTGCCCCAGAAGCGCCGCAGGTAGTTGTAGGCGACCACGTTGCCGGCGCCGGCGCATTCCAGCATCACGCCCGAGTTCAGGTGGTAGCAGACGTTGTTCTCCACCAGCGTGTCGGCGCTTTGCGCGAAGACCCACACGCCGTAGCCCGAGCCCTTGCCGTAGGTGTGGGCGTGGTGGAAGTAGCTGTCGCGCACTTCGCAGCCGAGGCAGCGCTGGAGCGTCACGTGCCCCCCGAAGTTTGCCTTGCAGGCTTCGATGTTGCGCACCCAGCAGTGGATCGCGTTCCAGAGCTTGATCGTCGAGCTGCTGTCGGCGTGCTTGCGCGTGCTTTCCAGATACAGGTCTTCGACGCCGGCCTTGACGATGATCTTGTCGCTGGTGCGGACCGCGTTGGGCTGCAGTTCGGCCTTCAGGTTCATGTAGATGGGGCGGCTGAGCGTCAGCTTGTTGCCGTCCTTGGCGGAAAGCTGCACGAGCTGGCCCATGGCGCGCTGGCCTTTTTCGCGCCCGGCCCAGGTGCACGCGCCGCCCGCGCCGTTGATGTCCACGAAGTCCGGATCGTTGAGCTGGTCGATCAGGAGCAGATCGCCCGGCTTCAGGCGGCCCGCGTCGTCCACGGTGATGCTCGTGGAACCCTTCGTCGCGCCGGAGACGATCTTGGTCGCGATCTCGTTGTCGTAGTTGCAGATGCCGATCACGTGCTTGGCGGTGGCTTCGTTGATCAGGCGCGTCTTCTCGGGGCCTTCGCCGCGCAGCACGATGCCTTTGGTAATGCTCAGCATGGCGGTAAGCCGGTAGGTCCCGGCGGGCAGGAGCACCGCCTGGCCGGCGGGGCAGGCGTCGAGCGCCGCCTGGATCGCGGCCGTGTCGTCGGCCTGGCCGTCGCCCTTGGCGTTGTACGGCGCGTCCATGGCGCTGGCGAAGACCGGATACTTGGGAATTCCGCCGGGCACGCCGGGCTTCCATTCGACGCAGCGTTCGGGCGGCAGCGCGAACGTCTTTTCATCCTGCGCGCGCGCGGCAAAGTGGAAGGCGCAGCAGGCCGCGGCGGCCAGGCTGAGCAGCATGCGGGCATTCGTGTTCGGCATGGCGGTCTCCTTAATAGCTGTGGCGGCCTCGGCGCGTGCGCGCCGGCGGCCGTGGTGGCTCAGCAGGTGTCGCGCTCGATGTACGGGCATTCCAGCAGGATGCGGATCACCGGCGTCCGCGGGTGCGTCATGCGCCAGAGCACGCGCTCCACGGCCAGTTGTCCGAGCAGTTCCTTCTGCACCCGCACCGTCGAAAGGCGCGGGACCGAGAACTGCCCCAGTTCGATGTCGTCCACGCCCGCGACGGCCACGTCCTGCGGGACGCGCAGGCCCAGGTCGTGCGCCGCGCGCAGCGCGCCCAGCATCGGATGGTCGGACCCGAAGAGCGCCGTGGGGCGTTCGCCGGCCGGCTTGGCCAGGAGCTTCTGCGCGATCGCGTAGCCTTCGGACGGCGTCGTGGCCTGCCCGGCGACGAAATTCGGGCCGGGATCGACGCCTTCCAGGTCCAGCGCGCGCCGGGCGCCGTCGTAGACCTGCTGGAAAAAGCCGTCGCCGCCGCCGCGCGCGGCCGAAAGCAGCGCGATGCGGCGGTGCCCTTTCGCCAGCAGCCGCGCGACGCAATCGAAGATGCCGCTGCGGTAATCGGCGATCACGCCGTCGGCCCCGCTGGACGGATGGAACGCGTCCACGGTCGCCGCGATGTTCTTCTGCGCGTAAGCCTTGATGTGCGCAAGCTGCGTCTCGATAAAGACCGCGCCGTTGACCGCGTCGAGGTCCGGGGGCTGCGCGGCGTGGTCGGGCCAGTCGATCGGTTCGGCGCGCAGGCCCAGTTCGGCCCCGCATTCCAGCGCCGCCGAAAGGATCGGCGCGAAGAACGGGTTCTTCCGCACCGCCGCGTGCTCGCTGCAGACGACCGCGACGACCGCCTTGCGCGAGACCTTCGACGGACGACCGCGCCGCGAGAACCGTCCGCCCTGCGGGTAGCCGAGCCGGCGCAGTTCCTTCTGGACCTGCTGCCGCGTCGCTTCGCTCACGTCGCCGTGCCCGCGCAGCACGCGCGAGATGGTGCTGGGGCTCAGTCCCGTGGCCGCGGCGATCTCGTGCAAGCTAGGCATCTACCCGGTTCCTCGTCTTGATCTACCTTGATCTAAACCAATTAAGCGAGATCGGCTCAGGAATACGTCGCTCTACAATCAGTTGTTAAATAACAAGTTATGCATATGACCCGACAAATTGCCGGAACCAAAGGCCTGGCCGTCCTTAATTTGCCGGTAAATTAAGCGACGCGGAACGGCATGCACATGAAGGTTGGGGCACGTCAGAAAGAGAGTTCGACGGCGAAGCGCAGGCGGGTTCCGCGCGCGGACGCGGCGAGGTTCGGCGCGTAGGTCGCGCGGTTTTCGTCGTCGAAGGCCGGCCCGTGCGCCAGGCGCAACGGTCCCGAGGCATCGCCCTTGGTCTTGGCGAAGACGACGTCGCGGTCGTGGAAGAAAATCGTCGCGCGCGCGCCGTCCGGCGCGGCCTGCATGTTCAGCGGCGCGAAGTGAAAACGCTGCGTGGCCGAGATCGCGCGCGCCGAGCGCAGCGCGTCCTCGATCCGCACGCTCCGAGCGGTCAGCACGATCCGGCGCGTCCAGGTGTACGCGAGACGGCGTTCGGGCCAGGCGAAGCGGTGCACGAAGGCGACTTCGGAGCGCGCGCGCCCGGGCGAGAACCGCGTCACCAGCACCTCGGGAAAGGGCTGCGTCCATTCCTCGCCGATGGTGAACTCCGGCTTCGCGTGAACTTCGACCACGTTGTGGGCCCGCGAGCGCGTCAGGTACTCTTCGCGCAGGAAATGGTCGTAGTTCACCGCGCCGGCATCCACAAGCAGCGGGCGGCCTTCGCAATAGAGCAGGATGTTGGGGCGTCCGTGGTGGTCGTGCCAGAAATTCGCCTGCGGCATCGCGTCGAAGTAGAGTTCGAACGGTCCGTGCCCGAGTTTCCCGGCGCGGCTGGACGGAAAGAACCGCGAGCGGCGCGGCTTCTTCAGCCGGAGCGGCAGCAGACGCTCGGCGATCGCCAGGTCGCCGTCCACGTCCATCGCGCACGAGTCGTTGAACGGCAGCGTCCGGCGCGCGGGCGAGGCCATCTGGTTCATCCACGCATACTGTTTGCGCACGCAGCCGCGCAGCCCGGGGATTTCCGGCTGCCCGTTCTTTTCCAGCAGCACGCATGCGTCGAGGAACTGGCGCGCGATGAAGTGGCTGTAGCTCGGGCTCGCTTCCACGCTTCCGCCGTCGGGGAAGACGTCGCTCCGCATCATCCGTTCCAGGATCGCGCGCCCCGTCTTCACGCACGCGCGGGCGGATTCGAATTCCGGAAAGCAAAGCCCGGCGTAGAGCAGCGCCGTGCCCTTTTGCAGAAAGTGGTTTCCGCGCCCGTGCCCCGCGGCCAGGGCGCGCGCGCCTTCCTTCAGCAGCAACCCGGCGCCGAACTCGATCGCCGCGTAGATGCGCTGCCAGCGCGGCCGGGTCAGGTAGCTCGACCGGCCGAGCAGGTACGCGCTGTGGATCAGCACGAGCGTGCGCCAGCAGACCTGCATGTCGAACCAGACCAGGTCGGATTCCTTGTAGAAGTTGCGCACCTTTTGTTCGGCGTACGGATGCGCGTCCTGCCAGGCCGTGAAGAGCCCGTACCAGCGCCGCGCGTGCGCCTCGTCTCCCGTGCGCAGGAATTGCTGGGCCGCCGGCAGCAGAAAATAGAGCCGGTTGATCCACGCCTGCATCTCGGCGGCGTTGCGCATCGACGACCGGCGCGTCAGCTTGTGGTGCAGGTCCCAGTCGAAGACGCCGTCCCGCGTCCAGGGCCGGAAGAGCGAACCGTCCACGAGCGCCCGGCCGAGGGTCTCGCCGTCGGCCGCGCCGAAGCGGTCCACGCAGAGCAGGAACGCGCCGGTATCGAGGACGAAGAGCGGAAAGATCGGATGGCGTTTGAAGAGCGCACGCGGGTACGGATGGCGAACGCGCGGGCCGCGGCGCCCGTAGATCGCGGCCAGGTGCGGGCGGACGAACGCGTCCATCAGCTCCGCTCCGGCCCCTGCACGTGCTTCAGCGCGTCGCGCAGCGTCACTTTCCAGTCGATCAGTTTCCCGGAGGCCCCCACGCGCGCATAGGCGCGTTCGCCCCAGAAGAGCCGGTGACTCGGGCCGAGATCGACCAGCGCCACGGGGCGCGGCGCCAGCAGGCCGACGGCGTGCTCGATATCGAGCACGCGCAGAATCCCCAGGAGGTACGCGCCGTCGCGGTGCGTCCCGGGCATCGCGTCCGCCACCACGCCGGCGATCTCCTCGTTCAGCAGCGCGTGGTAGACGCAGGCGGCCGCAGCATCGCCCCGGCCGTAGAGCGCCACCGGCAGGCCGGCGGCTTCCGGGCGCGCGCGCACGAACGCGAGCAGGCGCGCCAGGTCTTCCAGCATGAGCGAGACCGGCGTGACGCCGACCAGCGCGCCCGCGCGCAGGAGCGCGGTGCGGCGCGCGGGGTTCATCGCCGTCAGCCCGGCGCCGCGCGGTTCGACGACCGCGAGCACGCTGCGCCCGCTGAAGGCGCCCAGGCGGTTGAGCACGTCCTGCGCCGTCTCGTCCTGGTTCGCGCAGCCCACGATCAGCCTGCCGTCGGGCCGTTCGGGAACGCGCATCTCGGCCCAAACGTCCATGCCGCCCAGCGTTCCGGAAAACTTGAGCGACCGCGTGCTCCCCGAGAGCCACTCGCCGCGCGCGCGCATTTCCAGCGACTCTTCGAGACGCGCCTGGCGCTCGAAGACTTCGCTCCGCAACCGCGCTACGGCTTCGGTGCGGATGCGCGGCCAGTCGGCGGCGTCCTGCGGCAACGCGATGCCTCCGATAGGCGTCAGCAGTTCGGGAAGGAGCGCAAGATGGTTCTTCGCCGGCGGATTCCCGTCGAAGACCGAAACCGTCCGCTCGGGGTGCTCGGCCTCGCCGAGTTCCACGTCCGGTCGCGCGTCGCCGGCGACGTGCCGCGCGAACCATGCGCCCTCGGCCCGTATCCCTACGGGATGGTAGCCGTGCGGCCCGGGAAATTCGGCGTGCGCGCAGGCGTCGGCGCAGCCGTACAGATCGTAGATGCGCCGGGCGCGCTCGGCGACGCCACGAATCTCGCCCGCGCCGAAGTAGCTGTCTTTTGCGGCATGGGTGAGCAGCAGTGGGCGCGGCGCCATCAGCGCGGCGAACTCCGCCGTGTCGATCCCATACGCATTGTGATAGTACATGCAGTCGCAGTGGTCGGAGACGTGCCGTCCTTCGACGGCGAAGCGCGGCGTGGAGATGCCGCACGAGCTGGCCACGGCGCGCACGCGTTCGTCCGCGATGCCGAGAAAGAAGCTGTGCGCCCCGCCGCCCGAACAGCCCGTCGCGCCGATGCGCCGCGGGTCCACTTCCGGCAGGCCGGAGAGTACGTCCAGCGCGCGCATCGAATTCCAGAGTTCCCCGCCGGCCGCGGAATATCCGAGCGAGAGCCAGTCGAAGCGGCCGTGCGAGCAGGTGCCGTGGTGGTCGCCGTAGTGATCGTGCTGTTCGACGGTGTCGAAGACGAGGCAGACGTAGCCGCGGCGCGCCCAGAGCATGCCGTGCTGCTGGTAGTGCACCGTCCCGATGGTCGCGTGTCCGCACGCATAGAGCACCGCCGGATGCGGCCCGCCGCTCAGCGGCTCCGGGTAATAGACGGTCGCAGTGGCCCAGCCATCGGGCAGGATCTGGTACGCGATTTTGCGCGCGCGGTAGCCTTTGCCTTCAAAGCCGCCGTGGTCGGTCAGCGCGAGCGCGCAGCGCGTCGGCAGCGGATCGAGGCCCACCGAGGCCATGAAGGCGCGCCGCAGCGGCGTGCGGCGCGCTTCCCAATCCTCCCGCGTGGCGATGCCTTCGAACGCGCGGGCCTCGATGCGCGCCGCGCGCTCGGCCAAGTACGCCCACAGGGTCCGGCCCGCTTCGTCTGCCACGCAGAACCTCCTCGTTGGCCGCGCTTCGCCCGTTACGCGGGCGGTTCGTGCGCCAGCACCCCGCGCAGGAGCGGCTCGATCGCGTCCGCCATGCGCAGGAAGCCCAGGTCGTTGGGATGCACCGCGTCCACGGTCGTCTCGTGAAAATCTTCGCCGAGAAATCCGCTGCCCGGCTCGAAGAAAATCTTCTCGTCGCCATCGGCGCGGAGGCTCTCGACCGTCTCGCGCTGGAAGGCCAGCCGCCGCAGGCGCGTCTCGCGCACCGCGGGATCGAAGCGTTCCGCGATGGTCGGCGCGCGCGAGAGCGCCAGGATCGGCACGTCCGGATGCGCCTTTCGCAGAATGCGGATGAACGCGGGGAAAGTCTCTTCGAGCCGGCCGGGCTCCGTGCAGTTGGATTCGTAATCGAGCACGTAGCAGGCGGGCGCGCGAATCTCGGCCATCAGGCGCGCGAGTTCCGGGTCGCCTTTGCCGTTGCCCGAAAATCCCAGGTTGACGATCTCGCGGTGCAGTCGCCGGCTGAGGATGTTGGTCCAGGCCATGCCGGGGCGCGAGGCGCAACCGCCCTGCGTGATCGAGGTGCCGTAGATCACGACAGGCTTCGCACTGGCGAACGGCGCAGGCGCACGCACCTTCGCGCCCGGCGCCAGGCCCAGGAAGACGCTGCGCACGCCGTTGTAGAGCGGAAAGAAGAGCGTGACGTCCCGTTCGACGGACGCGCCGGGAAGATCGAAGAGCGGCACCTCGTACGAACCGGTCGTGCTCCAGAATTTGGTCGTGTTGCAGTAGACGAGCGCGCCGGGCGGCCCGAGGTAGACGTCGAACCCGCTGTGCCCGGTGCTGGGCATGTGCGCCATATGCTCGGGCGCTTTCAGTTCGACTTTGATCGAGAGCTTGTTCGAATCGGTGCGAAAGCGAATCTGCCCGCCCGCGGTGTGATCGGCCAAATGATCGACGGCTTCACGCAGCGCGTGGCGCGGCGCACGCGGCAGGCTGCGGTAGAGCTTTTCTTCGTGGAACCACGCGAATCCGGCGATCTGGAACGGCGCCTCCAGCGGCGAGTGCCACGCGAGGGGCTCCGCGCCCGCCGCGTTCGCCTGCATGGCCGGATCGTACCCGCCCACCGTGGCCGGTCCCTGCGTCACGCTTGCGCCCCCCGTCTCAGGCCTCGCGATCGGTTTCCAGTTCCAGCACCGTGCACGGCGTCTGCCGCGCGCCCATGGGAACGCGGATGCGCAGGGCCTGCTCGGACTGCTCGTACGCCAGCGCTTCGCCGCCCAGCAGCGAACACGCGCTTACGCGCGGCGCGAGTGCCGGAAGTTCGAGCGTCTCGCTGTCTTCCCAACCGAGCACGTGCACGTACACGCGGCGGCCGCGGCGCGTGGCGCAGTATTTTCCGTCCACGGGCTGAAAGGGCCCCGCGCGCGTGCCGAAGATGCTCGCGCCGAACCGTTCCAGCCAGACGCCGACCTCGCGCAGGCGTTCGACGTGCGCGGGCGGAATCTCGCCGTCGCGGTCGGGCCCGACGTTCAGCAGCACGTTGCCTCCGCGCCCGACGACGTTCACCAGCATGCGCACGACCTCGTCGCGCGTCATCAGCTTCTGTTCGGGCGTGTAGCCCCAGCTCGTCTGGTTCAGGTTCAAGCACTTCTCCCAGGGCCAGTCGAGCATCGGGCCGGCGGCGGCGTGCCCGCCCTCGTCGGTTCCGAAGTCGCCTTCCCAGCCCGAACGCGGACTGATGAGCGCCTTCGGCTGGTACGCGCGCACCATCGCGTTCAGCTTCAGCGGCTCCCAGAGCCACGCCGCGTCGGCGTCGGTGCCTTGATGCGCCAGCCACGCGCCATCGTACCAGAGGATATCGATCGCGCCGTAGTTGCGCATCAACTCTTCGACCTGCCCGTAGCACTGGCGCTTCATCCGCAGCGCATTCTCGCGCAGTTCGCGCGGTTTGAAATAGCCGGGAAAGCGCCAATCCATCGGCGAATAGTACAGCCCCGTGCGCAGCCCCGCCGCACGGCAGGCCCGCGTGTACTCGGCGACGAAGTCGCGCTTCGCGGCGGTGCGCGTACTGCAGTAGTTCCCGTGCGAAGCCGGGCTGTCCCAGAGCGCGAAGCCATCGTGATGGCGCGCGGTCAGGACCGTGTATTTCATACCCGCGCCCAGGGCGGCGGCGGCCCACGCGTTCGCGTCGAAGCGCTTCGGCACGAACTCGTCGGCCAGCTTCGCGTAATCCGCGTGCGACATCCCGCCGAAGTGCATGTGCCATTCGCCTTCGCCGGGAATCGCGTACAGCCCCCAGTGGATGAACATCCCGAACTTGGCGTCCGACCACCACGCCATATCCGCGCGGCTCAGCTTCAGCCCGTCGTCGGTCGCGCCCTCGCGCCGCTTGAACGCGACGTTGTTCTTCAACTTCGAGGCCAGCTCGTCGCCGCTCAAGGTCTCGGGCGCGGGCGGAGCCGATGGCGGATCGAACCGGCGCCGCTCTTCCGAAGTCAACGTGGTGGACTCGCTCATCGCTTCTCCCCTCCGGCCGGCGTGGTGGAAGGCGCGGGCGCCGGAGCTTCGGCGGCCTGCAGCGCATCGAAGCGGACCTGCGCGGGAATCTTGTTTTTCTCAAACTCAGTATCGGGTCCAAACGCGGGCCAGGCCAGGTCCCCGAACCACTCCGGCTTTTCCTTCCGGTACAGGCTCGGAGGCAGCGCCGCGCCGCCAAGCGCCTCGCTTTCCGGCACGCCGTTGTCCTTGTAGTTGTAGTTTCCCTTCAGCAAGGTGGTGGCCTTCACGTCCAGATCCAGCTCTTGAAAGCCTCCGGGGCCGGGGCCCTTGCCCGGGGCGCTCGCATGGAGCTTTTCCCAGTCGGCCCAGAGGCGCCCTTGGCTCGGCTGGACCTTTCCAGAAAATCCGCCGTTTCCCATGTTGGGCATCCCGAAGGAATAAAGGAGATGCTGTTCGTACCCGTAGCCGTTCTCCGCGTTGTCGTACTGCCACGCGTGGCCTTTGGCCCCCAGCACATTGCCGGCCAGCGTGTAACAGCGAGTGAAGCGGTTGAGGTTCACGCAGATCCAGAAGAGTTCGGTCTTGGGCGAGGTCCCGTGCAGGCGGTTGCGGAAAACGGTGTCGTGCGAGGCGCTGCCGTGGTAGCCGTCGGACTGGAGCTTGGGCGAGACGTTGCCTTCGTACAGATTGTAGCTGCTGTGTGCGCCGTGATTGGTGCAGATGGAGACGCCCACGATCCCGTTGATGTCGCTGTCGTGGCAATAATTGTAGGCGAACACGTTGCCCGTCGAACCGTTGATCTCGAAGTGCGGAAACTGTTCGGCGACGATGTTATCCTCGAAGAGCGAGAACGAGACCTGCCCGACCAGCACGCCCGCGCCGTTGGAGCCCGCGCCCTTGCGCTTGGCGATGCGGCAGCGGCGCACCTCGCACTGCACCGAGCCGCTCACCGAAAGATTGTAGTTGGGCGCGCGAAGCGCCTCGACGTTCCGGACCCAGCAGGCGTACGCGACGTCGATGCCGATCAGGGCGTGGGGCGTCGTGGAGTTCGCGCCGTCTACCGTCAGGTCCTCAATGCCCGCCCATTCGGCGCAGCGACCGCCGGGACGGAGCGTGGGCGCGAGAGCGGCGGGAAGATCGTAGGGCAGCGCGGGCGAAACGGTGAGCGTGCCGTCGGTCTTCGCGGCCAGCCGGACCATCACCTTGCGCTGGTAGTCGAACTGCGCGGGCACCACGACGGGCACCTTCGGATCGTTCTTCATCGCGATCTGGCAGACCTGCCCGACGCCGCCGTTGGGGTAATCGCTCAGGCCCTTGGCATCGGCCACCTTCAGTTCGGTCGCGCCGCGGGCGTGGCTGCCGGCCAGATCGAGCTTCAAGCGCTGCGGGTACCACCAGTCGCCGCCGTCGCCCAGCGCGACGCCGATAATGCTCCCGGCCGGCTGGTACCCGAGCAGCACCGTCTTCCCCGGCCCGTCGCCGCGGATCGTGATGTGGCTCTTGAGGCGGATGCCGCCGTTGATGCGGTACATCCCGGCCGGCAGGTAGACGACTTCGCCCGGCGCGGCCTTGGCGACGGCCTGCATGATCGGGCCCGAAGCATCCGCCGCGCCGGTCTTGTCCGCGTGGTACGGCGCCTGCGTCACGTCGATCAGCTTCTCGCGCTTTGGAATGCCGCCCGGAATCCCGACGGTGACGCCCGGCCGCCAGTCCGCCAGGCGCTCGTCCGGAATCAGCCCCGCGCCCAGGCGCTCGGCCGGCTTCGGCACGGGCTCGTCCGCCGCCGGCAGCGCGCGCGACACCCAGGCGCTCAGCCCGAGCGCAACCCAAAGGCCCGCCACCGCCCCGCTCATGCGTCCCATGCGCACACTCCTTAAATAGAGGCTCGTTCCCTAAGGAAGCCCGCGCCCACCGGCCTTCCCTCTTTACATAAACCAGAAAAATGCCGTCCGATCACGGCGAATTTATTCTCCGTAATCGGTATAAATTATTGAAGTTATGCTATGGAGCCGGCTCAATTCCATGCGCGGATGGTCGCGAAATGCCTATTATACCGGCAAATTCGCCACCATGCCGCGCGCCGCCTGACCACGCTATTCGGTGCCGCCGTGCGCGCGGAGCAGGTCCAGGACCGGCTGGCAGACCCAGCGCTGTTCCTGAAAGCGCCGCGCGAACCCCAGCGGCGTGACGCCGTGGAACTCGAACATCTTCTCTTTTTCCGGGTCGCCCATGTCGCGCAACTGCTTGCGGATGGTCGCACGCGCGTTGGGATCGGCTCCGCGTTCGAGCAACAGGCGCGCCTTGGCGTCGTCGCGCGTGCCCAGCGCGATCACGGCATGAAAGAGCGGCGTGTGCCCGCCGAAGCCGTCGGCGTCCACCTCGGCGCGCGCGTTGGGATCGGCGCCCCGGTCGAGCAGCCACGCGGCGATCTCGGCCTCGTCGTATTCGACCGCCAGATGCAGCAGCGTCGTCCCCGCGATGGGCGTCAGGTGCAGGCCGTCGCCGGGCTTCAGACCCAGATCGGGCGGGAAGATCTCCACTTCGCGGAAGGTCCGGCGGAGCAGGCCCGGGTCTCGCTTGAGGTGTTCCTCCAGCAGCGCCAGGCTGCCGCGGTGGAAGGCCATGCAGGGCGTGTCGGGCAGGGTCAGGCCGCGGGCGGCGAGCAGTTCCAGACAAGCGTGCTTGCCGTTCGCGCCGCGCCCGTAGGTGCCCAGGACCATGGCGAGCGGCGTGCCGTACTTTTCGGATGTCACGTGCGGATCGGCGCCGTGATCGAGCAGCCAGGCGAGCGCGCCCGGCGCGAGGGTCTCGCAGGGAGCGCAGACGATCGGGTAGGCGCCGTTCCAGCGCGCGTTCACGTCGGCGCCGCGCGCGACCAGGAGTTCCATCATGGGGATGCGGCGGTCGTTCAGCGCCGCGCGCATCAGCGGGCCGTCGCCGCCCTGGTGGACGTCGCTGCCGTTGGCAATCATCCACGCGGCCATCTCCAGGCGCGCGGGGCTCGGCGGACCTTTGACCGTGCGGCATTCGGCCACCCAGGTCAGCGGCCCGTTTTTGTTGTAGCCCAGCGGCGCGCGGTGCAGTGCGGGGTTGCGCGTCATCAGGTCGATCACGCGCGGCAGGTCTTCGGCGTCGATGGCCTCCTTCAACTGCCCGGTCTCCTCGAGCAGTTCAACGTGGGCCTTCAGCTTCGGCCAGCTTTCGAAGCTGTACGCGCGCGCGACCTGGAACTGCGCGTCGGACAGCGACGGCGCGCCGCCGGCCTTGTGCAGGTCCTTGGCCTGATCCTTGAGATGCCGGAGATTCGGGCGATCGGGAAGAGAACGAGTGCCCCGTTCGGGGGTAGCCATGGCGGCCTCCTTTCGTAACCGCCCGTTGTCCGCATCTCGGGCTGAAAGAAGGTCGTATGAGATGTGTACGGCTCAGGCGGGCTTCTGCCCTTTCCGCGGACCGGATGCGCCCTGCGCGCGAAACCACCGTAGCGCTTGTCGTTCGCATGCGCAATCCCGGTTTAGCGCAAAAAATCTCCCGCACGCGCCTCCGCCCGTGGCGTCCGAACCTCCGGCGGGTAGAATGCCGCTGCAACGATCCAACCGTGCGCGGCGAGGTGCGTCATTTCTAAAGGGACAACCGGACCTTCGTGGGCGGGCGATCTCTGGGGCGGCCTGGCCGCCATGCTCGTCGCGCTGCCGTCCTCCGTCGCCTTCGGCGTGCTCACCTATTCGATGCTGGGGCCGCAGTACATCGGCATGGGCGCGATGGCCGGCCTGGTGGGCGCGGTCGCGCTGGGCCTGGTCGCGCCGTTCGTCGGGCGCACGGGCGGCCTGATCTCCTGCCCCTGCGCGCCCGCCTCGGCGGTGCTGACCGCCATGATCGCCAAGCTGGCCGGCGACGGCCTGACACCCGATCGGATTCTGCCGCTGATGGCCGTCACCGCGCTCTTTTCCGGCGCGCTTCAGGTCCTGTACGGGCTCCTCGGCGGCGGGCGGCTGATCAAGTACATCCCCTTCCCCGTCGTGAGCGGCTACCTCTCCGGCGTCGGCGTGCTGATCGCGCTCGGCCAGTTGCCCAAGATTCTGGGCCTGCCCAAGAACACGCCGCTGGCGCAAGGCCTCGTCTCCCCCGGCCTGTGGCGCTGGGAAAGCCTCGGCGTCGGCGCCGTCACCATCGCGCTGGTCTTCCTGGCGCCGAAGCTCACGAAAAAAGTGCCCGCCGCCATCGTCGGGCTGGCGGGCGGGATCGCCGCGTACCAGGTTCTTACGATCTTCTTCCCCGCCCTGCGGACGCTGCAGGGCAACGAACTCGTCATCGGGCCCATCGAGACCGGCGGCGCGTTCCTCGACCTGGCCCTCGATCGCCTGCGCTCGATCGGCGGCGTGGACCTGGCCGCCGCCAAGCTGATGCTGATCCCCGCGCTCACGCTCTCGGTGCTGCTCTCGGTGGATACGCTCAAATCCTGCGTCGCCCTCGACACGATGATGCGCGTCCGGCACAACTCCAACCGCGAACTGATCGCGCAAGGCGCGGGCAACCTCTGTTCGTTCCTGGCCGGCGGGATGCCCGGCGCGGGCGCGATGGGCCCGAGCCTGGTGAACGTGACCAGCGGCGGGCGCACCCCGCGCGCCGGGGTCATCGAAGGCGTGTTCGTGCTGCTCGCGCTGCTGCTGCTCGGCCCGCTCATCGCGTGGGTGCCCATCGGCGCGCTGGCCGGCATCCTGATCGTGGTGGCGTGGAACATGTTCGACCGGGGCATGTTCCGGCTGCTGCGCACGCACGGCGGCCGATCGGACTTCGCCGTCATCGCCGCGGTCATCGCCGTCGCAATCTTCGCGGACCTGATCGCGGCCACCGGCGTCGGCGTGGCGCTCGCGATTCTGCTCTTCATGCGCGACTTGATCCGCGCTTCGGTCGTGCGGAACAAGCTCACGCTCGCCGAGACCTCCTCGAAGACCCGCCGCCCGCCCGCCCTCACCGCCGCGCTGAAGGAACACGGCGGCGACGGCGTCCTCTGCGAACTCCAAGGCAACCTCTTCTTCGGCA
The DNA here is from genome assembly GCA_026184295.1 of Planctomycetota bacterium. GTDB lineage: Bacteria > Planctomycetota > SZUA-567 > H5-PLA8 > H5-PLA8 > JACQFI01. The sequence continues at coordinate 47,019 of JAHCJK010000022.1, forward strand.
CCACCGACCAGCTCTACACGCAGCTCGAACCGGACCTGAAGGCCCGCAAGTACATCCTGCTCGACCTGAGACGCGTCGATTCGCTCGACTACACCGCCGCGCATCTCTTCGAACGCATGAACGCGCAACTGGAAGAACACGGCGGGCGCCTGCTCTTCAGCGGCATGCCCTCGACGCTCAGCCAGCCGCGCGATTTCGAACGCTACCTCGTCCAGCTCGGCGTCGTCAGCCGCGAAGGCGGCGTGCTCCTTTTCGAGACCCAGGACGCCGCGCTGGAATGGATGGAAGACCGCATCCTCGAGGCCCAGGGCCTGCGCGCGCCCGGCGAAGCCGAACCTCTCCCGCTCGAAGACTTCGAACTCTTCCACGGCCTCGGCACCGAAAGCCTCGCGGCGCTGGCCGCTTGCGTGGAAGAACGCGCCGTGCCCGCGGGGGCCAAGGCCTTCGCCTTCGGCGACGCCGGCGACGAACTCCTGCTCGTGCGCAGCGGCAGCATCCGCATCCTGCTTCCGCTGGAAGGCGGGAAGAACCACCACCTCGCGACCATCGGGCGCGGAAATTTCTTCGGGGAACTCGCGTTTCTCGACGGCGGGACGCGCTCGGCCGACGCCGAGGCCAAGGCCGACGCGAAGCTCTACGTCCTGTCGCGCGCGCGCCTTCAAAAGCACTTCGAACGGAACGAGACGCTCACCGCCAAAGTCTTCGCGCGCCTCGCTTCGGCCATCGGCACCCGGCTCCGCCAGGCCGACGCCGAACTCCGCGCGCTCTCCGAACGCTGACTCAAGCGGGCCAGCCGAGCAGCGCGCGTTCGGCGACCTTGCGCAGTTCACCGCGCTCCGCGCCGCCGACCGACTGCACCGCCATCCCGTAGATCACGGCAAAGACGAAGCGCGCCAGCGCCGCCGCGTCGGTCCCCGCGGGCAGGTCGCCCTCGCGCGCCGCGCGCTCGAACCGCTCTTCCAGCCGGGCCATGCCTTCGCCGCGGCGGCGCGCGAGGTCGCGGCGCACCGGATCGGCGTCCTTCCCGCAGGCCAGCGCGCCCTGAACCATCAGGCAGCCGCCGGGATTTCTCGAATCGCTCAGCAGCTCGGCGGACCCGAAAAGCATGCGCTCGGCCACCGCGCGCGCGGTCGGTTCGTTCAGCGCCTGGCCGATGTAACGCGCGTGCACCTGCCCGTAGCGGTCTATCGCTTTGCGGAAGAGTTCTTCCTTGTTGCCGAAGGCCGCGTACATGCTGGGCCGGTTGATGCCCATGGCCTTGGTCAGGTCCGGGAGCGACGCGCCCTCGTAGCCTTTGCGCCAGAAGACGTGCATGGCCGAATCCAGCGCCTTCTCGGTGTCGAACGTTCGCGGTCGTCCAACGCCCATGACGCCTCCTTTCTTACCTAACAGTACAATATTATCTTCCGGCGCGTTTGTCCAGGGGAATGCGGCGGAACCGAAAGGATGGCGGGGGATTTCGCGGCGCCGCAGCCCGCGTCATCGGCCGTCGAAGACCTTCAACGCCGGATCGCCGAGCAGGCACTCGGACTTCACGAGGTCGGTGTAGGCGTTCTCTTCGGCGAATTTGCCGGCCTTGACGCCTGCGTTCTTCGCCGCGGCCTGCTGCGCCTTGACGAGGGCTTCGCCCCAGGTGGTCTTGGCGGTGCGGGTGGCTTTGAGCAGGTCCTTCATGAAGGCCACGGCGGGCGGGCTGTCGAGGTACGTCGTCGTCGAGATAGACGCGACGATGCCGCCGCCGCCTTGCGTCAGC